>NZ_JAWIRR010000007.1:158243-172325 GCF_036320065.1 Stenotrophomonas sp. SMYL8
CGCGGCGCCCCGGGCGCCCCCCCCCCCCCCGGGGGGGGGGGGGGGGGCCGGCCCCCCCCCCCCCCCCCGGCACTACCAGCACCCATTCAGCGCGCGACACGCCGTCGCCGTCCATCCGCGCTAACATGCAGGTTTTCCCCCGCAGGAACGCCCCGCATGAACTCGCGCAGCCCCCTTACCGTCGCCCTGATCCAGGAGCGCAACCACGGTGATGCCGCCGCCAACCTGGCGGTGATCGAAGCACGCGTGGCCGAGGCGGCTGCCCAGGGTGCCAAGCTGGTGCTGCTGCAGGAACTGCATAACGGCCCGTACTTCTGCCAGCACGAATCGGTGGACGAGTTCGACCTGGCCGAGCCGATCCCGGGCCCGAGCACCGAGCGCCTGGGCGCGCTGGCGAAGAAGCATGGCGTGGTGCTGGTCGGCTCGCTGTTCGAGCGCCGTGCTGCCGGCCTGTACCACAACACCGCCGTGGTGTTCGAGAAGGACGGTACGCTGCTCGGCAAGTACCGCAAGATGCATATCCCGGACGATCCGGGCTTCTACGAGAAGTTCTACTTCACCCCGGGCGACATCGGTTTCAAGCCGATCGATACCTCGGTGGGTCGCCTCGGCGTGCTGGTGTGCTGGGACCAGTGGTACCCGGAAGCGGCGCGCCTGATGGCGCTGGCCGGTGCCGAACTGCTGCTCTACCCGACCGCGATCGGCTGGGACCCGGACGACGTGCAGGACGAGAAGACCCGCCAGCGCGACGCCTGGGTGCTGAGCCACCGTGGCCACGCCGTGGCCAACGGCCTGCCGGTGCTGAGCTGCAACCGCGTCGGCCACGAGGCCTCGCCGCTGGGCGCCTCCGGCATCCAGTTCTGGGGCAACAGCCACGTGCTCGGCCCGCAGGGCGAGTTCCTGGCCGAAGCCGGCACCGATGCCACGGTTCTGCTGTGCGATGTCGACCTGCAGCGCAGCGAGCATGTGCGCCGCATCTGGCCGTTCCTGCGCGACCGCCGCATCGATGCCTACGGCGACCTGCTCAAGCGCTACATCGACTGAGCCGGAGCCCGCGCATGGCCGTCCTCATCCGTGATGCCGGCCCGGCCGACATCGCCGCGATCACCGCGATCTACGCGGTGGAAGTGACCGACTTCATCAACACTTACGAGTACGACATCCCGGACGCGTCCGAGATGCTGCGCCGCATGCGCGACATCATCGACCGCGGCTTCCCCTACCTGGTCGCCGAGATTGACGGCCAGGTGGCCGGCTATGCCTACGCCAACACCTACCGCACCCGCATCGCCTACCAGTGGACCGTGGAAAACTCGGTCTACGTCGATGCCCGCTTCCAGGGCCAGGGCGTGGGCACCGGCCTGCTCCAGGCTCTCATCGACGCCTGCGTGGCGCGTGGCTACCGGCAGATGGTGGCGGTGATCGGGGAGCCGACCAATGCCGCCTCCATCAAGCTGCACGAACGCTTCGGCTTCGAGCTGGTCGGCGTGTTCCGTGGCCTCGGCCGCAAGCATGGCCGCTGGCTGGATACCGTGCAGATGCAGCGCGCGCTCGGCGATGGCGCCGACACTGCACCTTCCAATGAATGAACCCATGACCGAAACCCTTCCCGAGACCGGCGACGACCTCTTCGCCGGCCAGCCGGTACGCGTTGTTGAACGCGACGGCGTGCGCTACACCCTGCTGGGCACCGCCCATGTCTCACGCGCCAGCGTCGAGGCGGTGGAGAAAGCCATCGACAGCGGTCGCTTCGACGCGGTGGCCGTTGAACTGGACCCGCAGCGCCTGCAGGCGCTGAGCGACCCGGACACGCTGGCCAAGCTCGACCTGGTCGAGGTGATCCGCAAGGGCCGCGTCGCCCTGTTCGCCGCCAACCTGGCCCTGTCCGCCTACCAGCGTCGCCTGGCCGAACAGCTCGACATCGAGCCGGGCGCGGAACTGAAACGCGCGGTGGAACTGGCGCGCGAACGCGACCTGCCGGTACACCTGATCGACCGTGAAGTCGGCCTGACCTTCCGCCGCGCCTCGCAGCGGCTGGGCTTCTTCGGCAAGCTGAAGCTGGTTGCCGGTCTCGGCGCCGGCCTGTTCTCGTCCGAGGAAGTGGGCGAAAACGAGATCGAGAAGCTCAAGCAGGGCGACATGCTGGAATCGAGCTTCGGCGAGTTCGCCAGCGAGAGCCCGGCACTGTACGAGACCATCATCGGCGAGCGCGACCGCTACATGGCCACGCGCCTGCGCGAAGAACACGATCCGCAGCAGCGTGAGGTGCTGGCAGTGGTCGGTGCCGGTCACCTTGCCGGGCTGGCCCGCTACCTGGAAACCGACACCGAAGCACCGGCACCGCTGCGCGCCGAGCTGGAAGCGGTGCCGAAGAAGCGCAACATTCCGTGGTTCACGCTGGGCATCCTGGCCATCGTGGCGACCGGCATCGGCGTGGGCTTCTACCGCGGTGGTCTGGGCGTGGGCACCGAACTGCTGGCGACCTGGGCGATGTATACCGGCGGCCTGGCGGGCCTGGGCTGCCTGCTGGCCGGCGGCCATCCGCTGAGCATCCTCACCGCGATCGCGGTGGCGCCGTTCAAGCCGTTCCGCCTGAGCATCCCGACCGGCGCATTCTCGGCCCTGGTGGAAGCGCGCCTGCGCAAGCCGGCGTATGAGGACTTCCTGAAGCTGCGCGACGATGCGCAGAGCCTGAAGGGCTGGTATCGCAACCGCGTCACCCGCGTGGTGCTGACCTTCATGCTGACCAACATCGGCAGCATGCTGGGCCTGTGGCTGACCACGTTCAAGGTGTGGGGCAAGGTCGCCGGTTGATTGCAACGCCCCGCCGGGCATGGCCCGGCGCTACCGGCCGCACGGAGTCTGCGCGCGCGACCGGCAGGTGCCAACCTTGGTTGGCACGCTTTACGCCGACCGCAAAGATCGGCCGAGCATGCTCTGCGCAGAACATCAAAAAAAGGGGGAGGCCGCCCCACTACGACCGGCCTCCCCCACACCACAACACGTTGGCGCGCATTACGGTCGAGCAAGCTCGACCACTACACCGGGGTACCCGGCACGATCTCCAGACCGCGGGCGCGGCGGATCAGTCGCGTGACCGCACTGCGCAGGTCATCCAGCACTGCATAGATCGTCGGCAGGAACAGCAGGCTGACCACGGTCGAGAACGCCAGGCCGCCGGCAATCGCGCGCGCCATCGGCGCGTACTCGGGGCCATTGCCGAACATCTGCGTATTGGTCAGCGAGATCGGCACCATCGCCAGGATCGCCGTGCCCATCGTCATCATGATCGGGCGCAGGCGCTCGCGTGAGCCTTCAACCAAAGCCTGCGTTCGGCCCATGCCGCCGCGCCGCAGGTTGTTGATGTGCTCGATCATCACGATGCCGTTGTTCACCACCACGCCCATCAGCACCAGGATGCCGATGAAGGACATGATCCCGAACGAGGTGCCGGTGATCCAGAACAGCCAGAACACGCCGAAGATCGAGAACAGCACGCCACTCATGATCGCCGCCGGGAACAGAAGCGATTCGAACACCGCCGCCATCACCACGTAGATCATCACCAGCGCGATCAGCAGGTTGAACACCATCTGCTGCATCGCCTCGTCGTCGTTGCCGTAGTCGCCGCCATCGAAGGTGAAGCCATAGCCGGCCGGGAAGTTCATCGGCTTGAGCACGGACTCCATCGCCTTGCGGCCATCGGGTGCGGTGATCTTTTCGGCCAGGTTGGCCTTGATGGTCAGCGTGGTCTGGCGGTTGGTGCGGCCGATCTGGGTGGCCGACGAACCGACGTCGACGGTGACCAGGCTCAGCAGTGGCACGCTGCGGCCGTCGCCGGTACGCACGCTGAAGCCGGCCAGGTCTTCCGGGCTGCTCTGCTCGGCACCGGCGAAGCGCACCCATACCGGTACTTCGTTGTCGCCGCGGCGGAACTCGCGCATCGGTGCACCGCGCAGGGCCAGGCCGACGAAGCTGGCTACCTGCTCGGCATTGAAGCCGAATGCGGCGGCGCGCTCGCGGTCGACGCGCACCTTCAGTTCGCCGCCCTTCTCGCCGTTGTCGATGCGCACATCGCGCAGCTCGGCGCGCTGGGCCAGCAGCGGTACCACTTCCTGGCCGATCTCCTGCAGCATCGAACTGGAGTCGCCCACCAGCTGCACCTGCACGCCCTGGTTGCCGCCACCGCCACCATCACCGCCCTGGTTGCCGACGAAGTAGTCGGTGCGGGCCGACTTCGGCAGGCCCTTGCGCAGCTCTTCCTGCAGCGCCTTGATGTCCTTGGCGTACTTTTCGTCCAGGGTGACCACGGTGGAGCTGCCTTCCTGCTCGCTGTACCAGGAATACACCTGCTTCACGTGCAGGCGCTCGCGGTTGGCGTCGATCCAGTTCTCCACCCGCGCCACTTCCTCGGACATCTGCCGGTAGGTGTAGGCGCCCTTCCACATGTAGCCGATGAAGATGTCCTTGCCGCCGTCACCACCGAACATGTCGACCTTGGTCAGCTTCATCGGCACCAGGCTGACCAGCACCACCAGCACGATGCCGAGCAGGCTCCAGCCACGATGGTGCAGCGACCAGTCCAGCAGTGTCGCGTAGCGCCGCTGCAGGCGCGCGATCACGCCGGTCTGCGAGTGCACCAGCTTCGGCGTGGCCATGCGCGCGGACAACATCGGGATCAGGCTGACCGCGACCAGCCACGAGGCCAGCAGCGAGACCGAGATGGTGATCGCGATCTGCACCATGAAGATGCTGATGTTGTTGGTCTCGCCGAACAGGTTCGGCACGAACACGATGCAGTGGCACAGCGTACCGGCACTGAGCGCGATGGCCACGTTGCGGGTGCCGATGATCGAGGCCAGGCGCGGCTGCCCCGGCATGCGCTCGCGCTCCTGGTAGATGCTCTCCACCACCACCACGGCGTTGTCGACCAGCATGCCCACCGCCAGCAGCAGGCCCATCATGGTCAGGATGTTCAGCGTCACCCCGACGAAGTACATGAAGCCCAGGGTGATGGTGAAACAGATCGGAATGGCCAGGGTCACCATCAGCGTGGACGGCCAATGGCGCAGGAAGAAGAACAGCACCGTGATCGACAGGATCAGGCCGACCGCACCGGCCTCGGCCAGTTCCAGCAGCGAGGAGGTCACCGCCTTGCCCTGGTTGTCGATCACCTTGATCTGCACGTCGCGCATCGACGCTTCGGCACGGATCGATTCAACCTCGGCCAGTGCCGCGCGCGACACCTCCACCAGATTGGCACTGCGCTCCTTGAAGATGTCCAGGCCGACCGCCGGGTTGCCGTCCAGGCGGCGCCCGTAGTTCATCCGCGCCGGCTTCAGGCGCACATCGGCGATATCGCCCAGGCGCAGGCCCTTGGCGTTGATCACCAGATCGCGCATTTCCTGCAGGTCGGTGATCTCACCCACCGGCTGCACGCGCACGCGCTGGCCGTTGTCGTCGATCTGCCCGGCCGAGATCGAGAAATTCAGCGTACGCAGGCGCTCGCTCAGTTCATTGATGCTCAGGCCGTGCGCGTTGAGGCGGTTCGGATCGATGGCGATCTCCACCTCGTTCGGCGGCGCACCGGTGATGTCGACACGGGCCACGCCGGGAATGCGCTCGATGCGCCGCTTGAACTCGCGGTCGAGCATGTCATAGGCGGTGGTCAGGTCGGTGGTGCTGGCCAGGCGCACCTTCAGCACCGGCTGGTCGCTACTGGACCACTTGAACACGTTGTAGCGCTGCAGGTCGTCGGGCAGGTCGCTGCGGATCGCGTCGATGCGCTCGCGTGCATCGGAGGCGGCGATGGCGATGTCGCGGTCCCAGTCGCTGAACTCGATGAAGATCAGCGCCGCTTCGGAGGTGGCCGACGAGCGCATGCGCTTGATGCCGGTCATCGTCGCCAGCGATTCCTCGACTGGGCGGATGATGGTCCGTTCCACTTCCTCCGGGGTGGAGCCGGTGTACGGAATCTGCACGAACAGGAACGGCGCGGAGATGTCCGGCAGCGCTTCCAACGGCAACCGGAACGAAGCGATCAGGCCGATCACCACCAGCGACACGAAACACATGATGGTGGTGACCGGACGGCGGATGGAGAACTCGGCCACACTCATGCCGGTTCCTCCGTACCCGCCGCACTGCCCGCTGCACCCGGCTCGATCTCACCGGCATGCTTGCGACCACGTTCGCGGTAATACGCATCGCCGCGACGGTCCATCAGGTCGTACACCACCGGGATCACCAGCAGAGTCAGCAGGGTCGACACCAGCAGGCCACCGATCACGGTGATCGCCATCGGCGCGCGCACTTCGGCGCCCTCGCCCATCGCCACCGCCAACGGCAGGAAGCCGAACAGCGTGCACAGCGTGGTCATGATGATCGGCCGCAGGCGCGAGCGCGCGCCTTCCACCAGCGCCTCGTGCTTTGCTACGCCGGCCTCGCGCAGCTGGTTGACCTTGTCGATCAGGATGATCGCGTTCTTGGTGACCAGGCCGACCAGAAGGATCAGGCCGATGAACACCACCACCGAGATGGGCTTGCCGGTCAGCATCAGCGCCAGGATCGCACCGACCAGCGCCAGCGGGATGGTGAACAGGATCACGAACGGGTGCAGCAGCGATTCGAACTGCGAGGCCATCACCAGGTAGACCAGGAAGATCGCCAGGCCGAAGGCGAAGATCAACGACTTCGCCGCCTGCGCCAGCTCCTCACCCTGGCCACCGATGTGCAGGCCGACACCCGCACCCAGCGGCTGCTCGGCGACCATCTGCTGCACCTCGCGCATGGCCGCGCCGAGGTCGATGTCGCGCAGGTTGGCCGACACCACCGCAACCCGGGTCTGGTCGGCGCGGTGGATTTCGCTGGGGCCAGTGGTGGCGACCACTTCGGCCACCGCGTCCAGCGTGACCGGACGGGTGCTGCCCGGGTTGACGATCAGCCGGCGGATGCTCTCCACGCTGGCGCGGTCGCCCTCCTGCGCACGCACCAGCACGTCGATCTTGCGGTCACGGAAGCTGTAGCGGGTGGCGACATCGCCGCGCACCTTCTTCACCACCACGTCGGCGATCTGGCGCGTGGTCAGGCCCAGCGCACCGGCACGCTCCTGGTCGAAGCGGATCTGGATTTCCGGGAAGCCCTCTTCCACCGTCGACTTCACATCGGCGTAGTGCGCATTGCCGCGCAGCATCGCCGCCAGGCGCTGGCCGGCCACTTCCAGGGTTGCCATGTCCTGCCCGCGCAACTCGATTTCCAGCGGCGTGGAGAAGCTGAACAACGCCGGCCGCGCGAAATCGACCTGTGCCCCCGGATGCTGGCCCATGGTGTCACGCAGGCGCTCGGTGATCTCGGCCTCGGTGCGTGCATTGCCACCGCCTTCCATCACCACGGTCAGCTTGCCGATGTTCTCGCCGCTCTCGGTGGGGCTGGCATCCAGGCGGGTGCCGCTGCCGCTGACACCGTACAGCGACGCCACGCCCTCGCCCTTGCCGTGTGCCAGCTGCAGCTCGCGTACCAGTGCATCAGTCTGCTTCAGCGGCGTGCCGGCCGGCAGCTTCACCGTCATTTCGAAACGATCCTGCGCCAGCTGCGGGATCAGATCGGCACCGAGCATCGGCACCAGCGCCATCGTCGCCACGAAGATGATCGAGGCAACACCCAGCACCTTGCCCGGATGCGCCAGTGCGCTCGGCAGCAGGCGCAGGTAGCCACGCTCGGCGCCGGCGTAGGGCTTCATCGCCAGATCGCTGGCCTTGCGCATCACCGGGCCGACCACCGCCACCACGCCACGCCACGCCCGCACGACCAGCCAGGCCAGCGCGTAGAAGCTCCAGCGCGCGGTCGCCACGGCGCCACGACGGCCCAGCGCAACCGGCTTCTGCCAGCGGTTCTGCGGTTGCCACGGTTCGTTCGGCGCTTCTTCCGGGAACGCCAGCGGCGGCCGTCCCTTCAGCGAGCTGAGCATCGGGATCAGGGTCATCGACACCAGCAGCGAGATCGCGATGGCGATCGCCACGGTCAACGCCTGGTCGCGGAACAGCTGGCCAGCGATGCCATCGACGAACACCAGCGGCAGGAACACCGCGATGGTGGTCAGGGTGGAGGCGACCACCGCCATGCTCACTTCGCGGGTACCGGCGATGGCCGCCTGCAGGATGCCCAGGCCACGCTCGCGGGCCTTGGCGATGCTCTCCAGCACCACGATCGAGTCATCCACCACCAGGCCGGTGGCCAGTGCCAGACCGCCCAGCGACATCACGTTCAAGCTCAGGCCGAGCTGGCCCATGAAGAAGAACGTGGCGATGATCGAGACCGGCAGCGACAGGCTGATCACGAACGTGCTCCAGCCATCACGCAGGAACAGGAAGATGATCAGGATCGCCAGCAGGCCGCCGATCACTGCATCCTTCTTGACGTCGGCGATGGCGTGCTCGATGAAGCGCGACTGGTCCTCGATGGTGGTCATCTCGACGTCGGACGGGAACGTGCCCTTGATCTGCTCCAGGCGCTTGCGCAGCGCTTCGGCGGTGGACACGGTATTGGCGTCGCCTTCCTTGTAGATCGCCAGTTCGACCGATTCCTTGCCGCCCAGGCGGATCACCGCTTCGCGTTCCTTGTAGCCCTGACGCACGGTGGCCACGTCCTTCAGGCGCACCGGCACACCGTTGGCGACCACGCTGGAACCACCGCCGGACGATGCGCTCTGCACCGCCGATGCCGCCGCGATGGCTGCCGCCGAACCGGTCGACGCGGCGATGTTGAACATCTGCTGCAACGCCGAGTCGGCCGCGCTACCGTTCGACGCCTGGGTGGTGACCAGCAGGTTGCGGATCTCCTCCAGGTCGGCGAACTGGTTGACGGTACGCACCAGGAAGCGCTGCGAACCCTCCTCCAGGCGGCCGCCGGAGATGTTGATGTTCTCGTCCTTCAGGCGCTTGATGACGGTGTCGATCGGCAGGTTCAGCTGGGCCAGCTTCTGCTGGTCGATGTCGACCTGGATCTCGTCCTCGAGGCCGCCACCGACCTTGACCGCCGCCACGCCGCTGACCGGCTCCAGCTTCTTCTTCAGGTCTTCATCGGCATAGCGGCGCAGGCCGGTCAGCTCACGGACCGCATCGGCATCGCTGGTCGGCGCCACCTTGTTCGACAGCACCAGGCGCATGATCGGTTCGGTGGACGGATTGAAGCGCAGCAGCACCGGGGCCTTGGCCTCCAGTGGCAGGTTCAGCGCTTCCATCTTGTCGCGCACCTCCAGGCTGGCCTGGTCCATGTTGGTGCCCCAGGCGAACTCCAGCACCACATCGCTCTGGCCGGTGCGCGAGACCGACTTCAGCTTGCGCAGGTTCTTGACCACGCCGACCGCTTCTTCAACCGGCTGGGTGATCAGGGTTTCGATTTCGGTCGGCGCCGAACCGGTGTACTCGGTGCGCACGGTCAGCGTCGGGTAGCTCAGGTCGGGCAGCAGGTTGACCTTGAGGTTGCCCAGCGCGATCAGGCCGAACAGCAACAGGGTGACCGTGCACATGGCGATGGTCACGCGGCGGCGGGTGGCGAATTCCACCAGACCGCCGCGCATGCTGGCGGCGGCGCCGTCGCTCGCCGGCGAGGCACCGTGGTCGTGGCCCGGGGCGGTCATTGCGTGCTCCCGGCCTTGTCTGCCGGCTTGGCGGCCGCTGCGACCGTCTTCGCCTTTGCCTTCGGATCAGCGATCACCTGCACTGCGGTGCCGTCGCGCAGGGCGACCTTGCCGGCGGTGACCACCTGATCACCGGCCGCCAGGCCATCACGGATCTCCACCCACGGGCCCTCGGCGTAACCCAGCTTGACCGGAACGCGTGCGACCTTGCCTTCGCGCACCCGGAACACCGCCGGCTCACCATCGTCGAGCAGCGCCAGGCGCGGCACCACCAGCGCATCCGCACGCTGGTCGTAATCGATGCGGATGCGACCGAACATGCCGGGCTGCAACGCGTGCGCGGCGCCATCGAAGGCACTGACCACGCGAAACGTACCGCTGCCCGAATCCACCACCGGTGCGATGCGGTCGACGGTGCCGGTGAAGCTCTGCCCCGGCAGCGCATCGGCAGCCAGCGTCACCGGCTGGCCGGCGCGCAGGGTGGCCAGCTCGCGCTCGGGCACGTTGAGGGTGGCTTCCAGCCGCGAGTTGTCGACGATGCGGAAGATCGGCGTGTTGATCTGCACGAAGTTGCCGGTCTTGATCGAGCGCGACGCGATCACGCCGGAGATCGGCGCCACCACCGTGGTGTAGGACAGTTCCAGCGTGGCTAGGCGGTACTGCGCGCGTACGTTTTCCAGGTCGTAACGCAGCTGGTCGACGTCGGCGGCGCTGACCATCTGCTGGCCCACCAGTTTCTGCGCGCGCTGGTAGTTGTTTTCCAGCTTGCGCATCTGCGCTTCGCTCTGTGCCACGGCCAGGCGCGCGCGGTCCGGGTCCAGACGCACCAGCGGCTGGCCAGCGCTGACCCGCTGGCCTTCCTCGACCAGCACCGCCAGCGCCACGCCGGAAGTCTTGGCCACCACCTGCGACTCGGCGCGTGGTTCCAGCGCAGCGGTACCGGTGTAGCTGGCCGCGACAGCACGGTGGCTGGCCACGGCCACTTCGACCGGGACCGCATCGACCTTCTTCTCCTCCTTGGTCTCGGCGGCCTTGGCTTCGGAATTGGGCCCTGCGGCGCAACCGCCCAGCAGCAGGGAGGTGGAGATCAGCAGTGCGGCAGCGCAGATTCCGCTGCGACGGCCGGACAGGAAGGTTGGGTGCGACATCGTCAGATCCCTGGAGGATGCGTGGACAGGTGTGGTAGCAAAGTAATGCACCACTTCACGGCAACACCATATCCCAAAGGTCATGGTGTCTTCGTGCCACTGGTCGGCCCGCCCCCCATTTCAGCTAGATGAAACCTGGGGCTATACTCGGGGCGTTCCGTACCCCACGCCGGAACGACCAGACCCGAATCCCCGGAAACGACACCATGCGCCCGCAGCCGCTCGCCGCTTGTCTCGCTCTGGCCGTCCTCCTGCCCCTTGGGGCCGCCGCACAGCCCGCTCCTGCTCCTGCCACACCTGCCCCGGCCCCGGCTCCCGCCGCTGCCCCGGCGCCTGCCGCCCCCACCGGCAACTTCGACAATGGCCGTGTCCTGGCCTATACCTGCCAGGGGTGCCATGGCATCACCGGCTACAAGAACGCCTACCCCAGTTACCGGGTGCCGAAGATCGGCGGCCAGACCCAGCAGTACCTGGCCCAGGCCCTGACCGAGTACCGCCAGGGCAAGCGCAGGCATCCGACGATGCAGGCGCAGTCGATGAGTTTCAGCGAACAGGAGATCGCCGATCTCTCTGTTTACCTGTCCACCGTCAAGTAAGGCCCGCCCATGTCGAAAGCCGCGCATCCGATGCGTCACGCCATCGCCCTGTCCGTTGCCCTGCTGCTGGCCGCCTGTTCACAGTCGCAGGTGGAAAACAGCGAGAAATCCGCCGCCGACCCGGGCCATGCCAGCGGCGAACACGGTTCTTCATCCTCTGCCGGCCTGCCACCAGGTCGCGAGGCCGCCGGTGAAGCCCGCGCCAAGGTGAAGAGCAAGGCCACCAACCAGAGCTGCATCGACTGCCACGGCGCCGACGGCAACGCGCCGATCGATGCGACCTACCCGAAGCTGGGTGGGCAGTACGGTGACTACCTGGCGCATGCGCTGCAGGCCTACCGCGCCGGTGACCGCCAGCATGCGCTGATGACTCCGCAGGCGAAGGACCTGAGCGATCAGGACATCGCCGATCTGGCGGCGTATTTCGGCAGTCGGCCGAGCCAGCTGCGGGATTTGCACGGGGTTAAATGACCGCCGGCGCCCCGGTGGGTGCGGACCTTGGTCCGTACGGAGGCGTAACCGGCTTCGGTAGGTGCGGACCGTTGGTCCGCACGGATCCCGATATCCACGCATGGCGTGGATCTACTGAGTTCACCGGCAGCGCCGGCGGACGCTCAGCTCAGCCTTCCAGCTCTTCCCAGCGCGCGTACGCGGCATCCAGCTCGGCCTGCACCTTGGCCAGCTGCTGGGTGTGCGCGGTTACTTCGGCACTGCTGCGGGTGTAGAACGACGGGTCGTTCATCGCCGAGGTCAGCCCTTCGACGTCGCCTTCCAGCTTCTCGATGGTCTTCGGCAGCTGCTCTAGTTCGCGCGCTTCCTTGTAGGCCAGCTTGCGCTTGGGCGCAGCCGGAGCAGCGGCCGTGGCGGCCGGTGCAGCAACCGCCGGCTTGGCTGCTGCCGGGGCCGCGGCAGGTGCAGCCACGCTGGCCGCATAGCGCTGCCAGTCGCTGTAGCCGCCGACGTACTCGCCGATCACGCCGTCGCCTTCCATCACCAGCGTGGAGGTCACCACGTTGTCGATGAAGTCACGGTCGTGGCTGACCAGCAGCAGCGTGCCGGTGTACTCGCCCAGCAGCTCTTCCAGCAGCTCCAGGGTTTCCACGTCGAGGTCGTTGGTCGGTTCGTCCATTACCAGCAGGTTGGACGGCTGCGCGAACAGCTTGGCCAGCAGCAGGCGGTTGCGCTCACCGCCAGACAGGCGGGTGATCGGCGCACGCGCGCGCTCCGGAGTGAACATGAAGTCCTGCAGATAGGCATGCACATGCTTCCGCTTGCCGTTGAACTCGAGGAAATCGCGGCCTTCGGCCACGTTCTCGATCGCGCTCCAGTCTTCGCGCAGCACCGCGCGGTACTGGTCGAAATACGCGATCTGAAGGTTGGTACCGGCGTTGACCTCACCCTTGGCCGGCTGCAGTTCGCCCAGCAGCAGCTTCAGCAGCGTGGTCTTGCCGCTGCCGTTGGGACCGATCAGGCCGATGCGGTCGCCACGCAGGATGGTGGTGGTGAAATCGCGGACCATGGTGCGCTCGCCGAAGGCGAACGAAATGTCCTTGACGTCGATGACCTTCTTGCCGGAGCTGACGCCCTGCGCGGCTTCCATCTTGACGTTGCCGCTGAGGTCGCGGCGCTGCGAGCGTTCGGTGCGCATCGCCTTCAGGCGACGTACGCGGCCTTCATCGCGGGTACGGCGGGCTTTGATGCCCTGCCGGATCCAGACTTCTTCCTGCGCCAGCAGCTTGTCGAAGCGGGCGTTTTCCTGCGCCTGCGCATTGAGGCGTTCCTCGCGGCGGCGCTCGTAGTTGGCCCAGTCGCCCGGCCAGCTGGTGACCTGGCCGCGGTCGATCTCGACGATGCGGGTGGCCAGCGCACGCAGGAAGCGACGGTCATGGGTGACGAATACCACGCTGCCGCTCCAGCCCTTCAGGAACGCTTCCAGCCAGTCGATGGCTTCGATGTCCAGGTGGTTGGTCGGTTCGTCCAGCAGCAACACATCCGGGCTGGACACCAGCGCGCGGGCCAGCAGCACGCGGCGCTTCATGCCACCGGACAAGCGGCCGAACTCGGCCTCGCCGTCCAGGTCGAGCTTGGTCAGGGTTTCGCTGACGCGCTGGTCCAGGCCCCAGCCGTTGGCGGCGTCGATCTTGGCCTGCACGTTGCCGAGCGCTTCGCCATCGAACACCTCGGCATGGCTGAGGTGGTGGAATTCGGCCAGCCACTGGCCCAGTTCGCCGAGGCCATCGGCGACGACGTCGAACACCGAGCCGGCGGCGCCATGCGGCACTTCCTGCTCCAGGCGGGTGACACGCACGCCCTGCTGCACGCGGACTTCGCCGTCATCGGGCTTGTGGTCGCCGGACAGCAGCTTGAGCAGGGTGGATTTGCCGGCGCCGTTGCGGCCGATCAGGGCGATGCGTTCGCCCGGCTCGATCGACAGTTCGGCCTTTTCCAGCAACAACGGGCCGCCGACGCTGAAGTCGACGTTCTGTAGGGTAATCAGAGGCATCCGGATATTGTACGGGTTGGGGGCGTCGGCCGGGTTGCACCCGGCACCCGCAGAGGCAACGTCAACGGCCGAAGCAACAGCCATAGCCGGTTTCCTGTGGGATGGCGGGGTGGGGGGGGGGGGGGGGGGGGGGGGGGGGGGGGGGGGGGGTGGCGGGGGGGGGGGGGGGCGGGGGGGGGGCGCCCCCCCCCCGCCCCC
>NZ_JAWIRR010000008.1:0-32348 GCF_036320065.1 Stenotrophomonas sp. SMYL8
CCCAGCGCCTGACCGTGGAGAACTCCAGGCCGTGGCGACGGGCAATGGCTTTGACCGATGTGGAGGTCTTGCAGGCCTCTTTGGCGACCTGCAGTTTGAAACGCGCGTCGTATTTGTTCATGTATCCCTCGGGGTTGGATCTAGCGTCCAACTCCCGGGGGTCACTTCAGGGACGGGTTCACGGCGTCCCCGCCAGCCCCACCCACCCGGGCAGCCCACAGGAAACCGGCTTTCCGCGATCATCCCAAACCACCCACGAGGGGCTGCGCCGTTGGCTGGAAACCCCGATTCGTTAGTCGGAAGTTAAAGATCCGTAAGCATTCTGCTGCGATCCCGCAGTCATCTGCATGCAACCGATCGTCATTAGCCTTCGTGACGTTCCAGTCAGGTTCGACGCGGTAAGCTCTTCCTCGATGAGCTCGCAGCATCGCTCATCGAGTGCAGTACGCAGTAGCAATTTGGAGGAATACATCACATGGCAATCGTTCTTTATGTCGGTGGTAGCAAGGATGGCGAGAAGGGCGTGGTGCCCTACGGCTTCAGCAAATCCCGCGCCGACACCGCGCTGGGGCCGGAGTTCTACACGGAGCGGTTCATGGAACTGCAGGGTGTCGGCAAGGTCCGCCTGATGGCCCTGGAAGGCATGCGTGACGAGATCGTCATGCAGCGCGCCGCCCGCCACTACCGCTGACCTCCGCAACACGCGGCAGGGCGCGCCCACCATCGCGCGCTCGCGCCGGCATCCCAGCCCAGGGCCAGTCCGAGCCCTCTTTTCGCCAGGATGCCGGCGTCCACTCCGGCCTCGCTGCTGAACCTCGCCCCCTGTCAATGCCTTGTCCGGCTCCGTCGTGGATTGCCAGAATGGGGTCTTCCCGTAACGCGGCACAGACCTGAAGCAATGCACGACGCCAAGAACGCCCAGAGCGCGCTCGCCCAGCAGATCGCCCAGACCATCGCCGACGAGATCGGTGCCCAGTCCACCCAGGTACGTGCCGCCGTCGGCCTGCTCGACGAGGGCGCCAGCGTTCCGTTCATCGCGCGCTACCGCAAGGAAGTGACCGGGGGCCTGGACGACACCCAGCTGCGCAACCTGGAAGTGCGCCTGACCTACCTGCGCGAACTGGAAGACCGGCGCGCGGCGGTGCTGGCCAGCATCGGCGAGCAGGGCAAGCTCAGCGACGACCTGCGCAACGACATCCTGGCCGCCGACACCAAGAGCCGGCTGGAAGACCTGTACCTGCCGTACAAGCCCAAGCGCCGTACCCGTGCCCAGATCGCCCGCGAGGCCGGTCTGGAACCGCTGGCTGATGGCCTGCTGGCCGACCCGACGCAGGATCCTCAGGTCTTCGCGGCTTCCTTCGTCGACACCGACAAGGGCGTGGCCGACACCAAGGCTGCGCTGGAAGGTGCACGCGCGATCCTGATGGAGCGCTGGGGCGAAGATGCCGCGCTGGTCGGTGAGCTGCGCACCTGGCTGGGCGAGACCGGCGTGATCCGTGCCCGCGTGGCCGAGGGCAAGGAAACCGAAGGCGCCAAGTACCGTGACTATTTCGAACACGCCGAGGCGCTGGCGAAGATTCCCTCGCACCGCTTGCTGGCGCTGTTCCGTGCGCGCCGCGAGGAGATCCTGTTCCTGGAGCTGGACCCGGGCAACGAGGCCGAGGCCGGCCACCAGTACGCCGAAGGACGCGTGGCGCGCAAGGCCGGCATCGCCGATCAGGGCCGCGCCGCCGACCGCTGGCTGCTGGATGCCTGCCGCCTGACCTGGCGTGCCAAGCTGCACACCCATCTGCTGCTGGACCTGTTCAACCAGGCTCGCGAAAAGGCCGAGGCCGAAGCCATCGCAGTGTTCGGCGACAACCTGAAGGACCTGCTGCTGGCCGCGCCGGCGGGCCCGAAGACCGTACTCGGGCTGGATCCGGGCATCCGCACCGGCTGCAAGATTGCCGTGGTCGATGCCACCGGCAAGCTGGTCGCGACCGACACCATCTACCCGCACGAGCCGCGCCGCCAGTGGGAGCAGTCGCTGCAGACGATCAAGCAGCTGTGCGCCAAGCACAACGTGGAACTGATCGCGATCGGCAACGGCACCGCCAGCCGCGAAACCGACAAGCTGGCCGGCGAAGCGATCAAGGCGGCCGCCAACCCGAAGCTGCAGAAGGTGGTGGTCAGCGAGGCGGGCGCGTCGGTGTACTCGGCGTCCGAGTTCGCGGCCAAGGAATTCCCGGGGCTGGACGTGTCGCTGCGCGGCGCGGTGTCCATCGCGCGCCGCCTGCAGGATCCGCTGGCCGAACTGGTCAAGATCGAACCCAAGGCGATCGGTGTCGGCCAGTACCAGCATGACGTGGACCAGTACCGCCTGGCACGGGCGCTGGATGCGCGGGTCGAGGACTGCGTGAATGCCGTGGGCGTGTACGTGAACACCGCTTCGGCCGCGCTGCTGTCGCGCGTGTCCGGCCTGTCGTCCACGGTGGCCGAGAACATCGTGCGCCATCGTGACGACAATGGCCCGTTCAAGCGTCGCAAGGACCTGCTGAAGGTCGCGCGCCTGGGCGAGAAGACCTTCGAGCAGTGCGCCGGCTTCCTGCGTATCGCCGATGGTGACCAGCCGCTGGACGCCTCGGCGGTGCACCCCGAAGCCTACCCGGTGGTCGAGCGCATCGTGGCCAGCACCGCGCGCCCGATCAAGGCGCTGATCGGTGATGGCAGCTTCCTGCGCGGCCTGAAGGCAGAACAGTTCACCGACGACACCTTCGGCGTGCCGACCGTGCGCGACATCCTGAAGGAACTGGAAAAGCCGGGCCGTGACCCGCGTCCGGAGTTCAAGGCGGCGCGCTTCGCCGATGGCGTCGAGGACATCAAGGACCTGCGCGAGGGCATGGTGCTGGAAGGTGTGGTCAGCAACGTGGCCGCCTTCGGCGCCTTCGTCGATATCGGCGTGCACCAGGATGGCCTGATCCACATCTCGGCGCTCTCCGATACCTTCGTGAAGGACCCGCGCGACGTGGTCAAGGCCGGCGATATCGTCAAGGTCAAGGTGCTGGAGGTGGACGTGGCGCGCAAGCGCATCGCCCTGACCCGGCGCCTGGACGACACCCCCGGGCAGGCCACCAGCCGCCCGGGCCAGCGTGATGATCGCGGCCAGGGGCAGGGGCCGCGCCGCGACGCAGGCGGCCAGAACCGCGGGCCAAACCGGGGCCAGGGCAATGGCGGCCGTCCCGCTCAGTCCGCGCCCCCGGCCAACAACGCCCTGGCGGAGGCCTTCGCCCGCGCCAAGCGCAGTTGAGGACCGTGTCCCCCGTCACGCTTGATTCGTGGCGGGGGACTTGTCGATTTTCCCCGTGATTGCGCACACTTGCGCCTGAGGGGGGCGTTTGGCCTCCCCGCTGTCGCTGGGGAGGGCCATGACGCCAGCAGGACCCGTTGTCTTCGTTGAGGGCTGCAGCGTTGTGCTGCGGCTGCTGCCCGCCTGTGCGGGCCGGGGACCGGATTGATGGCGGGCCAGGGAAACAACGGCAACGGGCTGCTCGAGCGGCGCCTGCAGGAACTGGCAGAGGAGCGCCGGCGCCTGGCCATGATCATCGACGGCACCGCTGCCGGTACCTGGGAATGGAACGTGCAGACCGGCGAAATGCGGGTCAATGCGCGCTGGGCGGAGATTGTCGGCTATCGGCTGGAAGAACTGGAGCCGGTGTGCCAGAAGACGTTCCTGACGCTGGTCCATCCCGACGATATCGCCCTGTCCGACGCGGCGCTCGAGGACCATTTCGAAGGCCGCAGCGACAACTACGTCTGCCTGTTGCGCATGCGCCACAAGAACGGCCAGTGGATGTGGATCCACGACCGTGGCCGCGTGTTCGAATGGGACGGGCAGGGACGACCGCTGTGGATGGCCGGTGCGCACGCCGACGTGACCGAGCTGCAGCAGGCGCGGCAGGATGCGGCCGAGAGCCGGCAGCGATTGCAGGCCGTGGTCGACGCGTCCGATGAGGTGGCGGTGATCGCGACCGATACCGAAGGCACCATCACCCTGTTCAATACCGGCGCGGAACGCCTGCTGGGTTACAGCGCGGAAGAAGTGGTCGGCCAGCGGCGACTGGGTGATTTCCACGATCCGGACGAGCTGGCGGCCTGGCTGCGTCCGCTGGCGGCTGCGGACGGAAGCCTGCCGAGCGCGTTTGAAGCACTCAGCGCCCGCGCCGATGAGCAGACCTATTCACGGCAGTGGACACTGCGGCGCAAGGATGGCCAGCCACGCCAGGTGCGCTTGTCGATCAGCCGCATGGATGGTGCCGGCGGCGCGCGGATCGGCTATGTCGGCATGTCCATCGACATCACCGAGATCCTGCAGGCGCGCGCCGAAGCACGCCTGTCGGCAGAGAAATTCGCCGGTGCGTTCACGTCGGCGGCGCTGGGCATGGCGCTGGTGTCGCTGGAAGGACGCTGGCTGGACGTCAATGACGCACTGTGCCGGATCCTGGGCTACCCCCGCGAAGAACTGCTGCAGGTTGATTTCCAGCGCCTGACCCACCCCGATGACCTGCAGACCGACCTGGCCCTGGTGCAGGATCTGCTGGCCGGGCGGCGCAGCCACTACCACCTGGAAAAGCGCTATCTCGATCGCGACGGCAAGGTGATCTGGGCGCGGCTGTCGGTGTCGCTGGTGCGCACCGAGCACGGTGAACCGCTGCATTTCGTGTCGCAGATCCAGGACATCAGCGCCCAGCGCAGCAGCGAGCAGCGCCTGTTCGAGAGCGAGCAGCGCAGCCGTATCACGCTTGATGCGGTTGCCGACCTGGTGCTCAGTGTCAGCCTGGATGGCCGTATCGACTACGCCAATGCCGCCGCAGTACGCACCCTGGCGGGTGATGGCGCGCTGTCGCTGGCCGGGCACAAGGTGCAGGACGTGCTGGCACTGACCACCGAATATGCGCCCGGCTCGGTACTGGATGTGTCGGTCCTGCTGGACCCGGAAAGCAATGCGGTGGACCTGCACGCCGATCTTCTGCTGCGCCTGGGCACGGCCACGATCCCGGTCGACCTGACCCGTGCCTGGCTGCGCGATGATGAAGGTCATGTACGCGGTGCAGTGTGGGTACTGCGTGATGACACCCAGCAGCGCGCGCGCCAGCGCGAAGCGCGCCATCTGGCCGAGATCGATCCGCTCACCGAGCTGAGCAACCGTCGCGGTTTCGAGGTGCATCTGCAGCAGGCGATCACCCGCGTCGAGCGAACTGGCCAGGCCGCGTCGTTGATGTACATCGACCTGGACCGCTTCAAGCCGGTCAACGACACCTGGGGCCATCTGGCTGGCGATGCCGTGCTGTGGGCGGTGGCCAGCGTGCTGCGCCACGGTGTGCGCGATTCGGACGTAGTGGCGCGTCTGGGCGGCGACGAATTCGCAGTGATCCTGTCCGGCTGCACGCCGCGTCGTGCCGCGCGCATCGGCGGTGAACTGCTGCACACCCTGGCGTCGCTGTCGATTCCGTGGGACCGGGACCGCCTGCATGTGGGTGCCAGCATCGGTATCGCGCCATTGGCGGGTGGGATGAGCGTGGACCAGGCCGTGGCAGCGGCTGATGCCCAGTGTTACCGGGCCAAGGCAATGGGTCGCAACAACGTACAGGTGCAGGGCGAGGCCAGTGAGCTGCCCGGCGATGATTCCGAAGCCGCCGAGGGCTGATCTCAGCCTGTGAGAGGGCGTGCGCGAATACTGCGCGCACATCCACTCATGCAGGTGATCCCATGAAGGTCTGGAACCCGGTTGCGATGCGGGCCTACGCCCCGGCGATGGTTGGCTGGTGCCTCGCGCTGGCCGCCTGCCTGCGTGCGGAACAGCTGCGCGGCGACCTTCACGCGCAGGCCCTGCTGCCGGTACTGCAGGGCGGCGCGGTCGCCCTGCTGGTGTTCACGCTGTCCTGTATCGGTGCCGCCAGCATCGTGCTGTGGCGGACGGGCAGGAACGCGGTGGAGTGATGCGGTGGATGGTCACCGCATCCTCCACGTCATGTTGCGTCAACGCAGTACTTCATCCGAACTGACCAGCTGCACGTCGTGCATCAGATCGAGGTAAGCCTCGTAGTAGCCCTTGTGCGAGGCACCGACGATGGTCAGCATGCGGGTGCCTGGATGCTGGCCCAGGATGTCGCGCATGTTGGCGACCATGCGCAGGTTGCGGGTTTCCCAGTAGCCCACGTAGTTGCGGCCGAAGCCTTCCGGCGAGGGCTCGACGAGGGTCGCGCCGAAATCGCTGTTGAAGGCCACCATCGCGGCCTCGGGCGTGTTGTAGGCGCGATACATTGCGAGCAATCCATCCGGTTGAGCAAGATTGGCCTCCAGTCGTTCATCGGCCGCCCTGCGCGCTTTGACGAAGGAATTGTCCCAGGCACCGCGTATGGCGGCAGCGTAGGCCTTCTGCTGCGATTCCGGTGTTGGCGAATCTGCAGTGTGGTCGTCGACCGACCACAGGCGCTCCAGCCCCAGGCGTGCCGCAAGTACGCCGGCCACCAGTCCGGCCTCGTTGCGGCGGGCCATGCGCGTGTCGAGGAACTGCACCAGCTCCGGTGTCAGGCTGTCCGAAGCACGTCGCTCTTCCCTGGACAGCCGCAGCCATTGGACGACTGCCGAGCTGCTTTCGCCCGCGGCCAGGAACACGGCGGCCAATCGGCGCCGCTGGGCAGCGGTTGGCGCCTTCGGCCAATCCGCAAGCAGGCGTTCCATCTCCACGTTGGCGCTGGGCACGTCCAGGCCGGTGGCGGCCTGCGCCGGTGCCGGATCGACGCAGTAGTCCGCTACGCTCTCCGCGTATCGGGCCGGATTGCGGCGCATGAAGTCACACTGCAGGCCGGACAGGTTCTCCACCGCGATCGCGGTGGGCCGCCAGGCTTCCAGGCGCTGCAGCAGAGGTTCCAGCATCGCCGGCGTGAAGGTCTCCGGCAGGCTGGACAGGTGCGGGCTGCCCAGCACCAGCACTTCGTTCGGGCGTCCTGCGGGTGGTCCCTTCAGCTGGTCGGGGTGGAAGGCGGGTCGATAGACGGCATCGTTGGCCAGCGCGCTGCTGCTGCACAGGGCCAGGAAGAGAAGGCTGGCAAAGCGAGGGAACATGCGATCTCCATGTCGATAAGCATCCTGCGGGACCTTCATGCTGGTCATTTTCTCCTGCTGGGGAATCCCGCATTGGTCATGTAAACCTTTCTGCCTTGAGCTGCATCCTTCTGCTGAGCGATGCTGTACGCAATGCCCAGGCGATGCAGAAGATGACATTGGACGACTGGATCATCGACAGTCCGCGGCTGCACCTCCGGCCATTCACGCCCGGTGACGCCGACGAGGCATTTGTGGCAATCACACCCGGGCTGACCCGCTATATGGCGTTTGAGCCGCGGAGGCGTTTGCTGCCGTCTGGCGGACGTGGCTGCTTACCATCGCCGACGGGACCGACATCACGTTGGTGATCCGCAGGCGCGGGGATGGGGTATTCCTTGGCCTGGCAGGCCTGCATCGAGCCCGTGAAGCAGAACCCGAACTGGGCATCTGGATCGCAGAAGTGATGCATGGGCACGGCTATGGCCGCGAGGCAGTGGCGGCGGTGTGGTCGGCGGCCTCCGGGCGCCTTCGCTGTGCTGCGTTCCGCTACCCGGTGGCGGAACGGAACCGGTCCAGCCGTGCATTGGCTGAGTCCCTTGGTGGGCAGGCAGTGGCACGTGAGCAGGGCGTGAAGTACACGGCAATCGTCTACCGCATTCCCGCTGCAATGCACAGAGTTGCGACGGACGTCGCGGAATCCCGCTAAAGCGGCCGACGGCGTCGCCGATACTCCCTCTGGATCCCGCTCCAGTCACCCGCCGCAGGACCCCAGGCTGCCCCCGACGGGTGGTCCGCGCAGTGTGTTCCGCCGTTTCCAGATGCGATCGCACCCGCAGCAGACGTTCTTCGCAGTCGCTCGAGAGGTGCCCGTTGGCACCTGTAGTCCCTGGCAACTGATGTTGCCGCCGGGCATCCCGCCCGTCGGGTCACAACCGCTTACCGGACACCGAGGATCAGACAATGCTCATTCCAGGCTTCACGGCAGGCGCGCAGGCGCCGGCCGAGCTGCATACCCGTTGGTCGCCGTGGCGTGCGCTGCTTGGCGTGCTGGCGCCGCAGCAACGCACCAGCACGGAGGAGGCGATGACCGACCGCACCGAGCTGGAAGCGCAGGTGGCCGCGCTGCATCGCGTGCAGGCCGTCATCGAGTTCGCGCTCGACGGCACCATCCTGCGGGCCAATGACAATTTCCTGCAGGCGATGGGTTACCGGCTGGAGGAGATCCAGGGCAAGCATCACTCCCTGTTCGTCGACCCCGAGCAGGCGCGCAGCGCGGAATACCGCGACTTCTGGGTACGCCTGGGGCGTGGCGAATATGACGCCGGACAGTACCGCCGCTTCGGCAAAGGTCTGCGCGAGATCTGGATCCAGGCTTCGTACAACCCGGTGCTGGACCGCCAGGGGCGGCCGTACAAGGTGGTCAAGTTCGCGACCGACATCACCGCGCAGAAGCTGCAGGCGGCCGACTCGGCGGGGCAACTGGCCGCGATCGCCAAATCGCAGGCGGTGATCGAGTTCAGCATGGATGGCCGCATCCTGTCGGCCAATGACAATTTCCTGGCCGCTACCGGCTACAGCCTGGACGAAGTGCGCGGGCAGCACCATTCGTTGTTTGTCGAGCCTGAGCATCGCAGCAGCGTCGAGTATCGCCAGTTCTGGGAGAAGCTCGGGCGCGGCGAATATGACGCCGGCCAGTATCGGCGCCTGGGCAAGGGCGGGCGCGAGGTCTGGATCCAGGCATCCTACAACCCGATCCTGGACCTCAATGGCAAGCCGTCCAAGGTCGTCAAGTACGCCACCGACATCACCGCGCAGGTGCACGAGAACCAGGCCATGCAGCGCGCCGTGGCGCAGACCCGCGAGGTCGTGGCTGCCGCCAAGCAGGGCGATCTGACCCAGCGCGTGGCCACCGCCGACAAGAACGGGTCGATCGCCGAACTGTGCGAAGGCGTGAATTCGCTGGTCGAGGCGATGGCCGCGATCATCGGCCAGATCAAGTTCGCCGCGGACACCATCGCAGTCGGCGCGACCGAAATCGCACAGGGCAACAGCGACCTCTCGCAGCGTACCGAGCAGCAGGCGGCCTCGCTGGAGGAAACCGCTGTGTCGATGAAAGGCCTGGCCGAGACCGTGCAGCGCACGGCCACCAACGCGCGCCAGGCCAGCCAGCTGGCCGGCGGAGCGGCCGACGTCGCCGCACGAGGCGGCACTGTGGTGCATGAGGTGGTCGAGACGATGGCGGTGATCAATGCCTCGTCGCGGCGCATCGTCGACATCATCGGAGTGATCGACGGCATCGCCTTCCAGACCAACATTCTCGCGCTGAACGCAGCGGTGGAGGCTGCGCGTGCCGGTGAACATGGCCGCGGCTTTGCCGTGGTTGCCACTGAGATCCGCGAGCTGTCGCAGCGTTCGGCCAGCGCAGCCAAGGAGATCAAGCACCTGATCGATGAGTCGGTTGCCAATGTGGGCGCCGGCACGGCGCAGGTTGAGAGCGCGGGCCGTACCATGGATGAAATCGTGACCAACGTGCGCCGGGTCAGTGACCTGATGACTGAAATCAGCACGGCCTCGCAGCAGCAGAGCGACGATATCCAGCAGATGAACCATGCCGTCGACCTGATCGACCAGGGCACGCAGCAGAACGCCGCGCTGGTAGAGGAAGCCTCCGCCGCGGCGCGCAGCATGGAAGAACAGTCGGCGCAGCTGCTGCAGACCGTGGCCAGCTTCCGCGTGCAGGGCGGGGCTGGGCACCGGCACGGAACAGCGGGGCTGCACGCGGTCTAGGCGCGGCGACCGGACGGGTTTTCCTTGCTATCGGTGTCGCCGCGTACGCAGTTGCGACCGGCATGTTTGGCGCGATACAGGGCCTGGTCGGCGCGTTCGACCAGGTCGCGCGGATCGCGGTCTTCGCCGGGTGCCTGCCAGGCCACGCCGATGCTGATGGTGACGGTGGCCTCGGGGGCGGGCAGGGCTGCGGCTTCGACCGAAGCGCGCAGCCGTTCGCCCAGGCCCAGTGCGTGGGCGGCATCGGGCGAGGGCAGGGCGGCGATGAACTCTTCGCCGCCATAGCGCGCCAGCAGATCGTCACCTCGCTGCAGGCAGCCATCAAGAATGGCGGCGACCGACTGCAGGCGACAATCGCCCTCCGGATGGCCATAGGTGTCATTGAGCCGTTTGAAGTGGTCGATGTCGATCATCAGTACCGCCAGCCCGAGTCCCTGGCGGCGTGCGCGGCCACGGGCATTGCCAAGAGATTCGTCGAAGCTGCGGCGGTTGCCCAGCCCAGTCAGCGGATCGCGCCGCGCCAGCGTTTCCAGCTCATCGCGCTGGCGCTGGATCTCCACCTGGCTCAGCACGCTGCGCAGGGCATAACCGAGCATGGCACCAATGAAGCCCACCGTGGCCAGGGTGGGCTGCAGGCGCGCGACCAGCAGCGCCACCATCATCAGCAGCAAGGGCAGCATCAACGGCACGCCGGCGTCGACGATGCGGCGCAGGCTGCGCGATACCTCCACCGCCGGATAGCGGCGCTTGCTGGCGGCCATGATGGCCAGCACCACGAACAGTCCGCTGATCAGCAGGTCCCCCCAGTTGCCGTCAGGCAGCTGCGGCTGGCAGGTGTTGATGTAGAACGCCAGCAGGAAATAGCCCAGCGCGTAGATCGCAAGTGTCCGGAAAAAATCGCGGCGGTCGGGATTGTCCTCGGCCAGGAAGCGGATCAGCGCGAAGCAGAACACCAGGCTGTTCTGTAGATTGCTCATGGCGTTCAGGCACTGCGTCCACAATGCGGCGTTGAAATGCGCCATTGCCCGCGTGTGCCCGAAGTACAGCAGCCACAGCAGTGCGATGATCAGCAGGTCCACCGCGCGGATGCAGCGGTTGCCGCCGCCCGGGCTGGCGGCCACGTAGGTCAGGGGGATGCGGTAGAACACGTACAGGATCAGCGAAGACACGGTCATCTGCGCAGGATCGAGGCCGGCCACATTGCGGTACAGCAGGGCGAGCAGGGCCAGCGAGAACAGGCCCACGGCAGCGCCCAGCGTCCGCCATTTGCAGGCCGCCTGGCGGCTGTCACGCGCACGCCGCACGCAGGCCAGTGCAGCCAGCAACGGCGCAGTGATCAGCATCAGGTAGGAGCCGACCGGGTCCTGCGGGCCAACAAAGGCAATGACGAGCGCGTGCGTGACCAGAAAAAACAGTGCCGCACGCAACGTCATGCATTCCCCCGCCCCCAGCTCCGGCTGGGATCACGATAGGCAGAAGCACGTGTGGCTTGCAAGAAAAGTGTGCGCTGCGTCTATTCCAAAGCTTGCCGGAAGTCGCAGTTGTGTTTCAGCATGGTGACGCGGAGCCTTCGACGCGGGCGTACATCCAGAAGTCACGGGGCTGTCCTCGAACCCGCCGGTAAGCGCGCAGCAGGCCTTCGCGCTGCATGCCGATGCGTTCCAGCACGGCGATCGAGCGGGCGTTGCTGTCCAGGACAGTCGCCTGGATTCGGACCAGAGCGAGTGCGGCATGGCCCCATTCGAGCGCCGCGCGTGCTGCGTGCGTGGCCAGTCCCTGACCCTGCCAGCGCGGATCGAGATCATAGGCAAGTTCGCCGCGGCCATGCGACAGGTCGATTCCGTTCAGGCCAACGGTGCCGATCAGCTGGCTGTCGGCGCCCACCAGCGCCCAGCGCTGGTCCGTTGCCGTGGGCAGGTAACCGGCGATCTGGCAGCGCAGTGCCCTTTCGGAAACGTCGCCCCAGCTGGTGTGCTCGGTCACGCCCGGCAGCGAGAGATAGCGGGCCCCAGGCGGCAGCATCATCCACGTGCAGTGGACGCAGACGTGCGGGCAGGGTGGCGGGGAGCGTGGGCAGGGCGGGCGTTGGCATCGTCGCCAGTGTCGGCGCTCCGGTCCTGAAAATGCAAAAGGCCAGGTCGGGGACCTGGCCTTTGATGCAGTGGTGCCGGTGAAAGGACTCGAACCTTCATGGGGTCACCCCCGGCTGATTTTGAGTCAGCTGCGTATACCATTCCGCCACACCGGCAGGCAGCGTGCGAGTGTAACCGAGGTCGGCACGGCTTTCATAGTGGGGAGGCCGATCGGGGCGCCTCCTGTCGGCTTCGGCCCTGTCATGGCTATACTGCGGCGGCTTGAATGCCTCCAGGAGCGGTAGCCGATGACAGTGTTGCAGGACCTGAGGGTGCTGGTGGTCGAGAACGACGAGATGAGTGCCGCACTGCTGCAGATGCAGCTGGTGCATGCCGGTGCGACGGTGGTGGGGCTGGCCGCGAGCGTGGCTGAAGCGCTGCGCCTGCTGCAGGCGTCGACCCCGGACGTGGCCCTGCTCGATTACCGCCTGGCCCGCAATGAGACCAGCGAGCCGGTGGCTGCGGCACTGTCGGCGCGCGGAGTGCCGTTCGTGCTGGCCACCGGGATGCAGGCCGAGCAGCTGCCCGAGCCGATGCTGGCCGGCGTGCTGCTGGTCAAGCCCTATCTCTCGGCAGATCTGAGCCAGGCGCTGGTACGCGCAGTGGGCCGCGCCAGCGCCAGCGCCAGCGCCTGATTGGCGCGTGCTGAAGCGGTGGGCGTATCCTGCCCGGGCCTGAATGCTCAGGCCTGCAAGGAGAGTGGCATGAAGAAGTGGATCAAGCGCATGGTTGCTGCGGGTGTCCTTTCGATGGCGGTCTTCGGTGGTACGGCCTCTGCCGCGTGGTGTGGCCAGCCCTGTTTCCAGCTCTACAAGAGCTGCATCGCGCGGGGTGGAGAGGTCGAACAATGCCTGCAGGAACAGGCCTTCTGCGAAGAGGCGATGTGCGGCGGCAATCCCTGATCCATGAACCCCGCCCAGGCGGGGTTTTTCATCTGTGCGCGGTGTTCAGCCCGCTTCTTCGTATACGTAGCGGATCTCCTCGTGGTCGTCGAGGATGCGGTACTGCCGCGCCAGGTCATCCGGATCGGGATTGAGCCAGGCATCGAGGTGTTCCTTGCGGATGGGAACGACGCCGCGGTCATGGCCCGCAGCGGCGACGTCGTGCGGAGGCGTGTCGGTGATCGTGGCAAATGACAGGAGGCGACCTTCCGGTCCTTCCCATTCCGCCCACAGGCAGGCCAGCAGCAGGTCGCGCGGGGGATCGGGCCGGAACTCCAGCACCACGTCCTGATCCTTCTCATCGGCACCCAGCGTACGGCCGGCGATGGCATGGCGTGACACGTGCTCATAGAACGCCTGCACCACCACCACGCCGTGGCGCAGCCCGAATGCACCGCGCCAATAGCCTTCCAGGCTGTCGCGCCGCGCGTTGTAGGTGCCGGGATAGAGGATGTCGTTGCGCACCGGCTTGTCCGGCAGCCGGCACTGGTAGCGCATCGGCTTGATCACGCGTTTGCCGCCCTCGCTGATCATCACCGGTGCGTAGGTACCGGGGAAAATGCGGTTGTCGCGCGGCAGCAACTGCACCCGGTGCAGGTCTTCCAGCCGAGCCTGCGCACGATCGATGCGGTTGCCGGCCACGCGCAGGTCGTTGCGTGCCTTCTGGGTGGGGCGGGTCGCCAGCGTGGCATTGGCAATATCGCGTCGCTCGCGCTGGCGGGCCAGCTCCGCTTCCAGATCCTGGCGTTCCTGCGCATGCCACTGCTGGATTTTCGCGACGATGTCGCGGCCCTGCTCGGTGCGCGCGCCGGCGAAGCCGTCATCCATCGCCTTGGGAGTTCTGGGGCGCTTCTTGCCAGGATCGTGCGCGTACAGCTCCGCGAATTCTTCCAGCGACAGGATGGCGCCGAACTCGCGCACCAGCTTGGCGTAGTCGGCGCGGATGAGGGCGGAATAGCACATGGGAACTCTTCGGGCGTGCGTCGCAGCAGCTGCGACATGGATGAGGCAGGATAGCCCGACCTACAGGGAGATAGCGCATGAATGATTCCGTCGCCTGCCAGTTCCGCGACGCCGTGCCCACGGTCGAAGACTATTGTCAGCTGCGTGTGCTGGCGGGCCTCAGTGCCAAGAGCCAGGAGGCGGCGGCACGCGCGCTGCCCAATACCCTGTATGGCGTGTGTGCCTACCAGGGTAACGAGCTGGTGGCGATGGGGCGCATCGTCGGCGATGGGGGCTGCCACCTGCAGGTCTGCGATATCGCTGTGTTGCCGCGCCTGCAGGGGCAGGGCCTGGGCAAGGAAGTGATGCGTCGCCTGGAGGGCTGGATGCAGGCGAACCTGCCGCCGTCGGCATACGTCAGCCTTCTGGCAGATGGTGAAGCGCACCGGTTGTACGCGCAGTTTGGTTTCGCACCCACCGCACCTGCATCGATCGGGATGTATCGCCGGTTCTGAGGTGTGGCCGAGTTGAAGCCATCCACGCATGGCGTGGATCTACTGGGCCAACCGCCGCCGGATCCATCCCGGCCCTGCAGTAGATCCGCGCCATGCGTGGACAGGGCCTTCCCAGGAATCACAGGCAAAGAAAAACCCCGGCCGAAGCCGGGGTTTTAAAGAATTGGCGTCCCCACGGGGATTCGAACCCCGGTCGCCACCGTGAAAGGGTGATGTCCTAGGCCTCTAGACGATGGGGACGCACGAAAACTTCAAGTTGTAGATCCTTCGACGGCCTAATGTCGAAGTGGTGGAGCCAAGCGGGATCGAACCGCTGACCTCCTGCATGCCATGCAGGCGCTCTCCCAGCTGAGCTATGGCCCCAATGAAACTCCGGATGATCTGCCGGGAGCAGAGTCCGTTTTGAAACTGGCGTCCCCACGGGGATTCGAACCCCGGTCGCCACCGTGAAAGGGTGATGTCCTAGGCCTCTAGACGATGGGGACGCACGAAAAACTTCAAGTTGTAGAACTTTCGACGGCCTAATGTCGAAAGTGGTGGAGCCAAGCGGGATCGAACCGCTGACCTCCTGCATGCCATGCAGGCGCTCTCCCAGCTGAGCTATGGCCCCGTGTTACCGAGCCGCCTATCATACCTGCGTGTTCACGTTTGTGGAAGCTTTTTTTTGAGCTTTTTCGTTCCGGTTCAACCGCGACCACGAGGGCAGGGGAACCGCAACGCCACAACCTGAATGCCGGTAGGCGGTGAACAAAAAAGACCCGGTTATCGGCCGGGTCCTCGTTGTTCGTGATGAGTGGCGTCCCCACGGGGATTCGAACCCCGGTCGCCACCGTGAAAGGGTGATGTCCTAGGCCTCTAGACGATGGGGACGCAATTCTCATCAATGTTCTTTAGCGACCTTTCGACGGCCTAATGCCGAAAGATTGGTGGAGCCAAGCGGGATCGAACCGCTGACCTCCTGCATGCCATGCAGGCGCTCTCCCAGCTGAGCTATGGCCCCACGTCGCTGAGGAGCGAAATAATAGCCTTGACCCAGGGGGTTGGCAAGCATTTGTTGCACTTTTCTTCACGTGCGTTGCGAAGCCGATGTCAGTCGCCTTTCGCCTGTGCAGCGTCGTCGGTCAGTGCCGCCAGGATCGGGCACTGGTCCAGCGCGCCGTGACCTGGGCAGGCGTCGACCAGCAGCGAAAGTGCAGTGTGCATGCGTTGCAGCTCCGCCATCCGCTGTGCGATGTCCTGCAGGCGCGCCTGCGCGGTGTCGCGCACGCTGCCCATGTCCTGCGAATGGCGATCGCTCAATGCGAGCAGCTCGCCGATCTCTTCAAGGCTGAAGCCCAGCGCCTTGGCGCGGCGGATGAATCGCAGCCGGCGCAGGTCCTGCTCGCCGAAGATGCGGTAGCCACCCGCCGAGCGGGCCGCAGTCGGCAGCAGCTGCTGTCGTTCGTAGTAGCGCACCGTATCGATCGGTACGCCCGCCTGGCGGGCCAGTTGTCCAATGTTCATGGCGGATTCCTGCAGGGGCTGCCGACCATTGTGAAGCCTGGAGTCTGGTCGAGAGTCAAGGCTTGGCCCGGGTGCGCGCATTCAGCGCACTTTGCAACTTTCTTCATAGCCCCGCCGATGGACCAGTTCCTACCCTTCGCCTGAACCGGCCGTTCGATGGCCTGCAACGAACCGAGGAGGTGGTCTGTGGAAGGATTCAGGAACGAAGGATTCGTCGAGATCGCGGTGGTTGAATACCCGGGAGGTGATCCGTCTGCCGCCTCCGTACTGGCCGAAATGGCGCACGTTGCCAATCGCCTTGCCCAGCAGCAGCGTCGGCCGTTCAAGCGGGTGCTGGTCACCCGCTGGATCGTGCCGGCCAGCCAGACAGGGGTGCATCGTATTGCGGGTGCGGAAATGCTCGATGCGGCCATCCCGGCTGTGATCGCGGTTCCCGGCCAGATCAGTGCCGGCGCGTGCCTGCGCGCGGACGAGGTCCTGCTGGACTGGCTGCGTGCGCACTATGACGGCGGCAGCCTGCTGGCCGCCGCCAGTGATGGCGTCAGCGTGCTGGCACGCGCCGGGTTGCTGGCCGGGCGTACGGTCAGTGGCCCCGATCTCGGACGCCATCCAGGCCTGCAGGCGCAGGCCGCGAGCTGGGTGCCGAGCGAGCGGGCGCTGGTGGATGACGGTGACCTGCTGACGGTCGGCGGGGCCCAGGCCTGGCGCTTCCTTGGCCTGCGACTGTTGTACCGGCTGCACGGGCAGGGCGTGGCCAGTGCGGTCGCACAGCAACTGGGCATCACCGTGCCCGCCACGATCCAGCAGGACCTGGAGCGCTTCAGCGCCAACTTCGCACATGGCGATCGTGATGTGCTGAAGGCACAGCGCTGGCTGCACACCACGGCGGCACGCGGCGCCACCCTTGCCGCGATCTGCGAGGTCTCCGGGCTGGAGCCGCGCACACTGCAGCGGCGGTTCCTCAAGGCCACCGGCCTGCGGCCGATCGAATACTGCCAACGGCTGCGCATCGCCAAGGCGCAGACCCTGCTGCAGCAGGGGGCGGGTATCGATGAGGTGGCGTGGGGTGTCGGCTATGCTGATCAGAGTGCTTTCCGCCGGTTGTTCCTGCGCATCGTTGGCATGACGCCGGCCAACTATCGGCGTCACGTCAGCAGCAAGCGTCGCGAGCGGCCCTTGATGCCGTCGGTGGCAGGCAGCCTGCGCGGGCTGCAATCGCCGTCGGTGATGCAACTGGGGCGCAGCGCGGCCTGATGTCGGCGGCATCGTCGCGCTTGCAACCGGAGCGCGACACTTCGACCATGCAGTCAGTGGACGATTGAACAGGTGGTCTGATGTCGAGCGTTGGGCCGGTGCCGATGCCGGTGGTGTTGATTCTCGTGTGCGTAGTGATTGCCATGGCCGTGGCGCGTCTGTGGCCACGCAGGAAGGACGGCATGCCGCTGCCTTCTGCACCCAGCATGGTTCTGGACATGCTGCTGGTGGGCCTGCTGTGTGGTCGCATCAGCTTCGTGGCCTTGAACTTCGCCCTGTATCGCGAGGCGCCGTGGAGCATTCTGCAGATTGCCGATGGTGGCTACCACCTGGTGGTTGTCCTGGTTGCGGGATCGGCATGGGGGCTGTGGCGGGTGCGCCCATGGCGGGCGTTGCGCGCCCCGGTGCTGGGCGCGGCGTTGGCGGGTGTGCTGCTATGGGCGGGCGGTAGTCAGCTGCTGTCCGCATGGCAGGAGCGGCAGATGCCCTTGCCGGTACTGCAGGTTGCTGATCTGCAGGGGGGCAGGGTTGATCTGCAGCAGTTCCGGGGAAAACCGCTTGTGCTGAATCTCTGGGCGACCTGGTGCGGGCCCTGCCGGCGCGAGATGCCGGTCCTGGCTGCGGCGCAGCAGGCGCATGCGGACGTGCAGTTCGTGTTCCTCAATCAGGGTGAAACCCTTGAGGAGGTCCAGGGTTTCGTTGCGCGCGAACGGCTCCTGCTGCACAACGTATTGCTGGACGATGACGCTGCGGCATCCACGGTGCTGGGCGTGCAGGCCTATCCCTCGACCCTGTTCTTCGACGCCGAAGGGCGCCTGCGTGAACTGCACCTGGGCGAACTGACGGCAGCCGCTCTTGAACACAAACTGCGCCGGCTGCGGTAGCCTGCGCGGGCATCTCACTACGGAGTTCCCATGTTGTCGACTTCCCTGCGCACCGCCCCAGCGGTGCTGTTGCTGCCGGTCCTGCTGGCATTGGCCGCCTGCAGCCAGGCACAGACGCCACCGGGCAAGACCGCCGCGGCACCGGCAGCGAGCGCCACAGCCACGGCTAACAAGGGCGATCGCCCTGCGGTGCTGAAGGGCATCGAGAAGCATGGTTTCGAGGTCGTCGCAGAATTCGATGCCCCCGGTGGCCTGCGGGGCTTCGCCGGCGTGGTCGGCGGCCAGCAGCCGGCAGCGGCCTATGTCACCGCTGATGGCAAGCACGTACTGGTCGGCAGCCTGTTCGATGCGGAGGGCAACGATGTAGCCGCTGAGGCCGTTGAGAAGCTGGTGGCTTCGCCGATGTCGGCCAAGATGTGGACCAAGCTGGAAGCCAGCGCCTGGGTGCGTGATGGCAAGGCCGATGCGCCGCGCGTGGTCTACACCTTCAGCGATGCCAACTGCCCGTACTGCCACAAGTTCTGGGAAGCGGCACGGCCGTGGGTCGATGCTGGCAAGGTGCAGCTGCGCCACATCATGGTCGGCGTGATCCGCGAGGACAGCCCGGCCAAGGCCGCGGCGATCCTTGCCGCGCGTGACCCGAGTGCGGCGCTGCTGCAGAACGAGCACGATTTTGATCGCGGTGGCATCAAGGCGCTGCCGAACATCAGCCGCGAGATCGCTGGCAAGCTCGACGCCAATCAGGTGCTGATGATCGAGATGGGCTTCCAGGGCACACCGGGCATCCTGTTCCAGGACGCACAGGGCCAGGTGCAGCGTCGTGCGGGTCTGCCGCAGGGTGCCGATCTGCAGACGGTGCTTGGCCCGCGCTGAGTGGCGCCAACCCCATGAAACACCGCGCAGGCCCGCATGGCAGCATGCGGGCCTGTCGCATTCCATGGCGGGCATTGCGGTTGCGGGCGCGCGCAACAGTGGTTCATCGTCACGTATGAATCGTGACTGACATCAAGCATCCCGCCTTGATTCCAATCAAGGCCAAAAACGACAGGCGGATTAGCCTGTGACGCATGGAATACAGCGTCAATGCGCGATGGATGCCGCGCTCGCCACGCCCTGATCAGGGTCGGCTGGCACAGCCATTCACGACACTCTCACTCTGTGCTTGTTACCCAGACCGCTGCGGTCGCCACCTCTCTGGCAGCGCGGCCTTGATGGCGTCGACATCGGTGCGGGCAGGGCAGTGTCATCGTCCTGTTGCCTGCCATGCGCAGGCTGGCCGGTGTCGTCGACGCAGTATCCGCATTTCCAGCAACGGCAGCACGAGGCCGGAGTGGCGCATGCGTGCGTCCCGTCTGCGTGCTGCGAACAGGGGTCGTCCAGGGAGGATGCAATGCGCGCGGCGGTACTGAGCCTGGCCTGTGTGACAGCACTGGCGATCACGCCGGCGTATGCACAGGTGGATGACAAGGAGGACGCGCAGGCGCTGCGTCGTGAGATTGCGGCCATGCGGCAGGCACTGGAGGGCATGCAGCAGCGGTTGGACCGCCTTGAGCAGCGCGACGCAACCGTTGCGCCTGCTACAGCACAGGCACCCGCCGCCGTGGTCGCGCCTGCCAGCACTGCCAACCTGCTGCACCCCACCCAGGTACCGGGCGTGGCACAGCCGGTGCTGCCGCAGCGCGAATCGGTGGCCGATCCGTCCACCGCCGCGTCGCGACCGGACAGTGCGGCGGGCCCGACCGATCCGGATCTGAAGGGGTTCTTTGCCATACCCGGCACTGATACGGTGATCCGCATCGGCGGTTACGCCAAGCTGGATGCCATCGCCGATTCGCGCGCGGCCGGCGACGAGGATCAGTTCATTCCCTCGTCGATGCCGGTGGGCGGCAGCCACCGCGATGTCTCCAACTTCAACATCCACGCCAAGCAGACCCGCTTCAGCTTCGAGGCGCGGCGTCCAACCACGCACGGCAACCTGCGCTTCTATCTGGAGAACGACTTCTTCGGCAGCAGCGATGGCTACGAGTTCCGGCTGCGGCATGCTTATGGACAGCTCGGCAATACCTATGCCGGCTATGGCTATTCCAGTTTCATGGATCCGGACAGCCTGCCCGACACATTGGATTTCGCAGGTCCCGGCGGTGCCGGCTACCTGCTGGTGGCAGGCATCCACCACAGCTTCACGATGGGCAAGGGCAACACGCTGACCGTGGCGGCCGAAGACCCGAAGACTGAACTTGCCGGTGCCAGTGATGAGCGGGCTGCGGTGAACCGTCTGCCGGACGTAACCGTGACCGCGCGCATGGAGCGCGACTGGGGCCACCTGCAGGTGGGCGCGGTGGCGCGCAGCCTGGCCTATGACGGCGATGGCGAGCACGACCGGCGAATGGCCGGCGGCCTGCAGCTGAGTGGCTCGGCCTCGGTGGGCGAGCGCGACCTGCTGCTGTTCGGTGCGCTGGGAGGACGCGGCCTCAGCCGCTATACCGCCGACCTGACCGGCTCCGGGCTGGACGCGGTGGTCGGTGCCGATGGCCGCCTCGACGCGTTGGACCTGCACGGCGGCTTCGTCGGCTATACCCACTACTGGTCCGAGTTGTGGCGATCGAACCTGATCTTCGGCCAGCTGACCCTGGAGCGGAACGCCGCACTGGCGGCCGATGCCTTCCGGCAGAGCCGGTACGGCGTATTCAACCTGATCTGGAGCCCCGCGCCGTCCTGGACGATGGGCATGGAGCTGTTGTACGGCCGCCTGGAACAGCAGGGCGGCGCACGCGGCGACACGGTCCGGGTGCAGGGCAGCCTGCAATACAACTTCATCAAATAGGCGCCAGCGGTCGTACGCCAGCGCAACCGTCCCCACGCCCGGTGCTGCCGGGCTCATGCCAGTACCGGAGATCGTCATGGCAGAAGCAAAGAAAATCGGGGTGGTCGGAGCCACCTTCCTCGTCGCCGGCAACATGATGGGCTCAGGCGTGTTCCTGCTGCCATCGAGCCTGGCCAAGATTGGTACCGCCTCGATCTGGGGCTGGTTGATCACCACCGCCGGTGCGCTGTTGTTGGCCTTCGTGTTCGCCAAGCTGGGCAAGCTGGCACCCAAGGCGGGCGGCCCGTACGCCTATGCGCGCGACTGGTTCGGGCCGTACATGGGCTTCCAGACCAACACCATCTACTGGTTCGCCAACTGGATCGGCAACGTCGCCATTCCGATCGCCGCAGTGGGCTATTTCAGCTACTTCTTCCCGATCCTGTCCGAGCCGCTGGTGCGCTGCATCGCGGTGCTGATCCTGGTGTGGGCGCTGAGTTTCGCCAACGTGATCGGTCCGGCGTTCGTCAGCCGGGTGCAGACCGTCACCACCAGTTTTGCGCTGGTGCCGATCCTGGGCATCGCCATCTTCGGCTGGTTCTTCTTCGATGCCGACATTTTCAAGGGCGCCTACAACGTGTCCGGCGAATCGAACTTCGGCGCGATCTCCAGCGCCGCGGCGCTGACGCTGTGGGCCTTCATTGGTGTCGAGTCGGCCTCGGTCACCGCTGGTGTGGTCGAGAACCCGGAAAAGAACGTGGCCCGCGCCACCCTGGCGGGTGTGTTCCTGGCCGCCATCGCCTACATCGCCAGTTCCTCGGTGATCATGGGCATGGTGCCCAATGGCGAACTGCAGACTTCCGATGCGCCGTTCGCACTGGCTGCGGCCAAGGCCGTCGGTGGCTGGGGTGGTGCGCTGGTCAGCCTGTGTGCCTTCATCGGTGCCGCCGGTTCGCTGGGCGGCTGGATCCTGCTGACCGCGCAGAGCGCCAAGGCGGCCTCCGATGACGGCCTGTTCCCGAGCATCTTCAGCAAGACCAACAAGGACGACGTGCCGGTCAAGGGTGTGCTGATCGTGGCCGTGCTGATGACCCTGGCGGTGCTGGTCACCTCCACCTCGGAAACCGCGTCGGCACAGTTCGACGTGATCACATCGGCGGCGGTGGTGCTGACCCTGCTGCCCTACATCTACTCGTGCGTGGCCTGCTACTTCGTGGTCGAGCGCTCGCACACCCTGGTCCACACCGGTGCGTTCTGGACCCTGACCAGCCTGACCGTCGTTTACTGCCTGTGGGCGATCTACGGCTCGTCGGGAACCATCGTGCAGTACGCGTTCCTGTTCGTGCTGTTCATCACCGTGTTCTATCCCTTCTTCAGCGAGGAGCGCCGCCAGCAGCGGCAGCGCGCCCGCGAGGCCTCGGCGATCAGCGCCGGCGCCCAGCGTTCCTGAGTTAGACAAGGAGAATCAACGTGTACTTCAAGTCCCTGGACTACCCGGTCATTGTCATCGACAACGACTACGAGTCGCCGCGCATCGGTGGCATCCTGATCCGCGCCCTGGTGGAAGAGCTGCGCAGCAACGACCAGCGCGTGCTGTGCGGCCTGAACCTGGATGATGCCCGTGCCGGTGCCCGCACCTACGTGGCGGCCTCGGCGGTGCTGATCTCGATCGATGGCAGCGAAGAGGTGGATGGCGAGTTCCAGCGCCTGACCGCCTTCCTGCGCGAGCAGAGCGCGCGCCGCGCCAACCTGCCGGTGTTCCTGTACGGCGAGCGCCGCACCATCGAGAAGGTGCCGAGCAAGCTGCTCAAGTACATTCACGGCTTCATCTTCCTGTTCGAAGACACCAAGAGCTTCATCTCGCGGCAGGTGATGCGCGCGGCCGAAGACTACATGAAGAACCTGCTGCCGCCGTTCTTCAAGGCGCTGATCCATCACGCGGCCGAGTCGAACTATTCCTGGCATACGCCTGGCCATGCCGGCGGCGTGGCGTTCACCAAATCGCCGGTCGGCCGCGCGTTCCATCAGTTCTACGGCGAGAACACGCTGCGAAGCGATCTGTCGATCTCGGTGCCGGAGCTGGGTTCGCTGCTTGACCACACCGGGCCGATCAAGGACGCCGAGAACGAGGCGGCACGCAACTTCGGTGCCGATCATACGTTCTTCGTCACCAACGGCACCTCCACCGCCAACAAGATCGTCTGGCACGGCACAGTGGCGCGCGGCGACGTGGTATTCGTCGACCGCAACTGCCACAAGTCGCTGCTGCACGCGCTGATCATGACCGGCGCGGTGCCGGTGTACTTCACCCCCAGCCGCAACGCGCATGGCATCATCGGCCCGATCAGCCTGGACCAGTTCACGCCCGAGTCGCTGCAGCAGCGTATCGCCGCCAATCCGCTGGCCAGCAAGGCCTACAAGGCCGGCTCCAAGCCGCGCATCGCAGTGGTGACAAACTCCACCTACGATGGCCTGTGCTACAACGCCGAGAAGATCGCCGACGAGATCGGCAGCGCGGTGGACTTCCTGCATTTCGACGAAGCCTGGTACGCCTACGCTGCGTTTCATCCGTTCTACGAGAACCACTACGGCATGGCCAAGGGCAAGCCGCGCGAGCAGGATGCGATCATCTTCACCACGCATTCCACGCACAAGCTGCTGGCCGCGTTCTCCCAGGCCTCGATGATCCACGTGCGCAACTCGGCGCAGCGCGACCTGGATGCCGAGCGCTTCAACGAGTCGTTCATGATGCACACCTCGACTAGCCCGCATTACGGGGTGATCGCGGCCTGTGATGTGGCCTCGAAGATGATGGAAGGCGATGCCGGCCGTTCGCTGGTGCAGGAAATGCATGACGAGGCGATCGCCTTCCGCCGCGCGATGCTGCATGTCCGCGATGATCTCGGCCGCGACGACTGGTGGTTCAGCGTGTGGCAGCCGACCCAGGTCGAGCGCAGCCTGGACAAGGGCGATACGCCGGCACCGATGGTGGCCAAGCGCGAGGAGTGGTACCTGCAGCCGGATGCGCACTGGCACGGCTTCGAGAACCTGGTGGATGACTATGTTCTGATCGACCCGATCAAGGTGACCCTGCTGACCCCGGGCCTGGCGATGGACGGCAGCATGGGCAAGCTGGGCATTCCGGCGGCGGTGCTGAGCAAGTTCCTGTGGGGCCGCGGCATCACCGTGGAGAAGACCAACCTGTACTCGGTGCTGTTCCTGTTCTCGATGGGCATCACCAAGGGCAAGTGGAGCACCCTGGTCACCGAGCTGATGGCGTTCAAGGAACTCTACGACCGAAACGCACCGCTGAGCCAGGCACTGCCGACGCTGGCTGCTGACTATCCGAATGCCTACGCCGGCTGGGGCCTGCGTGACCTGTGCGACGCGCTGCACGCGTTCAACCAGGAATTCGCCGTGGCCAAGGTGATGCGCGAGATGTACGTGGATCTGCCGACGCCGGTGATGACCCCGGCCGATGCCTACAACCACCTTGTGAAGGGCGAGATCGAACGGGTCGACATCGAGCAGATCAGTGGCCGCATTGCGGCGACCATGCTGGTGCCGTACCCGCCGGGCATCCCGACCATCATGCCGGGTGAGCGTTTCGGTGACAGCGACGAGCCGATCATCCAGTCGCTGCGCATCGCCCGCGAGCAGAATGCGCGTTTCCCGGGCTTCGAGTCGGACGTGCACGGGCTCATCATCGAGAACGACGGCGATGTGACCTCGTACAAGGTGGAGGTACTGAAGGCCTGACCGGCGACGGTCGGCCCTTCGGCGAACGATGGATACCGCGCGCGAGCAACGCATCCTGAAGTTCTCGATCGGGGTCACCCTGGCGGTGAGCGCGGTCGGCTTCATCGGTGGCCTGCTGGTGGGATCGCAGGCCATCCTGTTCGACGGCGTGTACAGCCTGGTCGATGTCGCCCTGACCCTGGTGTCGTTGTCGGTGCTGCGGCTGGTAGCGCGGGAACAGAGCCCGCGCTTCCAGTACGGCTACTGGCATCTGGAGCCGATGGTCGAGGCGTTGGGTGGGGTGATCCTGTCGCTGGCCTGCGTGTACGCGCTGGCCAACGCCGTGATCGGTTTGACCACGGGCGGGCATGAAGTGAAATTCGGGCCCGCGCTGTGGTGGGCGGCGTTGCTGAGTGCCAGCAACCTGGCGATGGCGGCCTTCGTCGCGCAGCGGGCGCGGCATCTGCGCTCCGCGCTGTTGTGGCTGGATGTGCGCGGCTGGCTGCTGGGCGGGTTGATGAGCTTGGCAGTGGTACTGGCCTTTGTGTTGGCGCTGGTCCTGCACGGTGGTGAGTGGCATCACTGGGTGCCGTACCTGGATTCGATCGTGCTGGCGTTGATCAGCCTGGCGGTGTTGCCGGTGCCGGCGCGGGGTGCCTGGAAGGCCATGCGCGAAGTGCTGCAGGTGGCACCGGACGATCTGGACCGGCGCGTGCAGCGGGTGATGCAGGCGTTCGTCGCCGAGCGTGGCTATGCCGGTTTCACCAGCCATGTGGCGAAGATGGGGCGGATGCGCTTCATCGAGATCCACGTGCTGGCCGACCCGGCCACGCCGCTGGGTTCAGTGGGCGAGGTCGATGCGATGCGTGACGAGATTGCGGTGCGGCTGGATGCGCGGGGCAGCACGTTCTGGTTGACCATTGATTTCACCGCAGACCCAGCGTGGACGTGACCACGCTTCTGTAGAGTCGAGCTTGCTCGACTGCTTCTGGTCGGTGGAAGTCGAGCAGGCTCGAGTCCACGGGAACGCGCGATCGTTGCGCATGGCGGACTACTCTGTTGCACAGGACCCATTTGACCTCAACCAGGGTTGAGGTCACAGACTGCCGGCAACCCCCACGAAGCGCGCGGCATGAACCTGCTGACCACACCGGACTTCAGCCATGGCCTGCTGGAGCTGTTCAATCCACCGGGCCTCTACGATCCTTCGGCCAACGGCTACTCACACGTGGCGGTGGTGCGCCTGCCGGCACGGGTGATCCACGTGGCCGGGCAGGGCGGTGAAGATGCGCAGGGCCGTCTCTCGCCCAGCTTCGAAGACCAGGTCGGGCAGGCACTGGACAACCTGCAGACCGCGCTGCGATCGGCGCAGGCAAGCCTGGTTGATGTGGCGCGGTTGCGCATCCTGGTGGTCGGCCACGATGAGGACCGGCTGGGCATCATTGCCCACCAGGTGCGGCGACGCTGGCCGAACCGTGCGGCGCCCACCTGCACGCTGATCCCGGTGCCGCGGCTGGCGCTGGACGGCATGCTGTTCGAGATCGAGGCGGAGGCCTACGCCGCCTAGCGCAGGTAGTACTCCACCGGCACCACCAGTTCCTGCGGTGCCTTCAGTTCATCGGGAATGGGCGGTAGTGGCTGCGCGCGACGGAAGGTCTGCAGCGCAGCGTCATCGAGCATCGGCTGGCCACTGGACTGTTCCAGCCGCAGAGCCAGCAGGCGGCCTTCGCGGTCGATGCTGGCCCTGACCCAGGCAGTGCCCTGCTGCCGGCGCGAGCGTGCGACGGCAGGGTAATAGCGGTAACGCTCCAGCCGCGCCATCAGGCGGGCTTCCCACTGGTCGCTGGCGGCGCCGGCCTGGAAGTCCGCCGGTGGCGCGTCTGGAGCGGGCGGAGCGGCCGTGATCGATGCCGGTGCGGGACTGGCATCGGTCGCGGCCGCCGGCGGGGCGACCGGCAGCGGCGTTCGACCCGCCCCGCCCGTTTCGCTGGCGGCCAACTCGCCCTCGCGCGCGGCGGTGGGTTTCGGTGGCGGCGGCGACTTTGCCGGTTGCGATGCGCGCGCCTGCTGCGCCTGGCTGGGGGTGTCGGCCTGGCGCTCCTCTAAGGGCTGTGGCGGCGTGGCCGGCGCCAGCAGGCGCAGGCTGATGCGCACGTCCTGCTCCGGCGGCGGCAGCATCGGCGGCGCTGCCACCCAGTGCAGCAACAGCAGCAGGGGCAGCAGGTGCAGGACGGCGGTGATCGCGATCGCCTGCCAGTGTTGGCCGCGCTCACTCATCGTCCAGCACCCACAGCAGATCGGCATCTGCCGCATCCACGGTTTCACCCGGCGAAGCCAATGCGATCACCAGCGCAGGCGTAGCCGGTGACAGGTAGCCCGGTACCCCGGTACCGCGCAGTACATGCCAGCGCCCCGCTACCAGCAGCGCCGGCGCGGGCGCATCGAGCAGCACCTGTGCCATGCGTGTGTCGCGGGCCTGTTGCACGGCCAGCATCCCTTCCAGCATCGGTGCTGCGTCTGCGTGCTGGGCCAGCACCACCGCCGACAGGCGCTGGCGGGCAGCGGCCACCGGGAACCGCACGCCCTCGGTGGACGCGAGCAGCGCGTTGACCTCGGCACGCGACAGGTTGCCGCCGAACAGCGGCGTGCCTGCATCGGCAGCATCCTGTACCAGCCCGCCATACGCGGCCCACGGCCAACGCGTATCCCAGTCCAGCAGTTCCTGCAGGCGTGCACCTTCGGCCTGGTTGCCCTTGGCCAGCCAGCGCTGCACCCGCTGCAGGCGTGGCTGGCGCTCGCTGGCGATCATTTCCAGCACCAGCGAACCCTGCGGGCGCCGCCGCTGCAGCGCCTGCAGCAGCCAGCGCTGGGCGGCGTGGTCTCCGGCGAGGTCATGGCGCTCACCCAGCAGCAGCCTCCGGGCGTCCGCCGCACGCGCCACGAACGCGGCTTCGTCCAGGTGCCGGCCGTTGGCCAGGTCGATCACTGAGCCAGGCATCGGCTGCGCGCTGGCCACGGTCGCCAGCGCGAGCAGGCATACGGGCAGCCAGCGACGGCTAGAACGCCACATTGACGCCCATCGAGACGGTACGGCCACGGCCGTTGCCGCGGTCCAGGATCGGGCTGAAGATGCTGTCGATCGAGGCATTGTTGTCATAGGCCTTGTTCTGCAGGTTTTCGATGTTCAGCCACAGCGTGGTGTTGGCCTGGGGCTTGAAGCTGGCGTAGAAGTCGAGCAGCACGCCGGTGCCGCCGGTCTTGCGGGTCTGGAAGAAGTCGTAGCCTTCCTCGGTCGGCCCGGAGTACTCGGCGCGCAGGCCGGCCTGCACGCGCTGCTGCCACCAGCGGCCGCCCACGTCCAGCGTCCAGTAGCGGTCGGGCAGGGCGGTGATGTCTTCCAGGTTGACGAACTCGATGGCCGGCGCACTGGTGTGCGAGCGGGTCCAGCTCAGCGTGGCGTGGTAGTGCTCGCTGGCGTAATGCGCTTCCAGTTCGATACCGCGCATGCGCACCACGCCGGGGTGGTTCATCCAGCGCGTGGTGGTGCTGAAGTCGTCCACGTCCAGCGCATCGGTCCAGGCAGTGAGTTGCGGATCGCTGTCGATCGGCACCACGAACGGTTCCACTTCCGGCGGATGCACGATCAGCAGATACTGCGGCTTGATGTAGTCGCGGATGCGGTTGTCGAAGCGGGTGACCCGCAGTTGTGCCAGGTCACCGTCGACCAGCAGCGAGTCGGTGCTGAGGTTGGCGCCGAACTGCAGGTTGCGCGAGCGCTCGCGGCGCAGGAACGGATTGGCGCCGATGCCGTCGGCGACGCTGGCGTCCTCCAGCGGGATCTTCTCGAAGAACATTTCCTGCACGCGCGGCGGCCGCGACGTGCGCGAGACCTCGGCGAACAGCTGCAGCCAGTCGGTGGCCTGCAGTGAAACCGCCAGGCTCGGGCTGAGTGCGCGCTCTGTGCGACGCACGTCGATGTCGCCGCCATTGATCTCCGCGCACTGGCCGGGCACATCCGAGCACACCGGGATGTGACCACGGATGCCGAAGCGGTCCTGGCGCAGTCCTGCGGTCAGGGCATAGATGTCGTACTGCAGCTCCAGCGTGCTGAACACACTGTCCAGCTGGCTGCGACCCTGCGGGTTGGCACCGCGCAGGATCGGCGTATCGGCCACATAGATGTCCGATTGGTGCTTGATGCCGGTGTTCCAGCGCGCCTGCAGTGCACCGATGTCGAAGCGGCTGGTGTTGTCCACGGTCCAGCTGCTCAGGCCGCTGTGGGTGCGGCGGCCGATGTAGCTGGAGTCCTCCACCGGCGGGTAGAACAGCCGGGTCTTGTTGCTGGCGAAGGTCGCACGCAGGTCGATCCACGGCGAATAGGGTGTGTAGTGGTAACTGGCGCGCTGGTTGCGCGCGGAAATCTGCCACGGATAGTTGTGGTAGAAGTCGTTTTCGTAACGCATGTGGCTCAGGTCCAGCCGATGCTGGTCGCTGGGCTGCAGGCGCGCCTTCAACAGCCAGCTGCTGGGCTGCTGGCTGCCCGGGTCGGCGTTGTTCTTCTGCCCGCGTGCGGTCGCGTACTCGCTGCTGCGGCTGCTGCTGGCGGCGGCCAGCAGGCCGAACTGGCGGTCGCCACCCTCTTCGCTGTGGCGCCAGGCACCGGCGAAGGTACGGCCACTGCCGTAGCCGTTGTTGCCGTGGCGGTAGCCCGCACGCAGGCCCCAGTCGCGCCCCTCGCCGAGCAGATCGTCGATGTCCAGCGTGCGGAAGTTGGCACTGCCGGCCAGCGTGCCGGCGCCATCACCACCGGCGACCGCACCGCGCTGCACGTCCACACCGGCCAGCAGGAAGGGATCGACATAGGCGAACGGGCCGCCCGAGCCGTGCCCGGCATTGTTGCGGAAGGTCTGGGTGACACCGTCGATCATGGTGTTGACCCGGCCGGCACCGGTCATGCCGCGGATGTTGACCTGCAGGCCCGGCTGGCTGCGCGAATGGAAGCTGTGGGTGCCGGGCATCGAGCGCAGCAGGCTGTTGCCTTCCTGGCGTTCGGCCATCGCCACGCGCTCGCTGCCCACCGAGGGCGCAAAGCCATCGCGGGTGGCCGGTACATATTGACTGGCGCCGGCACCCGGTGCCTGACCGTGTGCGGTAGTACCCTGCACACGCAGCGGGCCAGTGCGACGGCTGCCATCGGCGCGTTCAGCCGGCGCCGGCTCCAGGGCGGCACGACGCGCATCGACGAAGCGCGGGCGCAGGCCGCTGCCTGCAAGCAGACGGGACAACGCCTGCGCATCGTCGAAGTCACCGCGCAGCGCAGGCGCCGAATGGCCCGCGGGCAGCGCTGCGCCGATCACCAGATCGACGCCGGTCAGCCGGCTGTAGGCGTCCAGCGCGGCCGCCAGCGGTTGTGCGGGCAGATTGTAGGTACGGGTGGCGGTCTGTGCGTGGGCACTCCCGGGCAGCAGCGGAAGGGCACTGGTACAGGCCAGCGACAGGGCGAGGACAAGGGGGCGGTGGCACAGCATCGGGGGCTCCAGGGGCTGACGCAGAGCGTCGTCATCCTGGGTAGACGCAGCCGCAGGCCGGATGTCAGGGTCCATCACGCTGTTCCCTGCGTGGCGGCAGCCACACCTGTATGCCCGCGCCGAGGCGCAGCACGCGCACCTGCAACTGAGTGGCCAACTGGTCGCGGTTGCTGGCTGCACCGTCGGCACTGCCAAGCAGGGTGACCGGCTGCTGGCGCAGCTGCTCGCCGACGACCCACGTGTGCCCGCCGTGCCAGCGGTCCAGGCCCTGCGTGACGTCGGCCAGCGGGGCCGAGACCCAGTGCAGGCGCCGCTCGCGCCAGGCCAGTGTTCCCGGGGCGGTGGTTGTTGCATGGGCTGTTGACTGCCCATCGAAGCGCAGCTGCTCGCCGTCGTTGGCCAGCATGCTGGCGTTGCCGCTGTCCACGCGCACGCAATGCTCGGTAACGGTGACCACGCTGCTGTTGCCCTGCACGGCAAGATCGAATGCGGTCCCCAGTGCAGTGACGGTGCCCTGCGGAGTGTGTACCTGGAAGGGCCGGTCGGCATCGGCGGCGACCTGGAACCAGGCCTGGCCACGCTGCAGCTGGAGCTGGCGGCGCTGCCCATCGATGCGCACTTTCACTTCGCTGCCGGGTGACAGCAGGACATGCGAGCCATCCCGAAGGGTCTCCTCGCGGATCTCGCCAGCGGCCGTTCGCAGGACCTGCGCTACAGGCGGCGACACATGGCGGCTGTAGAGACCCAGCGCGCACAGCAACAGAACCGCAATGCCGGCTTCGCGCAGGCGACGGCGTTGCCTGCGCTGCTGTTGCCGCTGCAGGCTGGGCAGCGTCGCACCGGCCTGCCACAGGTGTTGCAGATGCTGGTACTGCGCAGCATGGCGAGGGTCGGCCTGGTACCACTGCTCGAACGCGTTCTCGTCGCGGCCACCGTCGTGCCCGTCCAGCCACCAGCGTGCAGCTTCGCGCGCGATCGCGTCCAGGCTCATGCGCCCGGCACCTGCTGCAGGGCGACCAGTGCGCGCAGCAGATGGCCGTGCGCGGTCTGCCGGCTGATGCCGAGCTGGCGCCCGATCTCGGCCAGCGCCAACTGTTCAACCCGCGCCAGCAGGAACACCTGGCGCGAGCGCGGTGGCAGCGCGGCGATGATCGCGTCGAGGTGGCGCAGCTGTTCGGCGTCGAGCAGTCGCTGCTCGGGCTGCGGCGCAGGATCGGCGATGGCATGCAACTGCGTGTCATCCAGCGCTTCTTCGCGACGGCGCTGGCGTTGCCGGTAATGGTCGGCAATCAGGTTGTGGGCAACACGGTACAGGTACGCGCGGCCATTGCTCAGCAGGCCACTGGCGGCGACCTTGACGACACGCAGCCAGGTTTCCTGGACGACGTCATCGGCGTCGCTGCGTTGCGGGAGTTTGCGGCGGACATGGGCGTGCAGCGGCCGGTAATGGGCCGCGCACAGCTGCGCGACATCCGTCGGTTCGACAGGCGTGGACACGGGGCGGGCGACAACTGGGAAAGGGAACAGCCCGCGGCGGCAAGGGCAGCGGCTGCACCTTACAGCAAAAGAGAATCATTTGCATCTTTGGTGCGAGCGCAGTCCGCATGAGCCACCGCGGCGTCAGCGGGGACGATAATCGCAGTGGATCTGCAGCGCTTCGGTGGGATTGTGATGCAGCACGAATCCGCAGTGCTGCAGGCTGCGCTTCGCTCGTGCGACTGGCTCGGCATACCGGGCGACGCGGCGGTGCTGCCAGCGCGGCGGGGTGAACACGCCCAGGGGCAGCAGCCGCAGCCGCTCGCCGTGCAGTACCAGTGAGACATCGACATGACGGCCATCGATGTCGTGGCCGTTGGCGCCGAAGATGGCGTCGACTTCATCCCGGCGCTGCGGATAACAGGCACGGAAGAGGGTGATGCCGAGCCGACGCACCAGGCGGCGGAAGCCACCGAGACGGCTGTGGCTGGGTTCGAAGCCACGGGTGAGCAGTAGCCGCAGCCCCACAGGCAGCATTGCCTGCGCGTCGAGCAGGCGTTGCAGTACCTCTTCTTCCAGTTGGATGCGGGTGGAGGGCCAGCGCGGGGCGATGAGCAGTCCGTGGTGGTTGCCGCGTTGCAGGGTCAGCATCGGTGAAGCTTCGCACGCGGCCGAACAGCCGGGGTAGTGCCGGGCGGGGGGGGGGGGGGGGGGGCGGCGGCCGCCCCCCGCCCCCACCCCGGCGGGCGGCAGCGGGGG
>NZ_JAWIRR010000008.1:32358-65926 GCF_036320065.1 Stenotrophomonas sp. SMYL8
CTCCCCGGGGGGGTGTGGTGCCGGCCCGGGGGGGGCTTCTCGCGGCCCCGCCCCGCGGCCGCCACTACCGTGACGATCGTCAGAGGTCGCGGTACTGGATCTGCGAAGCCAGTACGCGCAGGCCGTCGGCATTGCTGGACAGGATGCGCTCTTCGCCAACACCTTTCTGCCGCTTCAGCTGGAAGCCCTGATCCGCAGGCAGTTGTGCGGCGATGGCGTCCATGCGCTGCAGGGCATCAGGGCCGCTGCAGTCGAAGTGGCCCCAATAGACGCCATCGCGGTGGATCTGCAATCGATAGTTCATCGCGGTGTCTCCGGCAGGTCCTGCAGCCAATGGTCGAACATCGTGGTGGCGGCCGCGGCCAGTGGTGCGCCATAGCGACGCGCCTGCGCGCGCAGGTCGTTGGGATCGATGCCGGCCTGGGCCAGCTCCAGCGTGTGGCCGACCAGCCAACGCTCGAACTGGCGGGCGTCCAGTTCCGGATGGCATTGCAGGGCCAGTGCGTGGTTGCCGATGGCGAAGGCCTGATGGCGGCAGGCCGGCGTGCTGGCCAGGCGGCGTGCACCGGCCGGAAGCTCGAACGCCTCACCATGCCAATGCAGTACCGGAATGCCCTGCAGGGCCTGCAGCGGTGAACGCTGACCTTCATCGGTCAGCAGCAGTGGCGCAAAGCCGATTTCCTTGCCGCCGCTGGGAGCGACACTGGCACCGAGTGCACGCGCCATCAGTTGTGCACCCAGGCAGATGCCCAGGGTTGGCCGCTGCTGCTGCAGCCGGCGCTGCAGCAGGGCGATGCTGTCGGTGACGAAGGGATAGGTCTCTGTGTCATTGGCACTGATGGGGCCGCCCAGCACCACCAGCAGGTCGGCCACTTCGGCCGGATCGAGCGCATCGACGCCGGCCTGCAGCACCTGCAGCTGCCAGCCTTGTGCCAACAGCAAAGGCTGCAGGGTGCCGAGGTCTTCGAAGGCGACGTGTTGCAGAACGACTGCGTGCTTCATGCCGGGGCTCCGCTGTTCGGCCAGTAGAAGCTGTCCGGGGTGGCGCGGGCGCCGAAGATGGCCTGGCCGACGCGGACCACGGTGGCACCTTCCTCGATGGCCACTTCGAAATCACCGGACATGCCCATCGACAGCTGCGACAGGTCAAGGCCGGGCGGGGCGGTGCGTTGCAGCTGGTCGCGCAGTTCGCGCAGGCGCACGAAGCAGGCGCGCACGCGCTCGACGTCGGGGGTGAAGATGGCCAGGGTCATCAGGCCGCGCATACGCAGGCGATCGAAGGCCGGCAGCTGCTGCACGAAGGCCTCGACCGCGTCGGGTTCCAGTCCGTACTTGCTCGGCTCGGCCGAGGTGTTGACCTGCACGAACACATCCAGCGTGCGGTCTTCCAGTTGCAGGCGCTGCTGCAGGGCCTCGGCCACGCGCAGGCTGTCCAGCGCCTGGAACTCGCTGGCAAAGCGCGCCACGTAGCGCGCCTTGTTGGTCTGCAGATGGCCGATCACCGACCAGTGCACGCCCAGGTCGGCCATCGTTTCGGCCTTGCGCTGCGCCTCCTGCACCTTGTTCTCGCCCAGTTCGTGGCAACCGGCGGCCACGGCCATGCGGATACGGGCGTCATCGACGGTCTTGCTGACCGGCAGCAGGCGCACGCTGGCCGGATCACGGCCAACGCGGGCGCAGGCATCGGCGATGCGTTGGCGCACCGTGACCAGGTTGGCGGCGATCTGTTCAACGGACTGGGCGACGGGCCAGTCGGCAGCGGCAAGGGGCATGCGGGCACCTCCAATGCAGGGTGGCCAGGGTGGGATACACTGGCACAGGACAAGATATATTTTGGCATAGGACAAAATGAAAATCACCGGGCATAGCGCCGAGTCGATCTTCGACAGCATCCGCGACGGCATCGGCAAGGGCCGCCTGCTGGCTGGCAGCGTGCTGCCGCCGGTGCGTGAGCTGGCAGGGCAGCTGGGGGTGAACCGCAATACGGTGGCCGCTGCCTACAAGCGCCTGGATGCGGCGGGCCTGGCCAGCACGGCGGGTCGCCGCGGCACAGTGGTGCGTGGCCTGCCGCCGACGCTGGCACGCGAGGGCAGTACACCAGGGCTGGCCCTGCATGACCTCGCCGGTGGCAACCCGGACCCGCGCCTGCTGCCCAATCTGCGCGTGGCGCCGGCGGCGCCGCGCCTGTACGGCGTGGGCACGGTCGACCCGAAGTTGCAGGTGCTGGCACGGGGCTCGCTGGATGCGGACTGCCCCGAGGGTTATGCGCTGGAGCTGACCCATGGCGCGGTCGATGGCATCGAACGCCTGCTGGCGGCATGGCTGCTGCCGGGGGATCGAATCGCGGTAGAGGATCCGTGCTTCCTCGGCAGCCTGAACGTGCTCAACGCGGTGGGCCACGCGCCGTTGCCGGTGACGGTGGACGCGCATGGCATGCAGGTCGATTCGCTGCGGCAGGCGCTGGAGGCCGGCGCACGCGCGGTGCTGCTGACCCCGCGGGCACACAACCCGACCGGGGCCAGCCTGGATGCGAAGCGGGCGCGGGAGTTGCGGCAGTTGCTGGCAGCCTACCCGCAGGTGGCGGTGCTGATCGACGATCACTACGCACTGCTCTCGCAGCAGGCCTATCACTCGGTACTGCCGCTGGATGGTCGTCGCTGGGCCGTGCTGCGTTCGTTGTCCAAACCACTGGGTCCGGACCTGCGGCTGGCCTGGCTGGCCTGCGATGAGGAGACCGCATCGCGGTTGCGGCTGCGATTGGCGTCCGGCACCGGCTGGGTCAGCCACCTGCTGCAGGATGCAGCGACTTCGGTGCTGGCGTCGGCAACGCAGCGGGCGAAGATCGCCTCGGCGGGTGAGCGCTACCAGCAGCGCCTGCAGTCGCTACAGGAGCTGCTGCGCGCGCATGGCATGCCGACGCCGCAGCCGATGGAAGGATTGAACCTGTGGCTGCCGTTGCCGGCCGACAGCCACCCACAGGTGCTGGCACTGGCCTCGCGCGGATGGCATGTGCGCGCCGGCGAAGTGTTCGCGGTGGCGGCACCGGGCCATGGTCTGCGCATTACGTGCTCGGCGCTGGGACCGGCGCAGCTGCGGCAGCTGGCCGATGACCTGGCGGCGGTGTGTGGTTTGTAGCGTCGGGCCATGCTCGGCTTTGCTTCGCCTTTGTAGAGCCGAGCCATGCTCGGCTGCTGTTGGTAGAAGCAGTCGAGCATGGCTCGACTCTACATGACCGGTAGTCGAGCATGGTTCGACGCTACAGAAGCAGATCAAGGCGCGGCGTTCGCGCCGGGGCGCACGTAGTAGGACTGGCCGCTGTCATCGACGAACATCAGCTCCGGCTTGCCCTGCCAGGAGGTGAGCATGGCGCCGGTGTTGTTCTGGTGCTTGACCATCAGGCTGGCGCCACGGTCTGGATTGGCCACCACCTTGAACACTTCGGTGGTGCCGGTGGCATCGTCCAGGGTCAGCAGCGCTTCGCCGCCGCGGTCGCTCGTGCCATAACCGCCGCGCTCTGAACCGTCGGGGCCGAGCAGGATCAGGCCGGACAAGGCAGTGGCGCGCGGCCCCTGGGTGCGGCCCTGGCTGAGCGGATCGGGAACCGGTGCGCCGAGAATCACCCGCGGCTGGCCGCTTGCATCGTGGATGATCAGCCCGCGTGCCTCGATGATGCGCTGTGGCGATTGGCTGCGATGCAGGTTCCAGGCGGTCCAGCCGGAAACAAGCAGGGCGAGGGTCGAGACCACCAGGGTGGTCAGCAGCAGCGCACGGGACATCGGGTCGTCCTTCCTTGGATGTGCCGACGATAGCGGATGCGGACCGGCAATGGCCAGTTCGTTGTGTGACGTTGTGTATCGTCAGTGGAAATCGCGACTGTGGCTGCGCAGTCCCTGCAGCAGTTCATCCAGGCAGTGCATGCGCTGCACGATGACGTGCTGCACGCCATCGACGCGTTCCAGGCGGCCATCGATCTGCATCAGCTGGGTATCGACCAGCACCCGGTGCTGGCGATCGGCCAGGTGCCGCCAGACCACGGCGTTGATCATGCCGGTCTCGTCTTCAAGGGTGAGGAAGGTGACGCCACTGGCGGTCTGCGGGCGCTGGCGCATGCGCACCAGGCCGGCGATGCGCACGCGCCGGCCATGGCCGTGGGCAGCCAGTTGTGCGGCATCCAGGCAGCCACGGCTGCGCAGTTGCGCGCGCAGGAACGAGATCGGATGGCGGCCCAGCGTGGTGCCGGTGCTGCGGTAATCGGCCTGCATGTCTTCCCAGGCGCTGGGCAGTGGCAGTGGCACGCGGGCTTCGGTGGTGGCGCGGGCCTGGTCGAACAGCGGCAGCCGGTTTTCCACGCCGGAGATATCCCAGCGTGCACGATGGCGATGGCCACTGAGCCCACGCAGCGCCCCGGCATCGGCCAGCAGGCCCTGCTGGCGGCGGTCCAGGGCGGTGCGCTGGCACAGGTCGCCCACATCGTCGAACGGGCGCCGCGCACGTTCGCGCATGATGGCCTGCACGGCGGGCTCGTTGCAGCCATCGACCAGGCGCAGGCCGAGCCGGATCGCGGCCGCGCCCCTGCTGAAATCCAGGGTGCAGTCCCAGTCGCTGTGGCGCACGTCCACCGGCAGCACGCGGATGCCGTGCCGGCGCGCGTCCTGCAGCAGCTGGTCGGGGCTGTAGAAGCCCAGCGGCTGGCTGTTGATCAGGCTGGCGGTGAACGCGGCCGGGTGATGGCATTTCAGCCAGCAGCTGTTATAGGTCAGCAGGGCGAAGCTGGCGGCGTGGCTTTCCGGGAAACCGTAATCACCGAAGCCCTTGATCTGTTCGAACAGGTGCTCGCCGTACTCGCGGCTGAAGCCGTTCTTGAGCATGCCGGCCAGCAGCTTCTCGCGATGCGGTTCCAGGCCGCCACGGCGCTTCCACGCCGCCATCGAGCGGCGCAGGGCATCGGCCTGGCCCGGCGTGTAGCCGGCCGCTTCCACCGCCAACTGCATGACCTGTTCCTGGAACAGTGGCACGCCGAGGGTGCGCGCGAACACGCGTTCCAGCCGCGCTGGATAGAGTGGATTGTCTGGATCGTTCAACGCGTCAGGACCCTGCTCGCGCAGGATCCTTCGCCGTTCCAGGTAGGGGTGCACCATGTCACCCTGGATCGGGCCAGGGCGCACGATCGCCACTTCGATCACCAGGTCGTAGAAGGTGCGCGGCTGCAGGCGCGGCAGCATCGCCATCTGCGCGCGCGACTCGATCTGGAATACGCCGATGGTGTCGGCGGCGCAGATCATGTCGTAGGTCTTCGTATCCTTGGGAGGAATCGCATCCATGCGTCCTTCGTGCAGGCCATGCTGCTGCAGCATCGCCAGGCATTTGCGGATGGCGGTGAGCATGCCCAGCGCCAGGCAGTCGACCTTCATCAGGCCAGTGGCATCCAGATCGTCCTTGTCCCACTGGATGACGGTGCGGTCGGCCATCGCCGCGTTCTCCACCGGCACCAGGGTTGACAGCGGATGCTCGGAAATCACGAAGCCGCCCGGGTGCTGCGACAGGTGGCGCGGAAAGTCGATCAGTTCGGTGGTCAGCGCCAGCAGTCGCCGCATCAGCGGGGTTTCCGGATCGAAGCCGCGCTCGCGCAGGGTCTCCGGCAGCGGCACATGGCCGCCCCAGTGGTCCATCGCCGCGCCCAGTTCGTTGACCTGGTCCATCGGCAGGCCGAGTGCACGGGCCACGTCGCGGATCGCGCTGCGGCCACGGTAGCTGATCGCCACCGCAGTCAGGGCGGCGCGCTCGCGGCCATAGCGCTTGAATACATACTGCAGCACTTCCTCGCGGCGCTCGTGTTCGAAGTCGATGTCGATATCCGGTGGTTCGTCGCGCTCGGCGGAGATGAAGCGCTCGAACAGCAGGTTGCTGCGTGCCGGGTCGATCTCGGTCACGCCCAGTACGAAGCACACCGCGGAGTTGGCCGCCGAGCCACGACCCTGGCAGAGGATGTCCTGGCTGCGCGCGAAGCGCACGATGTCCTGCACGGTGAGGAAGTACGAGGCGTAGTTCTTTTCCCGGATCAATGCCAGTTCGTGCTCGATCTGTTTGCGTTGTGCCGGTTCGATGCCGCCTTTCCAGCGCCACGGGATGCCGCGCTCGACCAGCACGCGCAGCCAGCTGTCCGGGTCGTGGCCCTCGGGTACCAGTTCGCGCGGATAGGTGTACTGCAGCTGCTCCAGGGTGAAGTGGCAGCGCTCGGCGATGCGCAGGGTCTCGGCCAGCAGTTCGGGCGGATACAGCTGGGCCAGCGCGGTACGCGGGCGCAGGTGGCGCTCGCCGTTGGGAAACAGGCGCCAGCCGGCCTCGGCCACGCTGCAGCGGTGGCGGATGGCGGTCAGTGTGTCCTGCAGGGCGCGGCGGCGGCGCACGTGCATGTGCACATCACCACTGGCCACCAGCGGCAGGTGGTGGCGTTCGCCGAAGGCCTGCAGCTGCTGCAGGCGACGCGCGTCGTCATGCTCATGGTGCAGCTCCACCGCCAGCCACAGCCGATCATCGAAGCCGGCGCGCAGCAGTTCCAGATCGGTGGCCGCTGGTTGCCGGTCCAGCCATAGGCACAGCAGGCCGCCGGGCAGGCCGAGCAGGTCCTCGCGCAGGCAGCGGTATTCGCCCTTGGCCGCGCGCCGCCGGCAGGTGGTGATCAACTGGCACAAGCCGGCGTAGGCGGCCTGGTCGGTGCACAGCAGGGCCAGCTTCGGCCCGTCCTCGATCTGGAATTCGGCGCCGACGATCAGCGCCACGCCATGCGTCTTGGCGGCCTGCCAGGCGCGCACGATGCCGGCCAGCGAGCATTCGTCGGTGATCGCCAACGCGCGGTAGCCCTGGCCGGCAGCGCGCGCGAACAGTTCTTCGGCGATCGAGGCGCCACGCTGGAAACTGAAGGCCGACAGGCAGTGCAGTTCGGCGTAGCCGGGCAGTTCGCTGTGCATGGCGGCTCAGCCGAACCAGCCGTGCAGCATCCACGGGGCATGTGGATCATTGCGCTCACGGAAAGCCCAGCCGCGCTGGCCATGCGCGGTTTCCACCACGTAGTAATCGCGCCGCGCATCGGCCTGGTCCCACCAGCCCGATTCGATCCGCTCCGGCCCGGTGACGATGCGCAGGCGGGGATCACGCAGCGGTTGCGGCGTGTCCAGCAGCCAGCCCGGACGCAGCGGCCAGTACGACGGAGGCTTGACCGCGGGCTGGGTGCCACTGGCGCGTTCGGGGCGATGGTCGGCCTGCACCGCCAGCGGCTGCACGGCGTCATCGCCGAGCCGCGCCCGCAGGCGCTCGCGCAGCTGGTTCCAGGGCATCGCCTGTGCCGGCCGGGTATCGAACAGGTCACGCGCGGCGGGCACGAACGGTGGCAGCTGTTCGGCCTGCAGGCGCAGTGCGCGGCTGCCAGCGGGCAGGGCGAACGCTTCCATGCGGTTGCGTGCGATCTCGAACAGCAGCGCGGGATCGCGCTCGGGTGCCAGCAGGCCGATGGTCAGCACGCTGGCCGGCAGCAGGTCATGCTCGAAGTGCAGGTCGAAGCGCTGTACGCCGCCATCGCGCGAGCACAGGAAGGCCGCCAGGTCCAGCAGCAGGCGGCGCAGCGGGAACAGCAGGGCCTGGCTGGATTCGATCTCGTATTCGAATTCGATGCGTGCATCGAAACGGTCCGGTGGCTGGTAGTAGCGCAGTGGCGCGGTGGGCAGGCCGCGCAGCGCATCCAGTTGCTGCAGCACCTCGGGTGAGAAGCGCCGGGCCAGGCTGTCGCGCGGCAGTTCGAGCACCGCACCCAGCGTGCGCAGACCGGAACGACCGAGCACGGTCACCGCTTCGCTGGGCAGGCCGCAGCGCGGCAACGGCAGCTGCGCCAGTGCCGCTGGCAGCTGCTGCGCATCGATGCCGAGGCCGTCGTGGACGTTGGCCAGCACGCGCGCGGCATGCGCGGTGGGTGCGGCCACCAGGCGGTGGCGGAAACCAAGCTCATGCAGTTCGCCGCGCAGGCGCTTTTCGATCGTCAGCCAGTCACCGAACAGGGCGCGACTGGCGCCGATCTCCATGACCAGCGCGTGCGGAAAATCGAGGCTGACCTGCGAGCTGTAGGCGTAGGCCCAACTGGCCAGCAGCTGCCGGGTGTGCTGTTCGGCGTTCGGGTCGTAGTCGTGCAGGTGCATGTCCTGCACCAGCACCTGTGCGGCCGACAGCAGCATGCCCGGGCGCAGTCCCGCTGCGCGTGCCGACGGGCTGACCGCTCGCAGCACGCGACGCTGCGCCGGCCCCTGCAGCAGCACCAGTGGCCGCTGCGGGTCCGGCTGCAGGCGCAGCACGCTGTCCAGTGCCAGCTGCGGCAACAACAGGCAGGCCCAATGCATGACGCGGCCTCAGTGGGCGATGGCCAGTGGCAACGGCTGCGCCGGTGGCAGACCGCCACGGCACTTCAGCACCCGTACCTGGCCGTGGTCGAGCTGCAGGCGCAGGCTGGCCGGGGAGGGGTTGCGCGCTGCCTGCGCCTCGCGGAACACGAAGCCCAGGCACTGGCCGCTGTCGGCAGCCACCTGCAGCCGGCGCAGTGAGCGGTCGTCGGCCTGGTGTGGCCAACACAGCACCGCCGCGCAGGCCGCAGAGCGCAGGCACTGCTCGGTGGCCCAGAGCGCCTGTTTCGGCGCTGCGTGGATGATCTGCAGCTGGGCCAGGTCCAGCCCGGCTGCCGCCCAGGCCGGGGCATGCGGGCGATAGGGCGGGGCGACCAGCACGATCGGGCGGTCACGCAGGCTCAGCTTGGCCAGCGCCGGCCAGACCAGGGCCAGCTCGCCCACGCCGGGCGCGGCCTGCAGCACCTCGCACAGCCCGCTGGCCGGCCAGCCACCGCCGGGCAGGCGCGCATCCAGTGCCGGGTGCCCGCTGGCCAGATGATCACTGGCCGGCCCCTGCCGGGCCGGGCCGCGCCACAACTGGCGGCCGTCCAGCAGCCGGTCGAGGGCGACGACGGCGCCCATCAGCCGGTCCTCCAAGAGAGGTGCCGGGCAGGCTGGAAGCGGCAGGAACGGGCGGAAACGGCAGGCATGGCGCGAGTATCGACGGGCCGGTATCAGGGGCTGAGACCGGACATGCTACTCGCGTTGTGAGTAGAATTACTAATGAAATCGGAAGGTCGGGTTTCAGGTTGCTGAAGGGCTAAAGCATCCACGCATGGCGTGGATCTACCAGGGTTCTCCCCAGTAGATCCACGCCATGCGTGGATGGGAAAACGGTGCCGACCAGGGTCGGCACCTACAGGCACGGGCACTCCCGGTTACGGGCGGACCGGCAGCGCGACCGGGCGCAGCGGCGCGGCATCGCCGCCGCGGATCTTCAGCGGGCCGCCGATGAAGGCGAACTCATAGACCTTGTCGCGGGCCAGTTCGTCCAGCGCCACCAGCTCGATGATCGGCGCGCCCTGCTGGGCCAGCAGGTAGGTGTGCAACGGCACGTAGTCGTCGGACACCTCCGAGGGGAAGGTCTCGAAGCTGAGGTTGTCGGCGCCGACGATCATCGCGCCGCTGTCCTCCACCAGGAAGCGCGCCGCGTCCAGGCCCATGCCCGGCGGGTTGGCCATGTACGCCTTCGGCTGTTCGAACAGGCGCATGCGGCCGGTGCGGATCAGCACCACGTCGCCCTGCTGCAGCTTCACCTGCTGGCGTGCCAGCGCATCCTTCAGGTCCTGGCGGGTGACGCGGTAGCTGTCCGGCAGCATGTCCACGCCCTTGGCGCCTGCCACGTCGATCATCACGCCACGCGCGATCAGCGGCGGGAACTTCTCGATGCCGGTGACGTTCCAGCCACGGTCACCGAGGTGCTTGTCGGCCTCGAAGCCGTTCCAGATCTTTCCATGGATGCCGAAGTGGTTCAGCGCATCGATGTGGGTGCCGGTGTGGCTGTACATCGAGAACGCGGTGCCGGTGTAGCTGCGGGTGAGATTCATGGTTTCACCCACGCCCATCGGGTCGTCCATCACCGTGCCGCGCGGGGTGTGGGTCATCCAGAACTGGTAGTGCGGGTCGCCGGCATCCTGCCAGCTGGGCATGCCGACGTAGTATTCGGTGGCCAGGTCATAGGCCTTGCCGCCGTTGACCCGCGACAGGATCGCCGCACGCGAGGCGTCGGTGATCAGGTTGAGGCGGCCGATCTCGTCCTTCGGCCCCCAGGGGCTGGTGCCGACCTGCTGGCCGGAGGGAACGCGTTCGTGCGCGGACACGGTGGTGGAAGCGGTGGTGCCGGCCAGCAGCAGGGCCAGCGCGGTGGCCAGGGTACGTGAGGTCATGGGGAATCTCCTTGCAGGGTGGGGGACGGTGCGGCTCAGGCCGCGACCAGGTGCGCCAGGGCTTGGCGCAGTTGCGGCAGCGGCAGGGTCTGCAGGCGCAGGCCGTTGCCGCCGATCACGGTGGGAATGGAGCGGATGCCGAGGGCCGCGGCTTCGGCACGGTCGGCCTGCACACGCCGGGCTGCTGCGTCGCTGCGCATGTGGTCAGCGAAGGCGCCACGCAGGTGGCCCAGTGCTTCGGCGATATCCAGCAGTACTTCGGCGTCGCCGATGTTGCGGTGCTGGTGCAGGTGCGCCCACTGCACGGCATCGAACATCGCGCCATGGGCGTCGTTGCCACCGAGCATGCCGGCGGCCTGGCAGGCCAGTGCGCCGAGCCAGCCGGACGGATACTCGAAGTCCTGTGCGCGCATGCCTTCGATATCGATGCGCGCAGTGTCTTCATGCGCGGCGCAGTCGGTCCAGTGGCGCAGGATGATCGCCTTGGCGCGCTCCATCGAGCCGAACACCTCGACCATCTGCGCGCGCGAGTCCTGCAGCACGAAGCTGCGGTGACGCACCTGGATGCCGAGTTCGGCGGAGACCTGCTGCAGGCGCGGGGCCAGCACGAAGCACCAGCCGCAGACCACGTCGTGGAAGAAATCGACCACCGGCGCGGCGGTGGCGGGGGAAGGAACGGAAGACATCTGCCTGCCATCGGTGAGAGGGGAGGCGGCAGAGTAGGCAGCGCGGCGCGTCTGAAACAGCACGCCGCGGGCAGCTCAGTTTTCGCTGGCGGTTACGAATCCAGGCCAGCGCAGCCGGGCAGCTCGGCGTGCAGGAAATCGATGAAGGCACGCACCTTGGGCTGCAGGTGGCGCGAGGTGGGGTAGACCGCATGCACGAAGCGCGGCGGATAGCGGTGGTCGGGCAGCACCTGCTGCAGTTCGCCACGGGCCAGCGCCGGTGCCGCCAGGAACGAGGGCAGGGCGCCGATGCCCATGCCGGCCACCAGCAGGTCGCGCAGCAGCAGGCTGTTGTTGACGGTGACGCGCGCCGGCAGGGTGATCGTTACCTGCCCATCAGGACCGAGCAGCGGCCAGCTGCCGGGCGAGTCGGACAGGCTGTAAGCCAGCACGCTGTGCGTCTGCAGATCGTCCACCGCCTGCGGTGCCGGATGCTGCCGCAGGTAGGACGGGGCCGCGCACAGCACCTGCTGCAGCGAGGCCAGCCGGCGCGCCACCAGCCGCGAGTCATCCAGCTCGGCACGCAACCGCAGCGACACATCGAAACCTTCGCCCACCGCATCGAGCAGGCGGTCTTCCATCACAAGGTCCAGCGACAGCTGCGGGTGCTGCTGCAGGAAGCGCGGCAGCAGCGGCGACAGCGTGCTCAGCGCGAATGATTGCGGTGCATTGACGCGCAGGCGCCCGGCCACGTCGCCGCGCTGTTCGGCGATGCCGCGTTCCAGCGCCTCCAGCTCGTCGAGCAGGCGGCAGCATTCGCGGTAATAGGCGTGGCCGGTCTCAGTCAGGCTCATGCGCCGCGTGGTCCGCTGCAGCAGCACCACGCCCAGGTGCGCTTCCAGGGTGCGCAGCTGCTTGCTCAGGCCGGCCGGCGACATGCCCAGGTCTTCGGCGGCGCGGGCCAGCCCGCCGCGTTCGACGATGCGGCGGAAGGCACGCATCAGGTTGAAGGAATCCATGCCGGTCCCGGGCGCGATGAGGGCGCCATTGTAGATCCACGCCATGCATGGATGTGGGAAACGTGGTGCCGTCCACGATGGTCATCCACCGGGGAGCGCGCCGGGTTGCGCCGTTTGTTCAAGCCGGCGCCCCATACGCGGCGCCAGCATGCAGGCCCCTTACTTTCCGGATTGCCCATGAAGCACTGGATGCTCCGCCTGTATGCCCCGTTGTTCCTGCTGGGTTTCGTTGCCGCCGCCGTGGCCTGGGTCGGCCACCTCCACGGCGACCCGCTATGGCTGCTGGCCTTGCTGGCAGTTGCCATCGCGGTCTCGTTCGCTGCCGAACGTGCTTGGCCGTATGACCCCGCGTTCAACCACGATCACGGCGACAGCCTGCGTGACACCCTGCATGCGCTGGTCAACGAGAGCCTGAACCTGCTGTCGATCGCGGCGGTGCCACTGCTGGCAGCCATCATTCCGTGGCAGGCCTGGCCGCTGCAGTGGCCATTCGCGCTGCAGGTGCTGCTGGCCGTCATCTGCGCCGATCTCGGCATCACCCTGGTGCACTACGCCAGCCATCGCATCGGCTGGCTGTGGCGGCTGCATGCGGTGCATCACAGCGTGACCCGCATGTATGGCTTCAACGGTCTGATGAAACACCCGCTGCACCAGGCGGCCGAAGCGGTGGGCGGCGTGCTGCCGCTGCTGGTGCTGGGCCTGCCGATGCCGGTGGCTGCGGTGCTGGCCTTCGCCATTGCCATCCAGCTGCTGCTGCAGCATTCCAACGTGGACATGCGCCCCGGCGTGCTGGGCCGGGTGATGGCCTGGGCACCGCTGCATCGCTTCCACCACATGCGTTACGGCACCGCCGGCGACGTCAACTTCGGCCTGTTCCTGACTGTCTGGGATCACCTGCTGGGGACCGCCTTCGATGCGCCCGGCTATCGGCTGCAGCAACGCGACCTCGGCATCGGCAGCCAGCCGGACTATCCGCGTGACTATCCCGGGCAGCTGCTGGCGCCGTTCCGCGAACTGCCGCATGGCGAGGTACCGGAGCTGCCGGAAGGTCTGCGCAGGCGCGAATGATCGGCCGTGTCAGGCCGTGTCAGGCCGCGTGCAGCTGCAGGCCCTGCAGCTGCGCGGCACTGATGCCGAACATGCGGCGCAGGCTGCGCGACAGATGGGCCAGGTCAGCGAATCCGGCCGCATGCGCGCTGTCGGTCAGGCTGTGCCCATGCAGATGATGCATCAGTGCGCTGCGCAGCCGTTGCCACAGCACCCAGCCGCGCAGGGTCACCGCCAGATCGGACTGGAAGCGTCGATGCAGCTGGCTGGTCGACAGATGTGCCGCCTCGGCGATATCGGCGGCTGGCACCGGCCCGGGCAGGTGCTGGGCGATACGGGACAGCGCGGCCTGCACGCGGCGGTCCAGCGGTTGCGGGCGGCTCAGCTGCGGCAGCCAGTCGTGCAGCTCCAGCGCGTTGCCCGGCAGCGCGTGCAGGTGCTGCTCGATCTGCCCGGGATCGGCATGTGCGGGCTCGAGGAACACCGTACAGCCCGCTTCCGGCGCCGACAGGATTGCGTGCGGCTGGAATGACGGCAGCCACAGCCGTTGGCCCTGCTGCCGCACCCCATCAACCTCGACCTGCCAGAGCGCGCCGTCGCTCAGCAACAGTTGATGGGCGTAGTGCGCGTGCGTATCGCTGCCACCGGCGTGGCCCTGCAGCACGGCCACGTGAGCATCCAGCAGCAGCGTGCCATTCCAGGGCAGGGCGGGAGAGGACATGGAGGAATTGTAGATCCACGCCATGCGTGGATGAATCTCCATCGAAATCGATTGATTCGACGATTGATCGAAGAACATCCACGCATGGCGTGGATCTACTGCAGATTGCGGCGAATTGTCCAAGGCGGGGTGGGTCCGGTTGCGGGGGCGTGAGCGCCATGGATGGCGCGATCGAGGCTACATGGACGTACTTGCGCCGTCCCCCGCAACCGGACCCACCCCGCCACCCCACAGGAAGCCCGCTGTTGCTTCGGCTGTTGCTTCTGAGGTTGCCGGCCAGCGGCCGGCACTATCGCGGGTGCCGGGCGCAGCCCGGCCGTCACCTCACCGCCCGTGCGGGTCGGGCCGGTGATGCACGTACTCGACCACGGTGCCATCGGGATGCACCGCATTGAACGCCGCCCCGGTCGGGACCACCTGCAGCGGGAAGATGATTTCAGCGCCAGCCGCCACCAGCTTGTCGTGATAGGGCCGAACGTCATCGACCAGCAGCGTCCCCGTGGTCGAAGTGAACGGCGCCAGCGCCGCCTCGCTGCCCTCGATCAACAGGAACGCACCGACCATCGCCAGGCGCAGGCCGGCCTCCGGAAACGGGAACCCGGCATCGGCCACCACGCCCTGCAACTGCTCGTAGAACGCCACGCTGCGCTCCAGCTCACCGGGGGCCACGAACACCCGGATCAGCACGCGCGGCGCGCGCTGGCTGGAGGTATCACAGCGGTCGCGCCAGAGATGATCGAAGTCGCGGTGTACGGTCATGGGCTCGATTCGTGGCCAGGGACCCTCATTATCAGCAGCCTCGCGCGGCGCGCTGATGACCGCCGGTGATGGCCTGATAACCAGTGGCTGGGGTCGGCCCGTGACTTAGGTCCTGTTGACAGGTGTGAACGCCCTCGCACAATCTTCACATGATTGGGTCGCCCTGCGCGGCCCGGACAGGAAGGTTGTCACGCCGGGAGGAGGGTCCCAGGCGCAGACCGGCCCGTCCTTCGGCCTGCGGGACGTTGCCTGGCAACCCCTGCGCGGCATGAACGCTGCACCCTTCGGCGGCACTTTCCCTGGACCGATTGCCTTGGCAACGGAATTACGCCTGCCGATGAAAACGTTTACAAAGCCGCTTGCACTGTCCCTGGCCCTGTCAGCCGCACTGGCCGCCCCGGCCTGGGCCGACCCCGCCGCGTTCACTGTGCTGACCCTGGAACAGGCCCCGACCGCCGAGGCCATGCCGGCCCTGGCCGCCCAGCTGAAGACCCTGCAGGTGGACGCGGTGAGCGTGCGCCAGGTGCAGCGCGGCATCGGCCAGGTCGATCCGTTGCAGGTGCTGGCCGACGGCCTGGGCTACGCGTACCGCTTCATTGCGGCGGGCAAGGACGATGGCCAGACCCAGCGCGGTCAGGCCGTGCTGACCCGGCTGCCGATTGCCGCTGAGTCCGGCCCGGACCAGCCGGGCCTGAACTACCTGCGCCTGGACGATGGTCGCCACACCGTGGCGGTCTACACCGACGCCGGTGCCGGTGCCGCGCAGCTGCCGGCGCTGGTCACGCGCTCGCGGCTGGGCGCACCGGCGGTGCTGCTTGGCGCGGTGGCCGGTGAATCGGCCAAGGCGGCAGGCTTTGATCCGGCGCGTGTGGCGCTGGAAGCGGATGCCAGCTATTTCAGCGACGGCTTCCAGGCCGCCAGCAGTGCACCGTTCAAGGTGGAAGGCAGCGCCCTGCGTGCCACGCTGCTGACCCTGGCCTATGCCGCCGACAAGCACGGCGAAACGCCATGGATGGACACCACCCTCAATGCCGATGCGCGCGCTGCGCTGCTGCTGAAGGCGATGACCGAGGATGAGAAGTTCCAGCTGCTGCACAGCTACTTCGGGCTGGGCAAGGACGGTGGCCCGCTGCCGGAAGGCGCGGTCGGGTCGGCCGGTTTCGTGCCGGGCGTGGCGCGGCTGGGCATTCCATCGCAGCAGTCGGCCGATGCCGGCGTCGGCGTGACCAATCCCGGTGGCATCCGCCCGGGTGATTTCGCCACGGCAATGCCGTCGGGCCCGTCCACCGCCTCCACCTGGAACCGTGCGGTCGCCTTTGCCGGCGGCGCGACCATGGGCCGCGAAGCGTGGCAGCAGCGCTTCAACATCCTGCTGTCGGGCAGCGTCAACCTGCAGCGCGACCCGCGCAACGGCCGTAACTTCGAATATGCCGGTGAAGATCCGCTGCTGGCCGGTTCGATGGTCGGCGCCCTGATCCAGGGCGTGCAGAGCCAACACGTGATCTCGTCGATGAAGCACTTCGCGCTGAACGACATGGAGACCCGCCGCAACTTCCACGACGTGCGCATCGGCGAACAGGCCATGCACGAGTCGGACCTACTGGCCTTCGAGATCGCGCTGGACGCCGGCCGCCCGGGCGTGGCGATGTGCTCGTACAACAAGATCAACGGCACCTACGGCTGCGAGAACGGTTACCTGATGAACCAGGTGCTGAAGCAGGAATGGAAGTTCCCCGGTTTTGTAATGTCCGACTGGGGCGGCGTGCACAGTGGCTCGAAGGCGGCGCTGGCCGGCCTGGACCAGCAGTCGGCCGGTGAAGTGTTCGATGCGGCGGTGTTCTTCGATGAACCGCTGCGCCTGGCCGTGCATGGCGGCGTGGTGCCGCAGGCGCGCCTGAACGACATGGTGGCGCGCATCCTGCGCACGATGTTCCTGCACGGCAACTTCGACAACCCGCCGCAGCACCAGAAGGTCGACGCCGAGGCCGGTTTCGCCGTCGCCCAGCGCACGGTGGAAGAAGGCAGCGTGCTGCTGCGCAATGAAGGCAACCTGCTGCCGCTGGCCGACAGCGTGAAGCGCATCGTCATCATCGGTGGCCATGCCGACAAGGGCGTGATCGGCGGTGGTGGTTCATCGATGGTGGGCGTGACCGCCAAGGGCACCAACGCGGTGCCGGGCGTGCTGCCGACCACCTGGCCGGGCCCGGTGATCTTCCACCCGTCCTCGCCGCTGGAGTCGCTGCGTGCGGCGCGTCCGGATGCAACCATCGAGTATGTGGATGGCACCAATGCCGCCGCTGCGGCCAAGGCCGCCGCGCAGGCCGATGTGGCCATCGTGTTCGCCACCCAGTGGGCGGCCGAATCGGTGGACCTGCCGGACATGCAGCTGCCGGACAATCAGGACGCGCTGATTTCGGCGGTGGCCAAGGCCAACCCGAAGACCGTGCTGGTGCTGGAAACCAACGGCCCGGTGCGCACGCCGTGGCTGGCGCAGGTGCCGGCGATGCTGCAGGCCTGGTACCCGGGTATCCGCGGTGGCGAAGGCATTGCCGCGCTGCTGACCGGCCAGGTCAATCCGTCCGGCCGCCTGCCGGTGACCTGGGTGGTGGACGAATCGCAGCTGCCGCGCCCGCACATCGACGGCCTCGGCTTCAAGCCGGCCAAGCCGTTTGGTGATGTGTTCGATTTCGATATCGAAGGTGCCAACGTCGGCTACAAGTGGATGGCAGCCAAGGGCCTGACCCCGACCTTCGCCTTCGGCCACGGCCTGTCCTACACCTCGTTCGCCTATGAAAACCTGAAGGTGAGCGTGGAAGGCCCGCGCCTGGTCGCCAGCGTCGACATCCGCAACACCGGCAAGCGCGCCGGTGCCGACGTCGCCCAGCTGTACCTGAAACTGCCGGCCGGCAGCACCACGCCGATCCGCCTGATCGGCTACGACAAGGTGACCCTGCAGCCGGGCGAACAGCGCCGCATCCGCATCGAAGCCGAGCCGAAGACCCTGGCCCACTACGATGCGCAGGCCCGCCAGTGGAAGATCGACGGCGGCACCTACCAGGTGCAACTGTCGCGCAACGCCGCCGAACCACTGCAGACAGTGGACGTGCAGCTGGTGGAGCAGGTGCTGCGCTGATGCCTGAAGGCATGGCCCCGCAAGGGGCCGTGCAAAAAAGGGGACGGAGGGGATTAAGTCGTTTATGCATAAACGACTTAATCCCCTCCGTCCCCTTTTCAGGTGACGAACCACCCGCGCAGGAAGTCGATCAGCTGCCGCACCTTCGGTGAGGGCTGCGTGCTGTGCGGGTAGACCGCGTACACGCTCTGTTGTGGGAAGCGGTGCTGGCGCAGCACCGGGCGCAGGCGATCCTGGGCCAGGTCGTCCTCGATCAGCCAGCGTGGCAGCACGGTGACCCCGGCGCCGGCCATGGCAAAGGCGTGCAGGCTGCTGGCGCCATCCACGCGCACCACTGCATTGCCCGGGTTGGTGGCAAACAGCGCGTCGCTGCCGTCAGGTGCAATCACCGGCACATCGGCAAGGCGCGGGTAGCCCAGGCGGGGCAGGGTGCCCAGCTGCACGGGGTCATCGGCAGCATCGGCAGAGGGCAGGCGTGCCAGCAGGGACGGAGCCGCCACCGCGCACAGTGGGTGCCGTTCCAGTTCACTGGCATGCAGGCCCGAATCGGGCAGACGGCCGAGGCGGATCGCCAGGTCGAAACGTTCGGGAATCAGGTCGGCCGGCGCCGGTGAGGTCGACAGGTGCAGCTGCAGGGCCGGATGCCGCGCACGGAAGGCTTCCAGTGCGGGAATCAGGCGCAGCTGCGCGTACTCCGGGGTGGTGGTGAGGCGCAACACACCCTGCAGTTGGTGCTGGTCGCGGCGTGCGGCATCGATCGCCGCCTGTGCGGAATCCAGCGCCTGCACGCAGTGCTGCAGGAACTGCTCGCCAGCGTCGGTCAGGGCCAGGTGGCGGGTACTGCGCAGCAGCAGGGTCACACCCAGCTCCTGCTCCAGCCGCTTCAGGTTGAAGCTGACCACCGCACGGCTCAGGCCGAGGCGATCGGCCGCTGCGGTCAGGCTGCCCGCCTCGACCACGGCACGGAAGATATCGAAGCGATCGAGGCTGACCATGGGCATTCATTGTCAAAACAGATTTGACAGTGTTGCAGCTGTCGTCGTGTTTTTCCAACAAAGCCCGCACGGCATGCTGGCCGCTTCCCCGCTGGAGCGCCGCCGATGCCGTCCCCCCGCCTGCGCCACGAGGCGATCTTCCTGCTGGTGTTCGCCCTGGATCTGGTCAACATGTTCATCGCCACGGTGGCCTATCCGGCGCTGGCGGCGGAACTGCATGCCGACGTCGGTACCCTGGCCTGGGTCGGCACCGCCTACATGCTGGGCCTGAGCGTGGTGATTCCGCTGGCGCCCTGGCTGGCCGCACGCTGCGGTGAGCGTCGCCTGCTGCTGGTGGCGTTGCTGCTGTTCGCCGCCTCCGCAGTGTTGGCCGGGGCTGCACCGGGTATTGGCTGGCTGTTGGGCTGGCGCCTGCTGCAGGGCCTGGCTGGTGGCCTGCTGATTCCGGTGGCACAAGCGGCAGCGTACCGACAGTGCACGCCTGACCAGCGTGGCGCGCTGACCCGCCGCATCCTGCTGGTGGCGCTGCTGGTGCCGGCACTGGCGCCTGCGCTCGGTGGGCTGCTGGTGCAGTGGTTGTCCTGGCGCGGTGTGCTCTGGGTCAGCCTGCCGCTGGCCGTGGTGGCGATTGGACTGGTGCTGGCGTGGATGCCGGCCGACGGCGCGCGTAGTGCGCCACGCCTGCAGGCCTATGCGCTGTCCACCGCGATGCTGGCGCTGGGCGCGCTGCTGCTGGCGTTGACCTGGCTGGGCGAGTCCGGACATCGCGGCGCGGGTGTCGTGTTGCTGCTGGTCGCACTGCTGCTGGCGGCGGCCCACCTGCGGCATGCACGGCAGCAGGCGCAACCCCTGCTGCGCTGGTCATTGCTATCCCATCGCGGCCTGCGCCTGGCGATGCTGGTCTACCTGGCAGTACCCGGTGTATTCATCGGCAGCCAGCTGGTCAGCACGCTGCAGTTGCACCAGGCTGGTTACAGTGCCGCGCGCATCGGCGCGCTGATGCTGCCCTGGGCGCTGGCCTCGGCCATGGCGATCACGGCCAGCAAGCGCCTGCTGACCCGCTTCGGCCCGGCCACGGTACTGCGTACGGGCATGCTGCTGCAGGCCAGCGGCCTGCTGTTGATGGCGCTGCTGCCACACCCGGTCTTTGCCATTGCAGCATGGCTGTTTGCCTTGATGGGCGCCGGCGGCAGCCTGTGCAGCAGCACGGCGCAGACGCTGGCCTTCCATGGGGTCGAGGGCGAGGCGCTGGGTGATGCCAGCGCACTCTGGAACCTCAACCGCCAGCTCAGCTTCTGCCTGGGCACCGCGGCCATCGCGCTGCTGCTGGCCTTGGCCATGCAGTGGCTGCCGGCCCGCGCCACCGGCGTGGCGCTGGGTCTGTCCGCTCTGCTTACCCTGCTGCCGATGACGTTGCTGCGCCGGCCGCAGTTGCTCACCCTTTCGCAACCGGAGAACACCTGATGGATACCACCGCAGAACACGAAGTCCACCACCTGCACGACAAGCTGCAGGCCTGGTTCCGCGCCGACGTCGGCACCGACGCACTGGAGGACCTGATGGCGCATTTCTGCGCGGACTTCAGCATGGTCGGCATCGCGGGTCGCAGGCTGGACCGGAAGGCCGTGCAGGCACTGTTCGCGGGTGGTCATGGCGCGCGTCCAGGGCTGCAGATTTCCATCGACGCCGTGCAGGCGGTGGAAGCGCCTTCACCGCTGGCGGTGCTGCGCTATCGCGAAGGGCATGCGATCGATGGCGGCGAGCCCGTATGGCGGGAATCGCTGGCGGTGCTGCGGCAGGAAGAGGGGCGTTGGCGCTGGCTGGTGCTGCATGAGGTAACGGCAGCCTGATCGGTAGTGCCGGGGGCGGGGGGGGGGCCCCCCCGCGGGGGCCGGCGGGGGGTAGATTGGGGGCCCGCCCCGGCGCCGCCCGGGGGGGGGCGGGGCCGGCCGGCCGGGGCGGGGGGGGGGCGCGGGGGCCGGCCGCGCCCCCCCCCCCCCCCCCCACGACCGGTTGTCGACGAGCGCATCGGCCGCACATGTGCCATCAGTCCTGCCTGCATCCACCGCAGAATGCAAAGCCTGCACACACTTCACGGCTCAAGGCAGGAGTAGGCTTGAAGCTTTCCTGCCGGGAGGGGTTGTCCATGCGTGTGCGTGCCGTCGCTGTAGCCATTGCCCTTTGCCTGTCCAGCACCGTGCTGGCCGTCGAAACCCCGCCGATGACCCCGGACATCAGCGGCAAGCCCTTCGTTGCCCTTGATGTCGGTCGTGACTACGACAAGCGCGTGGTGATGGTGCCGATGCGCGATGGCACCAAGCTGTATACGGTGATCGTGGTGCCCAAGGGCGCGCGCAATGCGCCGATCCTGCTCACCCGCACGCCTTACGACGCAGCTGGCCGCGCCAGCCGCAGTGATTCGCCGCGCATGCGCGACCTGCTGCCGCAGGGCGACGAGGTGTTTGTCGATGGCGGTTACATCCGCGTATTCCAGGACATCCGCGGCAAGTACGGCTCCGAGGGCGATTACGTGATGACCCGGCCGCTGCGCGGGCCGTTGAACAACACCAAGGTGGACCACTCCACCGACGCCTGGGACACCATCGACTGGCTGGTGAAGAACGTGCCGGAGAGCAACGGCAAGGTCGGTATGCTCGGCTCGTCGTACGAGGGCTTCACCGTGGTGATGGCGCTGACCGACCCGCACCCGGCGCTGAAGGTGGCCGCGCCGCAGAGCCCGATGGTGGATGGCTGGATGGGCGACGACTGGCTCAACTACGGCGCGTTCCGCCAGGTCAATTTCAACTACTTCGCGATGCAGACCGAGAAGCGCGGCAAGGGCACGCCGCTGCCCAGCCTCGGCTACGATGACTACAGCACCTTCCTGCGTATCGGTTCGGCCGGCGACTACGCGCGTTTCACCGGCGTGGACCAGCTGACCTGGTGGAAGAAACTGGTGGAGCACCCGGCCTATGACGGCTTCTGGCAGGGCCAGGCGCTGGACGCGGTGATGGCGAAGACGCCATTGAAGGTGCCGACCATGTGGCTGCAGGGTCTGTGGGATCAGGAGGACATGTGGGGTGCCAACCACGCCTACCAGGCAATGGAAGGGCGCGACAGCGGCAACAACCGCAACTATCTGGTGATGGGGCCGTGGCGGCACAGCCAGGTGAACTATAGTGGCAGCGAGCTGGGCGCGCTGAAGTTCGATGGTGATACCGCGCTGCAGTTCCGCCGTGATGTGCTCAAGCCGTTCTTTGACCAGTACCTGGTGGACGGTGCGCCGAAGGCGGACACGCCGCCGGTGCTGATCTACAACACCGGCGAGAACCACTGGGATCGCCTGAAGGGCTGGCCACGCAGCTGCGACAAGGGTTGTGCTGCCAGCAGCAAGCCGCTGTACCTGCGTGCTGGCGGCAAGCTGGCGTTCCAGGCACCGGCGGCGGGCGAGGGCGACTTCGAGGAATACGTGTCCGACCCGGCCAAGCCGGTGCCGTTCGTGCCGCGTCCGGTGCGTTTCGGTGACCGCGACATGTGGACCACCTGGCTGGTCAAGGATCAGCGCTTCGTTGATGGCCGCCCGGACGTGCTGACCTTCATCACCGAACCGCTAACCGCGCCGCTGCGCATCGGCGGCGCGCCGGTGGTGCACCTGCAGGCCTCGACCAGCGGCACCGACAGCGACTGGGTGGTGAAGCTGATCGACGTGTATCCGGACCAGGAAGCGTCGACGCCGGAGATGGGCGGCTACGAGCTGCCGGTGTCGCTGGCGATCTTCCGTGGCCGCTATCGCGAGAGCTTCAGCGATCCGAAGCCGCTGGCCGCCAACGAGGTGCTGCCGTACCGCTTCGACCTGCCCAACGCCAACCACACCTTCCAGAAGGGGCACCGGGTGATGGTGCAGGTGCAGTCCAGTCTGTTCCCGCTGTATGACCGCAACCCGCAGACCTACGTGCCGAACGTCTACCTGGCCAAGCCCGGCGATTACCAGAAGGCCACGCAGCGGGTCTGGCACAGCGCGGCGCAGGCCAGTTACATCGATCTGCCGGTGTATTGAGGTTGATGGGGTGCGCCGGGTGCGCGATACCCGGCGGTGCGCGGTCGTGCCGGCTGCTGGCCGGCATCCGTGATGGTGTGAGAGCGTGTCGACCAAGGTCGACACCTACCAGAGCGGAGCAATGGCAGGTTGATTAGGCGGCTGCGGTCGTGCCGGCCGCTGGCCGGCTTCCGTGATGGTGTGAAAGCGTGTCGACCAAGGTCGACACCTACCAGAGCGGAGCCATGGCAGGTCGATTCAGGCGGCCGCGGTAGTGCCGGCCGCTGGCCGGCATCCGCGATGGCGTGAAGCAGAAGCTGCTATCCGACCTTTGAGGGTCCGGTGCGCCAGCGGCTGGGTACCAGGCCGAAACGCTTGCGGAACGCAGCCGCGAAGTTGCTGGGGTGACGGTAGCCACTGGCGGCCGCAGCCTGCTCGACAGTCCAGCCGTCTTCGCGCAGGCCCTGCTCGGCGTGGCGCATGCGTTGTTCGTGCAGGTAGTCGAACACCGAGCAGCCGTACTGCTGGGCGAAATGACGGCGCAGCGAACTTGGGCTCATGCAGGCCAGCTGGGCCAGTTCGATCAGACTATGCGCGTGGCTGGGATCGTCATGCAGGTAGGCACGCACGCGCTCCAGGCGCTCGCGCTGGCCAGCCCGCAGCGTTCGTACATGGTCGGTCTGCAGATCCTCGGCCTTCAGCCCAACGGCCAGCAGCTGCAGTGCGACGCCTTCGCGCCACAACGCGTCGATGCCGTCCTCCCATGGGCTTTCGAACAGCTGGCCCAGCACCGGCAGCAGGGTATGCGGAATGGCCCAGTGGCGGCATTCCAGGTGGGTGTTGAGCGCGGTCTCCAACTGTGGCAACTGGAACAGGTCCGGATCGATCTGGCCGGGCACCATCACGCTGACGCCGCGCATGCGCGTTTCGCCAGGATGCGCACCCGTCATCTCAACCTGTTCGCGGTGGTGCGCGGTCATCGCCGTACCAGCACGCAGGGTGAAACCACCACGTCGCGGAATGCGCACATCAACCTGGCCCTGCAGCATCACGCGGATGGCCAGGCCGGGACTCTGCTGGGCGGTGGCTACATAAGGGAAGCGATTATGGACGTCGGAGGCGATCAGGCTCATGCCGCCGCGCAGGAACTGCTCGTTGACCTCGCCATGGCCGGCCCACTGGTCGTCGCGCAGGTGTTCCGGGTCGGCGCGGTAATCGAAGCCATGGCGGTGGCCGAAGCGGCGGTAATCAGCAAAAGTGAAATATCGGGACATCGCTCGGCACGTGCTTTGGAGGTGGACGCTGGCATTACCTCGCCCACGCGCTCTGCAATGCAGATGCAGATCCCGTCGTTACCCGTGCAGACATGCTGGGAAGCAGGGGCGTGGGCACGCTGGATGGTGGGGGAACACCAGGTTGAATGGAATGTGTCGAAGAAACTGGAAACGTTTCCCATTGTCGCCTTGATTCGCGCGCTTTTGATTTCAATATGGTCAAAACGATTGACGATTACGGCCAAAGTGAAAATGCCGCCGAACATACGCCAGCGTTTTGCATGCATATCCGTACGCAATTCCATACATCAACTTGAGTTGAGGTTTCATGGCTGGAACGATCACCCGTAGACGCGATGTCGGCCGGGCCATCACGAGCGGGCGCGTAGGGTGGGGCGGTTGGCCATTGCAGGTCACATCGATACCCCCACTGATGGAGAACGCAGATGATTGACTACCAGCTCACCGGCAAGACCGCGATCGTGACCGGCGGCGTGTCCGGTATCGGCCTGGCCGTGGCGCAGACGCTGGCCGCATCCGGTGCCCGTATTTCGGTCTGGGACCTGAAGCAGGATGCAGTCGATGCCACCGTGACGCAGCTGCGCAGTGCCGGTGCACAGGCCATCGGCATTGCGCTGGACGTTACAGACGACGCGGCCGTGGAGGCGGCGGTGCAGCGCACGATCAAGGAACTCGACGGCCTGCATGTGGCAGTCAACAACGCCGGTATCGGCGGGCCGGCCGCAAGCAGCGGTGACTATCCGATCGATGGCTGGCAGCGGGTAATCGACGTCAACCTCACCAGTGTGTTCCTGTGCCAGCGTGCGCAGATCCGGGCAATGCGAGCCGCTGGAACCGGCGGCAGCATCATCAACATGGCCTCGATCCTGGGCCAGGTGGGGTATGCCGGTTCCACCGCTTATGCGGCGGCCAAGCACGGCGTGGTCGGGCTGACCCAGACAGCCGCGTGGGAACATGCCGCCGACGGCATTCGTGTCAACGCGGTCGGCCCGGGCTTCATCAGCACACCCCTGCTGGAGAAGATGGACCCGAAGGTGCGCGCCACGCTGGAAGGCCGTCACGCCTTGAAGCGGCTGGGTACGGCCGAGGAAGTGGCGGCGCTGGTGGCCTGGCTGGCCAGCGACGATGCCTCGTTCGCGACCGGCGCGTACTACGCCATCGATGGTGGCTACCTGGCGCAGTGAGCGAATGCGGTCAGTAGATCCACGCCATGCGTGGAGGAATGCGTGCGGTGAAGAAGGCGTGCGGTGAAGAAGGCGTGCCATCGCCTTCACTCCCGCCCTACGACCGCCGAGCAAGGCTCCGGGAAAAACCGCCGGAGCCTTTGCCATGGAACTCACCCAGGATGTCTCGATCCTGCTGCGCGTGGCCGCAGCAATGCTGTTCGGCGGCGTGCTCGGTGTCGAGCGCGAGATGGGCAAGCACGCTGCGGGCCTGCGCACCCACATGCTGATTGCCGGCGCTGCTGCGCTGATTGTTGGACTCGGCGATTCAGTGGCAGAGCATTTCCAGCAGGAGCGTTACCGCGACCTGCTGCAGGTCGACCCGGTGCGCCTGATCGAAGCCGTGGTCGCCTGCGTCGGCTTCGTTGCCGCCGGCACCATTCTGCGTGGGTCACGCGAGGATCAGGTCAGCGGCCTGACCACGGCCAGCTCGCTGATCATGGCGGCGGCCATCGGCATCGCCGTGGGCATAGGAAAGTACGTGATTGCCATCGGGGTGAGCGTGCTGTGCGTGCTGGTGCTGGCGGTGATGCGGCGGTTGGAGAAGAAGATCTAAGGGGTTGAGGGAGTGGGATCAGAGTCCCTTCGGGGGATCTGATCGTGATTCCAAGGCGGAGTTGAAGCAGTCAGGTCTGCTGCGAAGTGTTGCGCTGCAGGATGGCCAGTGCTCTGGCCAGCATCTGGTCAGGAACATCCGTCGTAGCGCCGTACAGATCTGCGATTCCCACTTCAACGCAGGAACAGATCAGGTCATTCAACTCCTCGTGCTTGTCTGTGGCGATCTGCCCCAACAGAGATGGCGGCAATGGATCGCCTCGACCCGCTATCTGAAGCTCTGAGCCTGCCTGATCCCAGTCTGGCAGGGCCATGGGTTCGCCCGAATCCGGATATGCGCGCAGGTGGGCGATGAGCGCATCCAAGCCTGCATGATTGAGAAGGTTCGCTTCAGCGTAGCCGGCCAGACAGTCAGCTGCCTGTTGCTGCATGGACTGCAGGTCGCGGGTGGGGGCGAGTGTCATTCGTGTACCGGACATTGGGCAGGATCCAGTGTGGTGGATGCGCGCCACGGTCTCAACCGTCTTAATGGTCGTACCAATAATTGATTCTAGCCCTATGGTCTAATAGGCTCTTCGCGCAATCAGCGGTTCAATCTGCGTCCAGTGGCTCCATAAATCCATTATTGGTACTACCAATAATGCTGGAGCCCATGACCGCCCACCCCTGCGGTGTTGAACCCGTCCCCAGTCGAGAGTCTTCATGCAGCCCTGGCAACACCTGTACGACCCCGCCGGCAACCTGTGGTTGTCCAGCCTGATCGCGCTGCTGCCGATCGCGTTCTTCTTCGTCGCCCTGGCCGTGCTGCGCATGAAGGGCTGGCTGGCCGGCACGATCACCGTGGCCATCGCGCTCGGTGTCGCCCTGCTGTTCTACCGCATGCCGCTGAGCCAGGCGCTGGGAGCGGCCGGTTTCGGCTTCGTCTACGGCCTGTGGCCGATCGCCTGGATCATCATCGGCGCGGTATTCCTCTACAAAGTCTCGGTCAAGACCGGGCAGTTCGACATCATCCGCGCCTCGATCCTGTCGGTCACCGAGGACCAGCGCCTGCAGATGCTGATGGTCGGCTTCGCCTTCGGTGCCTTCCTGGAGGGTGCAGCCGGTTTTGGTGCACCGGTGGCGATCACCGCGGCACTGCTGGTCGGGTTGGGCTTCAAACCGCTGTATGCCGCCGGCCTGTGCCTGATCGTCAACACCGCGCCGGTCGCCTTTGGTGCGATGGGCATTCCGATCATCGTGGCCGGGCAGGTCACCGGTCTGGATGCCTTCGAGATCGGCCAGATGGCTGGGCGCCAGCTGCCGTTCCTTACGATCATCGTGCTGTTCTGGATCATGGCGATCATGGATGGCTGGCGCGGCATCAAGGAAACCTGGCCGGCAGTGCTGGTGGCCGGTGGTTCGTTCGCCATCGCGCAGTATCTGACCTCCAACTTCATCGGCCCGGAGCTGCCGGACATCACCGCGTCGCTGGCCTCGCTGGTCTGCCTGACGCTGTTCCTGCGCCGCTGGAAGCCGGTGCGGATCTTCCGTTTCGATACCGAAACCAGCGCCGAGGCGGCCGCACAGGCGCTGGAGGCGCCGCGCTACAGCGTCGGCCAGATCGCCAAGGCATGGTCGCCGTTCCTGATCCTCACCGCGATGGTCACGCTGTGGAGCATCAAACCGTTCAAGTCGCTCTTCGCTGCGGACGGCCCGCTGGAAAGCTGGGTGCTGAAGATCCCGGTGCCGGGCCTGGACCAGATGGTGCAGAAGATGCCGCCGATCGTGGATGCACCGCTCAGCTACGAGGCGATCTACAAGCTCGACTGGTTCTCGGCCACCGGCACCTCGATCATCCTCGCCGCTGTGATCGCCATCATCGCGCTGCGCATGCCGGCCCGTTCGGCGCTGCAGACCTTCGGTGAGACCGTGCGTGAGCTGCGCATGCCGATCTACTCGATCGGCATGGTGCTGGCCTTCGCCTTCATCGCCAATTACTCGGGCCTTTCGGCGACGCTGGCGCTTGCACTGGCGCACACCGGTGATGCGTTCCCGTTCTTCTCGCCGTTCCTGGGCTGGTTGGGCGTGTTCCTGACCGGCTCGGATACTTCATCCAACGCCTTGTTCTCGGCACTGCAGGCGACCACTGCGCAGCAGATCGGCGTGTCCGACGTGCTGCTGGTGGCGGCCAACACCACTGGTGGCGTGACCGGCAAGATGATCTCGCCGCAGTCGATCGCCATTGCCTGCGCGGCGGTCGGCCTGGCCGGCAAGGAATCGGACCTGTTCCGTTTCACGGTCAAGCACAGCCTGATCTTCACCACGATGGTCGGCCTGATCACCCTGGCCCAGGCTTACTGGCTGACCTGGATGATTCCCTGAGCCATGCACGGTCAGCCGACCACCCGCTGCGCGCTTCGGGCCACAATGACGCCATGAGCATGCAACGTATTTCGGACAAGGTGGCCGCGCAGCTGCGCGGCCTGGTGCAGGAACATCGGCTGCAGCCGGGTGACCGGCTGCCGGCCGAACGCACCCTGGCGGTGCAGCTGGGGGTCTCGCGAACGGCGTTGCGCGAGGCCATCGCGCAGTTGGCCAGCCAGGGCCTGCTGACCGCACGGGTCGGTGGCGGCACCTACGTGGCCGAACCCGCGGCGCGCGCGCGGCAGGCGCTGGATGAACCGCTGGCGCCGTACCTGCCGCTGTTCCAGGGCGACCCGGAATACCGCTTCGACGTGCTGGAGATCCGCCACGCGCTGGAAGGTGCCACCGCCTGGCATGCAGCGTTGCGCGCCACCGATGAGGATCGTACGCGCATCGCGCAGGCCTTCCAGACCATGATGGACGCGCACGGCAAGGACGATCCCACCGGTGAAGCCGAGGCCGACGCGGCCTTCCACCTGTCCATCGCCGAGGCCTCGCACAACCTGGTGCTGCTGCAGGTGATGCGCGGCCTGTTCGACCTGCTGCAGACCAACATCTCGCAGAGCCGCGAAAAGCTCTACACCTCGGCGAGGACCTTCTCGCCGTTGTCTGACCAGCACCGCGAGATGATGGACGCGGTGCTTGCCGGCGACCCCGAACGCGCGCGCGCCGCCGCGCATGCCCACCTCGAGTTCGTGCACACCACGCTGCGCACCCTCGATGACAACGAAGCCCGGCGTGCGCGGGCCTCGCGTCTACCTTCCCCACACGGTTGACCCCATGATCATCTCCGCCTCCACCGATTACCGTGCCGCAGCGCAACGCCGGCTGCCGCCGTTCCTGTTCCACTACATCGATGGCGGCGCGTATGCCGAGCACACGCTGAAGCGCAACGTTTCCGACCTGTCCGACATCGCGCTGCGCCAGCGCATCCTGCGCAACATGTCCGACCTGAGCCTGGAAACCGAACTGTTCGGCGAAACGCTGGCGATGCCGGTGGCACTTGCGCCGGTCGGCCTGACCGGCATGTATGCCCGGCGCGGCGAGGTGCAGGCGGCGCGCGCGGCCGACAGTCGAGGCATCCCGTTCACCCTGTCCACCGTATCGGTGTGCCCGATCGAGGAAGTGGCACCGGCCATCCAGCGGCCGATGTGGTTCCAGCTGTATGTACTGCGCGACCGTGGCTTCATGCGCAACGCGCTGGAGCGGGCGCAGGCCGCGGGCGTGACCACCCTGGTGTTCACCGTGGATATGCCGGTGCCGGGTGCGCGCTACCGCGATGCCCACTCGGGGATGAGCGGCCCGAATGCCTCGCTGCGCCGCATCGGCCAGGCCATCACCCATCCGCACTGGGCGTGGGACGTCGGCCTGTTCGGCCGTCCGCATGATCTGGGCAACATCTCCACCTATCGTGGCAACCCGACCGGGCTGGAGGACTATATCGGCTGGCTCGGCAGCAACTTCGATCCCTCCATTTCGTGGAAGGACCTGGAATGGATCCGCGAGTTCTGGAAGGGCCCAATGGTGATCAAGGGCATCCTCGACCCGGATGACGCACGTGATGCGGTCAAGTTCGGCGCCGATGGCATCGTGGTCTCCAACCACGGTGGCCGCCAGCTCGACGGCGTGCTGTCCACCGCGCGTGCATTGCCGGCGATTGCCGATGCGGTGCAGGGCGACCTGAAGATCCTCGCCGATTCCGGCATCCGCACCGGCCTGGACGTGGTGCGCATGCTGGCGTTGGGTGCCGATACCGTGCTGCTGGGCCGTGCCTTCGTCTATGCACTTGCAGCGCAGGGCGAGGCCGGCGTGGCCAACCTGCTGGACCTGATTGCCAAGGAAATGCGCGTGGCGATGACACTGACCGGTGCGCGCCGCATCGCTGACATCGGCCGCGATTCGCTGGTCAACCTGCCGTGAGTGGCCACGATGCCGTGCTGGCGCAGTTGCGCGATGCGGTCGGCAACCGCCATGTACTGACCGGCGACAAGGCCACCCGCCGTTTCCGCCGTGGCTACCGTTTCGGCGACGGCCCGGTGCTGGCGGTGGTGCGCCCGGGGACGCTGCTGGAGCTGTGGCGTGTGCTGCAGGCGGCGGTGCAGGGCGGGGCAGCGATCATCCTGCAGGCGGCCAACACCGGCCTGACCGGTGGCTCGACCCCGGATGGCAACGACTATGGGCGTCCGATCGTGCTGGTCAGCACGCTGCGCATGACCGGCATCCAGCTGTTGAACGAGGGCCGCCAGGTGCTGTGCCTGCCTGGCGCGACGCTGGACCGCCTGGAGCAGACGCTGGCACCACTGGGCCGCGAACCGCATTCGGTGATCGGCTCGTCCTGCATCGGTGCGTCGGTACTCGGTGGCATCTGCAACAACTCCGGCGGCGCGCTGGTGCGCCGTGGCCCGGCCTACACCGAACTGGCACTGTATGCGCAGGTCGATGCGCAGGGCCAGCTGCAGCTGGTCAACCATCTGGGCATCGCGCTGGGCGATACGCCCGAGCAGATCCTGCAGCGCCTGCAAGCTGGCGACTACCGTGCTGCCGACGTTGGGGACGGCGATGGCCGCGCCGCCTCCGATCCACGCTACGCCGAGGAAGTGCGCCGGGTCGATGCCGATACGCCGGCACGCTTCAATGCCGACCCCAGCCGCCACTTCGAGGCCGCCGGGTCTGCCGGCAAGCTGGCAGTATTCGCGGTGCGCCTGGATACCTTCGAGAAGGAGGCGGCCGAAGTCTTCTACATCGGCAGCAACCACACCGACAGCCTGACCGCGATCCGGCGCCAGCTGCTGACCGGCTTCGAACGCCTGCCGATTGCCGGCGAGTACATCCACCGCGATGCCTATGACATCGGCGAACGCTACGGCAAGGACAGCTTCCTGCTGATCGACCGCCTTGGCACCGCCCGCGTGCCGGCCGCCTTCGCACTGAAGAGCCGCGTCGATGGCTGGTTCGAGCGGTTGGGCCTGCGCGGCGTGACCGACCGGGTGATGCAGGTGCTGACCGGCCTGCTGCCCTCGCACCTGCCCAAGCGCATGGGCGAGTTCCGCCAGCGCTACGAGCATCATCTGCTGTTGAAGGTCTCCGCGCAGGACGCCGCGGAAACCGAGGCCTGGCTGCGCGGCTTCTTCGCCGACCATGAGGGCGGCTACTTCCACTGCACGGCCGATGAGGGGCGCAAGGCGTTCCTGCATCGCTTCGCTGTGGCCGGCGCCGCGGTGCGCTACCGCGAGGTACACCGCGACCAGGTGCAGGACATCGTCGCGCTGGACATCGCCCTGCGCCGCGATGATGCCGACTGGTTCGAGCAGCTGCCGGTCGATATCGATGGCCGCCTGCTGCACAAGCTATATTACGGGCACTTCCTGTGCCACGTATTCCACCAGGACTACATCGCGCGCAAAGGCGAAGACCCGATGGCGATCGAGCATGCGATGTGGGCGTTGCTGGACCAGCGTGGCGCCGAGTATCCAGCCGAGCACAACGTCGGCCACCTGTACCCGGCCAAGCCGGCGCTGGCCGGGTTCTACAGGCAGCTGGACCCGAGCAATACCTTCAACCCGGGTATCGGCCAGACGTCGAAGGCGAAGGGGTGGGGTGGCTGCGACTGTAGTGGGCATTAGCGGCGCACTCTCTGAAAATTCGGATCTCTTGCATTCATCACTGATCGGGTTCGCACTAGGCTGAGGTCTTGGCTGAAACGGATACAGAACCAATGCAGAGTGCAGATCAGATATGGGCGTCCATCAAAGCGTCGCTTCACGAGAAGAATTGTCTGGATGAAGTGCAGTTGCGACCGGGAGCTTCCGAAAGCGAGCTGGTTGAACTGGAAGCTCAGCTTGGAGTCGCTTTGCCAGATCTGCTCAGGCAGCTGCTGATGATTCACGACGGGCAGGATGGGGCCGGGCTTCTGTTCGGCACTCAGATGCTCTCGTCCATGGAGATCAGGCGGCAGTGGCAGGGTTGGCGTGAGATCGAGGCCGACGGCATGAACGAGGACTGCGCGGAGTTCATGAAGTCCAGTCCTGCGGGGGTGGTGAAGCCGATGTATACCAATGCACGTTGGATACCGCTGACTCACGATGGTGGCGGCAATCACATGGGATTGGATTTCGACCCCGACATTGACGGTGCTGAAGGACAGATGATTGCCTTTGGTGCGGATGAAGACACCAAGTACCTTCTTGCTCCCACTTTCGCTGACTTCGCTGAGAAGGCTGTGGAGTGGATCACTCAGGCAAGCTGGGATGGTGAGAATCTCGAGTCGTCAACTGATGACGGCTTCGCTCCCCCGGCCATTCTCCGTACTGCTGGAGGGGCGTAGTTGGGAGCGCCGTTCTGACAGGTAGTGTGCCGCTTGGGTTCCGGTTCACCGGGCTGGTCGCGATCGTTCCGTTATTCCTGCGCTACCATCTTGATTCCACGAGCAGGAATCTCATCCATGCCCCCCGTCCTTGCCCGCACGACCGTGTGCGTTGCACTGCTGGCCACCCCGATGCTGGCGCTGGCGCAGGGCTCAATCCTGCCGCAGCAGCGTGACGCTGCGGGCAACGTGATGGAGCCGTTGGGGCAGGTGCTGATCGCCAGTGAGACGGGGCCGGTGGGGCTCTACGAGTGCACGCGGGACGGCAACTGGTGCGTGCGCGTGCAGCCGGTTGCCAAAGATGGTGACCGGCCGACCGTGCTGGAAGTACTTGAGAAGGAACCGGGCCAGGGCACGCCACACACCTACCACGTCAGCATCGACGTGCCGCAGGAAAGCGAGCTGTCGCTGTGGCCGTGGATCGTGCGGCTGGCACCTGGCGTGGGCAGCGATGAACCGGTGACCGACCCGCAGCAGCGCGCCCGCCAGAATGTGCTGGTGGGTGGCATCGTCACGTTCAGCGCCATGTACTCCGGTGGAGGTGCCGACGCATCCACGCTGCAACTGGCACGCGTGCGCCACCTGCAGGACGACATCCAGGTGGACGACGACGTGTTGACCGTGCCATGGCTGGGCAATGCGATGATCCGCGCCTGTTTCAGCGAACAGGACATCAAGCAGCGCGCAGGTGCCTGCCATGACGAATACGGCTTCTCGGCGAAGCTGGCGCTGGATACGGTCGCCGAGGGCATGCCGGTGCTGCGCTACCAGACCGTGGCGACCCGGTTCCCGGCCGGTGTTTCGCGCTTCGAGGATTCGCTGGCCAAGGGGCCGTTGAAGAAGCAGGATCTGCGCACCGAGCAGGACCCGGCGTGCACCTACACGCGGCTGTTCCGCTTCAGCGATGGGGTATTCCACCCCGACCAGGCGCTGCCGGATTGCGCGGGGTATACCGAACCCTGAAATGTAGAGTCGGGGGGGGGGGGGGGGGGGGTGGGGGGGGGGGCGGGGGGGGGGGCGGGGGCGGGGGGGGGGGGCGGGC
>NZ_JAWIRR010000008.1:65936-154886 GCF_036320065.1 Stenotrophomonas sp. SMYL8
TTTGCCTGTGCCTCGCCCGGCCCGGGGGGGGGGGGGGGGGGGCCCGCCCCCCCCCCCCCCCCGCCCCCCCCCCCCCCGACTCTACAAAAGCCTGCTGCCGCGCTTACTCGCAGCGGGTGGACGTGATGATGTTGTCCTTGTCCACGAACACGCGCAGGCGGTCCGGGCGGATGTCCTTGGTGGTGATGGTGCTGGGGCCGATCGGGTTGACCAGGCCGGCACCGCTCTCGCGGGACAGGCGACGGATGTTGGGCTCGTTGGCCGGCTGGCCGATCGCCCAGCCCAGCTGGCTGGCGTCGCAGCGGCCACTGCCTTTGACTTCCGGGCCAGGGGTGCTGACGCAGGCCGACAGCAGCAGGGCGGAGGCCGGCAGCAACAGGGACAGACGGAATGCAGACATGTGAGCGCTCCTGCGCAGGGGACGATGGCGGGAACGATAGCACCGAGCGTGCGAAAGGCGTCAGCGCCCCGGTCATTGCCGGCACAGCGTGGTCATTGCATAGTGAGAGGAATAGCTGGCAGTACGCCAGCGGGCAGGCCGGGCCTTTCCGGCGCAGGTGTTGGATACGGTATGACGGCAGGCAGTTTCCGCGGCAAGGACAAGACAATGACGGCCCTGATGTTGTCGTTGCTGGGCGTGGCGTTTGCCGCCTCCGCTGCCGATCCGGAATCCGAGCAGGTCCAATCCCCGGTATTCGGCGCCTGGCGCAACCTGCAGACCGAATCCGGCTACGCGCCGGCGCAGCGTAACCTGGCCTTCGCCATGCTGCCGCAGGCGGCCACCCGCGGCGACCGTTTCGCCATCCTCGACCGCGAGGGCAAGCGGGCGGTGTGCTGCCTGCAGGTGGCCAGCCCCTCGCTGGGCGTCGCTGCGCTGCGCGGGGAGTACCACCTGCCGCAGGCCTGGGTGACGGACCTGAGCAATGGCCGTAGCCCTGCACGACCCTATGTGCCGCACGTCTATGCGATGCAGCGGGTGGACGAGCTGGCCGACTACAGCTTCGCCGATGTACCTGGCGCCTACAGCGACCTGGGCGGTCTGCTGATTCCGGAAGGTGCCGCGCTGGAGGCCGACGGCAGTGCCGTGCGCCTGGGGGACAGCCGCTACCCGCTGCAGTTCCAGCGCCAGCCGCACGCCGATGACGATGGCGCGCTGGACCGCTACAGCCTGCAGGCCGGCGAGGGTGCCGCCCCGATCGTGGTTGAAGTGCCGTTCGGCACCTACTGATTGCAGCGTTGCACTGGCTAGAATGCAGCGCGGCGCTGTCTGCCGTGCCTGCTCCGTGAGTCGTGCCGTGTCCTTGCGTCCCTTCCTGCTGTCGTCCCTGCTGCTGTTGTCTGCCTGTGCCAGCGCGCCTCCGCCGCCGGCCCATTCCGATGCATTGTGGCGATTGATTGAACGTGACTGCCAGGGCGCCGAAGGCCCGCGTGGCGATTGCCTGCGGGTGGAGACTGCAGCAGACCGCCGCGATGTGCTGGTCAAGGACGCGCACGGCGACTACCAGTTCCTGCTGATGCCGCTGGACAAGGTCAGCGGCATCGAGAGCCGCAGCCTGTACCAGCGAGGTGCACCGAACTACTTCGCTGCAGCCTGGCAGGCGCGCAGCCACACCGAACAGGCCTTGCGGCAACCGCTGCCGCGCAACGTCGCCAGCCTGGCGTTGAACTCGCCGCACGGCCGCTCGCAGCACCAGTTGCATATTCATGTGGATTGCCTGCGTGCCGACGTGCTGCAGGCGCTGGACACGCATGCTGCCGCCCTGGGCAGCCAGTGGACACCGCTGCCGGGGCTGCTGCGCGGCCATCAGTACCAGGCACGCCTGCTGCCGGGCGCAGAACTGACCGCCAATCCGCTCACTCTGCTGGCCTACGACCTCGCAGGCGTGGACGACGTCGGCCAGTGGAGCCTGGTTGTGGCGGGCCGGGACGCCGTGCAGGGCGTCCCGGGCTTCATCCTGCTGGCCACCCGTGTGGACGCGGGCACCGGCAACGAGGCCAGCGCCGAAGAGCTGCAGGACCACGCCTGCTCGGTGCTGACCGGTGCCGGCAACGCGCTGGAGCGGGTGCGCTAGTCCAGCACCCTGTGCTTGTTCCGCCACATGGGTGCGGTCAGCGCCAGCAGCTGGCGATCCTGCCAGCCATCCAGATCCAGATGATGGTCGCGCAGCAGGCCTTCCTGCTCGAAGCCGAAGGCCCGCAGCGCGGTGGCGAACGGATCACTGCAGTCCGGTGGCAGCATCACGAACAGGCGATGCAGGCCGACATCCTCGAACAGGAACGGGCACAGTGCACGCAGCGCGGCATCGGAATGCGGGTGCCAATGCTGCAGCGACAGCAGTTCGGCGCTGCGCGCGTGTAGTGATTGCAGCCGTACGTGCAGCTGGTCCAGTACGTTGCCGTGCTCGTCATCGAACACCCCCAGCAGCAGCTGGTCGTTGTCCTGTTCCAGGCGTGAGCGATGCATGTGGGCGAGGAAGCGCGCTTCCTCATCGATGACGGACGGATCGCGGCGGCCGCGCCGGCGGCGGTCATCGAACAGGCGCCAGCGCGGCAGGTCGGCACGCTGGAAAGGGCGCAGGGTGACCGGTGCGGCCTGCAGCTGCAGCAGGTGACGGCGCAGCACCGGGCGCAATGGGGGAAGGAGGGAAGTGGGGTACGGGGTCATCATCCCCGGCACGATGGCCGTGCCTGCAGCCCTGCACCATTCAAAACATTGCAAAAGTGTGGTGGATGGCACTGCGGGTCTGATTCGGTTCAGGCATAAGGCCATCAGGCCTGGTCATTTCCGTTGAAACCCCCCATTCAGGACACTTTCGTTACGGGATCGTTATGCGCCGTACAGGCCGCTGCCCCCGTACCACCACCCGCCCAACTCCCCAGGAAGCCCATGTCCGCCTCCCACAAGGCGCTGCGCCCGCGTCCGCTGGTGCTCGCACTGTCGTCCCTGATGCTGGTCTCGCTGCCGGCCTTCGCGCAGGAAAGCGCACCCACCACATTGCAGGAAGTGAAGGTCACCGGCTCGCGCATTCCACGCGCCAGTGTCGAGGGCCCGTCGCCGGTGACGGTGATCAGCCGCGAGCAGATCGATGCGCAGGGCTACCGCAATGCCTTCGACGCACTGAGCGCGCTGACCGAGAACACCGGCAACGTACAGGGCGAGGACTTCGGCAACACCTTCACCCCGGCCGCCAACACCATCAACCTGCGCGGGCTGGGCCCGAACCGCACGCTGGTGCTGGTCAACGGCCGCCGCCAGGCCGACTACCCGCTGGCCTACGAGGGCTCGGTGAACGTGGTCAACCTGGCCAACATTCCCAGTGCGCTGATCGAGCGCATCGAGGTCCTGGCGGCAGGTGCGTCGGCGGTGTACGGCTCCGACGCCATCGCCGGCGTGGTCAACATCATCCTCAAGGACCGCTTTGAGGGTGTGGACGTGAACGTGCGGGCCGGCGGCACCCAGCAGGGCGGTGGCGACAACCAGCGCGCGCAGGTCGTCGGTGGCAGTTCCGGCGAGCGCTGGGATGCCCTGTTCGGCTTCGAGTTCGACGTGCGCAAGGCGATCCATGCGCGCCAGCGCGACTTCATGGACTCGCTGGATGATGACCCGGCCGGCAAGGCACCGCAGGCGACCGCGATCGCGTATCGCCGCAATGCCGCCACCGGCCGCAACATCGATCCGGGCGTCACTGGCTGCGACGGGGCGTCTGACATCTATGGCGGCAGCGTGTTCCGCGCCTTCAACCCTCGCCAGGGCTGGTACTGCGGTAGCAACGAGGCCGCCGCCAGCTACTGGACCGTGCAGACCCAGAAGCGCAACCTCAATGGCTATGGCCTGCTGACCTTCCACGTCAACGAGACCACTGACCTGTTTGCCGATGTCGCCGTGGGCAGCGCGCGGATCTACAACAACACGCGTGCGCCGACCTGGACCTCGGCCCGCAACTACTTCTACAACCAGACCACCGGCAACCTGGAAAGCTGGTACCGCCGCTTCGCGCCGGAGGAAATCGGCGGCCTGCCGCGCAATGCCAACCGCTTCCTGGAAAACTCGTGGTCGTTCAACGTCGGCGCACGTGGCCAGATCGGTGACAGCGGCTGGGACTATGAGGCGGTCTACAGCCGCTCGCGATACGAGAACCGTACCCGCCGCCCGGTGCTGCTGGCCGGCATCAACGAATACCTGCTCGGCCCGAAGCTGGGTGTGCGCAACGGCGTTGAGGTCTATGCGCCGGATCCGGCGCGCCTGTTCCAGCCGTTGACCCCGAACGAATACGAGGGGCTGTCCGACTACCAGGAAAGCCGTAACGCGGCATGGCTGCAGACCTTCAGCGCCAGCGTCAACGGCCGCCTGTTCGCGCTGCCTGGGGGCGATGCGGCGTTGGCAGCGGTGGTCGAGGCCGGCAGCCAGGGCTATCGCAACCGACCGGACCCGCGCCTGGGCAGCGGCGAGTTCTGGAACACCAGCGCCGGCATCGGTGCCGGTGGCGAGCGTGACCGCTACGCTGCAGGTGTGGAGCTGCAATTGCCGCTGCTGCAGTCGCTGACCACCACCCTGGCCGGTCGCTATGACCAGTACCGTGCCGGTGGCGAGCACATCGGCAAGGCCACCTGGAGTTTCGGCGTCGAGTTCCGGCCGATCGAGAGCCTGCTGATCCGTGGTACGGCGGCGACCAGCTTCCGTGCGCCGGACATGAACTACGTGTTTGCCACCGAAACCCGCGGCTACAATCCGGGCATGACCGATTACTGGCGCTGCCGCACGGCGGGCCAGTCGTACGACAACTGCGACTACAACGGCCTGTCGATTGATTACAGCAACCGCGCCAATGCGCAGCTGCAGCCGGAATCGGCCAAGTCGTATGGTTTCGGCGTGGTCTGGTCGCCGCTGTCCGGCCTGGATTTCAGCGCTGACTACTACGACATCCGCATCGACAACGAAGTGACCAGCCTCGATACCAGCCGCATCCTGCGTGATGAGGCCGATTGCCGCCTGGGCCGCACGCTGGGCGGCGAAGCGCGCGATATCGGTTCGCCGCTGTGCCAGGACGCGCTGTCGCGGGTGATCCGCAATCCGTCCAATGCCACCGTGCAGCCGGACCAGGTGACCCGCGTGCTGATCAATCCGATCAACGCGGCCTCCGAATCGGTTCGCGGTCTGGACCTGAAGGGCAACTGGCGTTTCGATGCCGGCCGCTATGGCCGCTTCACCACGCGCCTGGCCTACACCGTGGTGCTGGAGCACAAATACCGACAGTTCTCCGATGATCCGGAGCGTGACATCCGCAATTCGCTGGATGACTACCAGTGGCGCAGCAAGGCCAACGGCAGCATCACCTGGAACCAGGGTGACTGGACCACCACGCTGTACGGCAACCGCTTCGGCTCGCTGCCGAAGACCGATGGCAGTGGCCGCATCGCGCCGTACATGACGTACAACGCCAGCGTGTTCCGCCAGTTCGGCGAGAACCTGTCGGTGGGCGTAATCGTCAACAACCTGCGTGACAGCCGCCCGCCGGCGGACAAGAACGGAGGCGGCTGGCCGTTCTATCCGGTTGGCAACTACGACCCATATGGCCGCCAGTACTGGGTGCAACTGGACTACCGGTTCCGCTGATTCCGCAGGCGAACGAAAGGCCCAGCATTGCTGGGCTTTTCGTTGTGCAGTGCACCCGTGTTGCCGCTGCGCGCGTGGCATGCTGTGGCGCTACCCGGAGGAGGATGCGCATGGATGTCAGGGTGTGGAGTGTGATTGCAGTGGTGGCCATTGCAGGTTGCAGTGGCAGGCAGGCGGCCAGCGTGGAGGATGCCGCGGAGGTGGCCAATGCCGCGCCTGCGCAGTCTCACGCGCAGCCAGCGGAGCACGCTGGGCCATCGCGCGCGGCAACGGCATCGAGTGCCACGACGGCGGCAGCTGGGCTCGCGCAACCGGAGGGGCACTTCCTCGAGGGCGAGCGCATGCTGCTGAGCGAGGGTGCGGTGTCCGTGCAGAAGAGCGAGGCGCTGCTGGGTTCCGACAAGGCTTTCGCGCAGGCGATCAGCCAGTTCGAGCGCGATGCGGCCGGCCACCCGGAAGTGCAGGACCTGACCCGGCTCTACAGGACGGCCGCGACCCGGCTCATCGGCAGCGACGGCACGCTGGTGTCTTTCGCCTGTGGCTACAGCCTGTGTGTTGGCGAGATCCGAAGCCGTACCGATGAGGATTTCAGTGCCTGGTCCGAGGCGATCGGCACGGACAAGGCGGCCCCGGTCTACAGTCTGACCACGGCGCCGATGACATGGGGCAGGGACCAGCGTGGTGGGCGCTTCGTGTTCTCGGTGGATCCTGCAGCCAACGCCATCACGGGCCCGTAGCCGGCGGATGCCCGGCGCCGCGGCGCGTTACGGAAGCGTCTGCTGCAGGTACGACTCGATGACGTAGCTGAAAGGCTGCTGCTGGCGGTCGCGCAGCAGGGCACGCACTTCCAGGATCACGCCGTGATCGCCTTCGCCCCGCGGCGGCCAGAACGTCTGGTCAGCCAGGGTCTGGCGCTGGAAGCCGAGCGGGCCGACCACGCGACCGAACGGTTCATCGGTGCTGTCCAGCACCTGGTTCATGGCCGGGCTGAGGTGACCAGGCAGGTACCAGTTGTCGGCCTCGGACAGCACGCGGCTGCCGCAGACCAGCTGCACGCGGCGATAGCGCAGGTCGGTACCCGGCTTCACGCCCAGCGCCTGCAGCACGTCGGCGGGGGCAGGCTTGTCCTGGCCGTGTATGCGCACGGCGCGCACCCGCGCCTGTTCGGCCAGGCCGTGCTCTGCGCACCAGTGTTCCAGCGTGGCGGTGGCGCTCTGCCCGGACAGCACGCGCTGGTGCAGGCACTCGACCAGCGCAGCCGGGGCGATGCGCTGCTGGCCCGGCGGCGACTGCAGCGGCGCGGCGGCCGCAGCATCAGTGGCGGACAGGCTGGCGATCGGAGCGGCGGCAAGCAGGGACGCGGCCTGCCAGCGGCGGAGACGATCGTGGCGGTCGGACGGGCCCATGCGGCATCACAGCGGAAACAGGCGCCCATGTTACCCGTTCAGGGGTGTGCACGGCGTGGCTGCGACCGGTTGTCGCAGGGGGAATCATCGTTCTGGTGAATGCGTGCCATCCAGATATTTCGTTGGCCGATGGCGCTATCGAGGCGCAGGATGGCGCCAGTCTTGGCTTTCCGGGAATTCCCGATGACCCTGCAGTTCATCCACGGCGGTGTCGACCGCGACGGTGCACCGCTGCACTTCCACATCCGTGATGGCCGCATCAGCGGGCTCAACGGCCATACCGGCCCGGCTGAAGGGGCGGAAAGCGTCGATCTGCAGGGCTTTGCGGTGCTGCCGGGGTTGGTGGATGGCCACATCCACTTGGACAAGAGCTTCGTCGGCGACCGTTGGCATCCGCATCAGCCGGTGAACAGCCTGCGTGAGCGGTTGGCGGTGGAAAAGACGGCAGTGGCGGCTGCGGCGCCGATGGTCGATCGCGCCGAGGCGCTGATCCGCCAATGCAGCGGCTTCGGCACAGTGGCAATGCGCTGCCATGTCGATATCGATGGCAGCACCGGCCTGCGTCACCTGGAAGCGGTACACGAGGCCGCATTGCGCTGTGCCGACATCATGCGCATCCAGCTGGTGGCGTTCCCACAGGCCGGGGTGATGTCCTGCGCTGGTACCGCAGCGGTGCTTGAGCAGGCCCTTGCTGCGGGCGTGGAGGTGCTCGGCGGCATCGACCCGACCACGCTCGACGGTGATGCCGAAGGCCAGCTGGCGCTGCTGTTCGGCCTGGCTGAGCGCTATGGCGTGCAGCTGGACATCCATCTGCATGAGCCCGGCGAAACCGGTCTGGCGCAGCTGCTGCGCATCGCCGCGCGCACCCGGGCCGCTGGCCTGCAGGGTCGGGTGGCGGTCAGCCATGCCTATTCGCTGGGCGACGTGCCGCTGGCGCGCGCGCTGCAGGTGGGCGAGGCGCTCGCCACGGCTAGCGTAGCGATCATGAGCAACGCGCCGGGCGATCATCCGTTCCCGCCGCTGCGCGCGTTGCATGACGCTGGTGTGCGCGTGTTCGCCGGGAACGACAACATCCGCGACTGCTGGTGGCCGTATGGCAACGGCGACCTGTTGCAACGCGCGATGCTGCTGGGCTACCGCTCCGGCTTCCATACCGATGCCGACCTGATGCTGGCGCTGGACATGGTGACCACCCATGCCGCGCAGGTGATCGGGCTGCCGCAGTACGGTCTTGTGGAAGGGCATCCGGCCACATTCGTGGCGGTGCGTGCCGACCACGGCCCGGCCGCTGTGGCCGGGGTGCCGGTGGAGCGACGCGTGGTGGTTGACGGCCGTTGGCTGTAGATCCAGGCCATGCGTGGATGAATGTGGCCGCGCGGTGGTTCCATCCACGCATGGCGTGGATCTACCCACGACGCCACGCCAGTTCCGGTTGCGCCGAGCCATGCTCGGCAGCTTTTCAGGCGTAATCGTCGGCGCGGGTGGCGACAAATTCCTCAAGCCACGCCAGCAGGTGGGCGATGTCGATGATCTCGCCCTGCTCGACGCGCTTGAGCAGCAGCGTGCTGGCGCCGATCTGCAGGCTGCTGTCGGCATAGCGCAGCACCGCGTCGATACCCCAGGCATCGGTCACCTGCATCCAGGCCAGACCCGGCACGCGCTGGGCCAGGGTGTCACCGAACGCCACGCCCAGCGCTTCCCAGCCATCGCCGTCATCACGGTCGATCAGCTCCGCATCGACCATGCGCTGCAGCGTGGTGGCCGCCAGCGGCCATTGCACCGGCAGGGTGGGAAAGCCGGCGGCCACGCGCGCGGCGATCAGCGAACGCTGGTGCTGCAGATGCGTCTGCAGCGCAGCGGGCAGGGGATCGAAGCGGGTGGGGATTTCGTCGGACATGGCGAGGCGCCGTGGGGCACGGAAGCAACGGGCACTGTAGCCGGCGATGTAGTGCCCTGGTGCGGCAGGTCTGATCAGATATCGATGATCAATGCGCTAGATCCATGCCCGCGCTGGACAATGTGGCTGTCGAGGTTGCCGGCCAGCGGCCGGCACTACCTCATGTGCGGTGCTCAGTCCGGTTCGCGTTGCACCTGCCGCCACAGTTCGCTGGCCAGCGCTCGCACGGCATCATCGGCATCGGAGCGATGCAGCAGGCCGATCTCGTAGTTGTCGATCACCGGCAGCTCGCGCTCGCCATCGATGATGCGGTGCTCTCGGCTGACCGCGCGGCGTGGCAGCAGGCTGATGCCGATGCCATCGGCCACCGCGCCCTGGATGCCGCTCAGCGACGAGCTGGTGAAGGCGATGCGCCAGCGCAGGCCCAGCGCTTCCACGGCATGGATCATCTCGTCGCGGTACAGCCCGCGCGGCGGGAAGGTGACCAGCGGCAGGGGGTCCTGCAGCAGGCAGCTGCTGCGCAGGCTGTCGATCCAATGCATCGGCTCGCGTCGGCAGTGCACCGCTTGGCGGGTGTTGCGGCGTTGCTTGACCAGCACCAGGTCCAGCTCGCCGTGGTCGAAGCCGTGGGCCAGGTCGCGGCTGAGGCCGCTGCTGATCTCCAGTTTCACCTGTGGATGGCGGCGGCTGAAAGCGGCCAGCATGCGTGTGGTCTGTGCGTTGACGAAGTCCTCGGGGACACCGATGCGCACCGCGGTTTCCACGGTGGCGCCGGCCAGCGCCTGTGCCATTTCCTCGTTCAGGTCGAGCATGCGTCGCGCGTAGCCGAGCAGGGTGTGGCCGGCATCGGTGGGGTGTACGTCGCGGTGGCCGCGTTCGAGCAGGCGATGCCCGGCCAGTTCCTCCAGCCGGCGCACCTTCTGGCTGACCGTGGACTGGGTCGAATGCAGGCGCGTGGCCGCAGTGGTGAAGCTGCCGCAGTCGGCCACCATCACCAGCGCCCGCAGCAGGTCCAGTTCGAACAGGGTTCTATTCGATTTGGCACTGTCTTGCATTTGAACATTTCACTTCTGGATACCCAGGCCGACTTCTACCATGCAGGGCGGGGGCCGGCAATGCCCGGCTGTTGCTACCGTCGCACGGCGTTCCGTGGCGACGGACATGAGGAGACACTGTCATGCGCGTCCATCATTCCGCTGGCTGGCCTGCGCCGTTCACGCGCGTGCTGCTGTTGTGCCTGCTGGCCATGGTCACCCCTGCCTGCACGGCCACGTCCAGGGCCGACGCGGATGCGCGCCTGCGGGACGCCGCCAGCCGGGGCGACGCCGATGCGGTGCGGCAGGCGATCGAGGATGGCGCCACGCTGGAGGCGCGCGATGGCCAGGGCCGCACCGCGCTGCTGCTGGCCACGCACGGCAACAACGTGGATGCCGCGCGTGAGCTGATCGAGGCCGGGGCAGACGTCAACGCCAAGGACGCGTTGCAGGACAGCGCCTACCTGTACGCCGGTGCGCGCGGCCTGGACGAGATCCTGGCGATGACCCTGGCGCATGGCGCCGATCTGCGCAGCACCAACCGCTATGGCGGCACCGCGCTGATTCCGGCCGCCGAGCGCGGTCACGTCGCCACTGTGCGCACGCTGCTGCGGGCCGGTGTGGCGGTGGACCATGTCAACCGGCTGCACTGGACCGCGCTGCTGGAAGCGATCCTGCTTGGCGATGGCGGTGCGCGCCAGGTGCAGATCGTGCAGTTGCTGCTGGAGGCCGGTGCCGACCCGGAGCTTGCCGACGGCGACGGCGTGACGCCGCTGGCGCACGCGCGCCAGCGCGGCTATACCAGAATTGAGACCCTGCTGCGCCAGCACGGCGCGGTGCGTTGAATGCAAACCCCTTCCACCCGCACGCTGGGCGTGCCCATCAGGATGCTGTCCATGTTCCGTTCCCGTCCGTTGTCCCTTGCCATCCTCCTTGCGGTAGCACCGCTGTCGGCGTCTGCCGCCGAGCGCGCCGACCTGCTGATCCGCAATGCCACCGTGGTCGATGTCGAGCACGCCAGCACCCTGGCCGGGCAGAGCGTGGTGATCCGTGGCGAGGACATCGTCGCCGTCGGCCCGGACGCGCAGCTGCGCAGCCAATGGAGTGCGGCCCGCCAGATCGATGCCAAGGGCAAGTACCTGATTCCGGGCCTGTGGGACATGCACGTGCACTTCGGTGGTGGTCCGGCGCTGATCGAAGAGAACAAGGCGCTGCTGCCGCTGTACATCGCGCACGGCATCACCACGGTGCGTGACTGTTCCGGCGATCTGCCCGAGCAGGTACTGCAGTGGCGCGGCGAGATCGCCAAGGGCACGTTGTTCGGTCCGCGCCTGCTGAGTTCGGGCGCGAAGATCGAAGGCATCAAGCCGGTCTGGAAGGGCACGATCGAAGTGGGCAGCGAGGCCGACGCCGACAAGGCGATCGCCCGCCTGCAGCACGACAAGGTCGATTTCGTGAAGATCACCGACAGCACGCTGAAGCCGGACCTGTTCCTGTACTCGGCCAGCGCTGCGCGCAAGGCCGGCTTCAAGGCCTCGGGTCACATTCCGATGGCGCTGACCGTGGAGCAGGCGGTCGATGCCGGCCTGGCCTCGATCGAGCATCTGGACTACGCATTCAAGGCCGGCAGCAAGGACGAAGCGCAGATCGCCGCCGACTTCGGTGCCGGTCGCATCGACCGCGCCGAAGCCAACCGCCGCCTCGACGCCAGCTTCGATCGTGACACGGCGATGCACGCCTACCGCGATTTCGCCAAGCGCGGCGTGTTCGTGACCCCGACCCTCAACGGTGGCCGCATCCTCGATTTCCTTGACCAGGATGACCACGCCAACGATCCGTACCTGGCCTACATCGGCCCTGGCCTGCGTGCGACCTACCAGTGGCGCGTGGACCGCGCGGCGAAGGCCACGCCGGCACAGATCGAAGCGCGCCACGCGCAGTACCACCAGGTGGCCGCGGTGCTGCCGATGCTGCAGGAAGCCGGTGTGACGATCATTGCGGGCACCGATGCGGGCTTCCTCAACTCGTTCAACTTCCCGGGCATCGCCCTGCACCAGGAATTGCAGCTGTTCGTGAAGGAAGGCCTGAGCGCACCGCAAGCGTTGTCGGCCGCAACCCGTTCCGGCCCGGCCTGGTTCGGCCAGATGGACCGCTACGGTGGTGTCGCACAGGGCAAGGCCGCCGATCTGGTACTGCTGACCGCCAACCCACTGCAGGACATTGCTGCCACCGAAAAGATCGACAGCGTGATCCTGCGCGGCAACGTGTATGACCGCGCCGCGCTGGACAAGATGCTGGCCGACACCAAGGCCAGGGTCGCAGCGTGGAATGCCGAGGCGGCCAAGGCCAACTGATTGCGGGGCGGGGCAGAATCCACGCATGGCGTGGATCTACCCATAACCGTCATGGCCTCCATACCTGCGGTCAGCAGTAGATCCATGCCATACGTGGATGAGCCCCTTGCTTCCGGCACGGGAACGATCCGATGCGGGCACCTAGCATGGTGCCCGTTTCCGGTTTGAATCCCTGCATGCCTGTTTCCCCTGCCGTCTTGCTGCCTGCCGCGGAGCCACCGCTTTCGTTGCCACGCCCGTGTTGGGTGATGCTGGCCCTGTGGGGGTTGCTGATCGCCACGTCCATTCCAGCGGTACACCTCAGTCAGCAACCAGGTGGCCTGCTGCCTGCGGCGTTGTTCATCCTCGGCGCCGAGCTGCCCTGGATGCTGGCGACGCCGCTGTTGTGGGCCGCGTGCCGGCTCTGGCCACTGTCTGGACGCCGGCATCTGGCCGGATGGTTGGCGCTGTGCCTGTTGCTGACTCCGCTGCTGACGGCATTGGGATGGACCCTGGGCCACATGCTGCTGCAGCTGTGGCAGGGGCAACCCTGGCCAGCACCGCAGCAGGTGCTGCGCGCAATCGGCATCAACGCGCTGTTTGCGTTGCCGACCTTCATTGCGGTGGCGGGCGTGGGCCATGGCCTGGCCGGACTGCAGCGGTTGAGGGCGCAGTCAGAGGTGCTGCAGCAGGCTCGTGAAACAGCCCTGCGCCAGCATCTCCAGCACCACTTCCTGTTCAATGCGCTCAACGCCATCGGTGGCTTGGCGCTGCAACGTCCACGGGCAGCGGACACCGCACTGGCGCAGCTGTCCTCGCTGCTGCGCGATACCCTGCAATGCCCGTCGCAGCGCTGCTTCGCCGATGAACTGGTCGCAGCACAGGACTATGTCGCGCTGCAGTCGCTGCTGCACGATCAGGAGGTGCATCTGCATCTGCAGGCCACCGCGGCTGCATTGGCCTGTATGGTCCCCGGTCTGTTGCTGCAGCCGTTGATCGAAAACGCGGTGTTGCACAGTGGCTGGCAGCCTGGTGATGGGCCATTGCGGATCGAACTGCGCGCCGCTGTGGAAGACGGCATGCTTGATGTAGCGCTGTTCAACCCCTGCCTGCGTCCCGGCACGAACGATGGACTGGGCACTGGCCAGGCTGCACTGCAGCGGCGCCTGGCGATGATGGGAGGCCGTTTGCAGGCCGCCAGCGAGGGCGGCGGCTATCGTGCACGCGTGACCTTGCCGGAGTGCATCGCGTGACGCGTCCGCTGAGCGTGCTGCTGGTGGATGACGTGGCGCTGGCACGTGATCGCCTGCGCCAATTGCTGGCGGGCATTCCGCAGGTCAGGGTCGATGCCGAAGCCGCCACCCTCGCGCAGGCACGCGAGCAGCTTCAGGGGCGCCGTTTCGATCTGCTGCTGCTGGATCTGGTCCTGCCCGACGGTCGTGGCTGGGAGTTGCCTCAGCAGCAGCCGGCGCTGGCCGCGCACACCATCTTCGTGACCGCCCTGCCGCAGCATGCGCTGCGCGCGTTCGAACTGGGCGTCGCAGACTATCTGCTCAAGCCGGTGGCAGCGCAGCGGTTGCGTGAAGCGATCGAGCGCGTGCGCCGCCTGGCAGGCCTGACACCGCGTACGGAGGACTGTGCGCAGACCCTGGCCGTGCCTGGCAGTGGTGGTGTCCAGTATGTACCGCTGGCGGAGATCGACTACATCGACATGGCCGGTCATTACGCGTGCGTGCACGTGGGGCAGCGACTGCACCTGCTGCGTGAGCCGCTGGCGCAGCTGGCCGAACGGCTGGCGGATGGAGGACTGTTGCGCGTGCACCGCTCGGCGCTGGTCAACCCGTTGCGGGTGCGATCACTGATCGAGCGCCACAACGGCGATGCGCTGCTTGAACTGGCCGATGGCGTGCAGCTGCCGGTGAGCCGCAGCTACCGGCCGGCGCTGGAGGCGGCCTTGGCGGCACGCACCTGACACACGGCTGGTGCCTGCAGCGGCACGGTTGGTGCCATCCTCGCCGAAGTACGCAATCCAGTCGTTGCGGCCAGTGCACCCTGCGCATTTCCAGATCAGGGTGGAGCATGCGGATGCGGTGGTGCTTGGGTGTGTTGCTGGGCGTGCTGGCGCTGCCTGCGTTGGCCGATGTGCGGATCATTGTCGATGACCATCAGGGGCGCGCCGATCGTGCTCCAGCCATTACGGTCGAAGGACTGGCGGCGGCCGAAGTGGTGCAACTACGGTTGTCGATGCAGGACAGCGGGGGCCAGCGCTGGCAGTCACAGGCGGCACTGCGCGCGGACCTGCAGGGGACGGTCGACACCGCACGCAGCGGCTCGGAACAGGGCAGCTATCGAGGCGTCGATGCGAGCGCGCTGATCTGGTCGATGCAGCCGCAGGAAGGAAGGGCCAACGCACTTCCCCTGCAGTGGCAGCGCTCCGATGACGGCTTGGGATTCCAGTCGCAGGCCTTCGAACTGGAGGTGGAACTTGCAGGATCGGTGGTCGCACGGCGGGCCCTGCAGCGCCATCTGATGCTGCCGGGCGTGCAGGTGCAACGGGTCGAAATCGGTGGCCGCGAAGCACATCTGTACCTGCCATCGGGCCAGCAGGCTGATGCACGGGCGCCAGCATTGGTGACGCTGGGCGGTGCCGAAGGCGGATTCGACGGTGGTGACCTCTATGCCGCCTGGCTGGCCAGCAACGGCTATGTCGCGGTGTCGGTGGCGTGGTATCGCGGGCCGGGCGTGCCCAAGGACCTGATCGAGGTTCCGTTGGAAACCGTGCGTGACGCAGTGCACTGGCTGCAGCGCCATCCCCGGGTGGATCCACAGCGGGTAGGGCTGATGGGGGGCTCCTGGGGCGGCATCGTAACCATGGCCACGGCGGTGCATCTGCCTGAGCTCCGCGTCGCTGTGTCCTGGGTGGGCAGTCCAGCCCCGTTTCGTGGCATCGCCCGTGACGTGGTCCCGGCCGATTTCCGAGCGGTGGACCGCTCGCCGTTGAGCTGGCGGGGCGAACCCCTGCCGTGGCTGCCGTATCGCGAGGAGGTTGACTGGGGCAGGCCGGGACCGCACTGGGAACCGGCATTGCGTACCGCGATGCTGCCCATCGAGAACATTGCCGCACGCACGTTGTGGATCGGAGGTGGTGACGATCGGCTGGGTGACTCAGGCGTGATGCTGGCTGTTGCACAGCGTCGGCTTGCAGCGGCAGGGCGTGGTGACTGTGACCGTTTCCTGTACTACTCGGATGCGGGGCATCTGATCACACCGTTCCTGCAGCCAACCACCCATCGCCATGATACAGGCCCGTACATTGAAGTGGGGGGCACGGCCGAGGGTCATGCCCGCGCGGACCGAGAGGTAGGGCCAGCGGTGCTGGCGTTCCTTGCCGAGGCGCTGTAGCCGAAAGTGCTGCCCCCGGTTCTTCCTTCCAGATGTTCGATTCCGATCCGATTGAGCTTCATCCACGCATGGCCTGGATCTACCGTGTCGACCAAGGTCGACACCTACCAACACCGCCCCGCCATCCCACGGAAAGCCCGCTGTTGCTGTAGAGGTTGCCGGCCAGCGGCCGGCACTACCGCGGGTGCAGGGCTGCAAGCCCTGCCGAACAACCCCCTAATCGTGACCGCTGTCGTCCAGGCTGATGATCCCGCGCCGCAGCGCCTGGGTCACCGCATGCGTGCGATCACCCACGCCCAGCTTGTCCATCAGGCTCTTCATGTGCGCCTTCACCGTCTGCTCGGAAATCTGCATGCGCTCGCCGATGCGCTTGTTCGACAGGCCGCCGGCCACATGCCTCAGTACCTCGGTTTCGCGCGGCGACAACCGGTCTTCCACCACATGCGCAGCGATGCTGGCCGCCACCGCCGGGGGAATCGGTGCGCGGCGGCCGCCAGCGACCATGCGGATCGTATCGACCAGCTCATGGCGGAGCATGTCCTTCAGCAGATAGGCGCTGGCGCCGGCCTGCAGCGCCCTTACCGCACGTACGTCACCGCGGTAGGTGGTTAGCACGATGATGCGCGCGCGCGGGTCCATCGCGCGGATCCGCACGATGGCTTCCACACCATCCAGCCGTGGCATCTGCAGGTCCATCAGCACCACGTCGGGCTGCAGCCGCTGGTAGCAGGCGATGGCTTCCTCGCCATCGGCGGCTTCGCCGAGCAGGCGCAGATCGGGTTGTGCGCCCAGCAGCGCCGCCAGGCCGTCACGCAGCAGCGGGTGGTCGTCGACCACCAGTACGCCGATCGGGGCAGGGGACTCAGTCATGGTTTGCTTTACTCCAGGGCCAGCGCCAGCGCGATGGACTGCGGTGATACAGGCGCCGTGCCGGGACCGCCAGCGCCACTTCGGTGCCCAGGCCGGGCCGGGTCCACAGCTGCAGTTCGGCGCCAAGACGTTGTGCACGTTCACGCATGCCCTGCAGGCCCCAATGACCATGGCCGGCATTGTCGTCGGCGATGCCGACGCCATCGTCGCGCACGTGCAGCAGGAAGCACCGCGTGCCGTAGGACAGCTCCACTTCGATGGCGCTGGCGTTGGCGTGACGCAGCGCATTGCGGATGGCTTCGCGTCCGATCAGGAACACTTCTTCGGCCGCGTCGGCCTGCAGCGGTGGGGTTGCACCTTCCACGGTCAGGCGAAGTGGGTTGGTGCCATGCCCGGCGTACTCGGCATGCACATCGGCCAGTGCCGAAGCGAGGTCGCGGCCAGCGAACGGTCCCTCACGCAGGGCATTGACCCGCTCGCGGCCCTCGGCCAGGTTACGCTCTGCCAGTTGCATCGCCGATTCCAGCTGGCCGCGTACCGGCTCCGGGGTCTGCGGCGACTGGCTGATCGCGTGCAGGCGCAGGATCAGGCCCTGGCTGCCCTGCAGCAGGGTGTCGTGCAGGTCGCGTGCGATGCGTTCGCGTTCGCCATTGCGTTCCTGCAGGCGCGCGCGGAACAGCGCGGCCAGCTGCCCGCTGCGGATGCGCACCGCCATCACCAGCAGCGCGAGGATCGCGGCCGCACACAGCAGCTTGAACCACACCGTCTGCATGAAAGTGGGGGCGATGCGGAAGCTGCGACTGGCCGGTGCAGTGCTCCAGATGCCGTCTTCGTTGGCGGCTTCCACCTCGAACCGGTAATTGCCCGGGGCGAGGTTGGTGTAGTACGCCCGCGTGCTGCTGCCGGCATCCTGCCAGCCGTCGTCGACGCCGGACAGGCGATAGCGGTAGCGGTTGCGCTCCGGGCGCGCCAGCGACAGCGCCACGTAATCGATCTGCAATTGGCTGGTGCCGGCCGGAAGGCGCAGGCCATCGCGCAGTGGCTCGTGCTCACTGCCATACAGCACTTCGCCGATGCGCACGCTGGGCGCCATGGTGTTGACGTGCGAGCGGGTGGTGTCCAGCCAGGCCAGGCCCTGGTTGGTGGCCAGCCACAGCAGTCCGTCATCGGCCAGCGTGGCGGTGGCGATCGGTCCGCTCTGCAGGGCGATGCCCGGCATGCCATCCACTGCATCGAACAGGCGTGGCGTCACCGGCAGCCCGGTCCGCAGCGTCCGTCGCAGCTCATCGCTCCCCAGCCGGACCAGGCCACGGCTGCCATTGAACCAGAGGTGTCCGTTCGGATCGGCCACCATGCCGGTGATGCCTTCCAGTACACCGGCCATGTCGGTTCGCACCGGAACGAAACGACCGTTGCCAACGCGCGCAGCCAGACCGGCTTCGCCGGCGACCAGCAGCAGGTCCTGTTGATGCAGCATTGCGGTGATCGGCCCGACCGACAGGCCCTGGCTGGCATCGAAGCTCTCGATGTGGCCCGCGCTCATCCGGCGCAGGCGGCCGTCGGCATAGCCGAGCAGCAGCTGGCCATGGGCATCCAGCGCCAGCGATGAGCAGGCCTGCTCGGGCAGGCGGACCTCGCGCTGCCATTGGCCATGCAGGTAGTGCAGGACGCCGCGTTCACCCGTGCATACCCAGGCCTGCGCGTCGTCGGGGAACAGCAGGGCGTGCAGCGGTTGCCCGGTGAACGGGGCCGGCAGCGGGATCAACGAGGTGTGGCCGGCGACCGTGCGCGCAAGATTGACCCAGTCGAACTGCCAGATCGGCGTGGGTGCCTGGCGCGCGGCGGCCTGCAGCTGCGGGGCACTGCCATCCAGCAGAGTGCCCCGCAGATCGTAGGGTTTGAGGTCTTCGCCATAGCCATACACGCGGCCATCGCTGGCCCGCACCAGCGAGCGGTAGGGATCACTCGGGCCCACTGCCAGGGTGTGCACGCTGCGTGCGCGGAAGCGGTTGAGGCCGAGGTTGGTGCCGACCCAGAGATTGCCTTCGCGATCGACGATGATCGGCACCGCGGAGGTGGCGGTCAGCCCGTGCGGCGAATCGAAACGCTCCATGCGCACGGCGCGGCTGCCGTCGAAGGTGATGCGGGCGACGCCGCCGTGCGGGCTCATCGTGGCCCACAGCGCGCCATCGGCAGTGAACTGCAGGCGTGCAGCAACCAGTTCCGGAAGACGCCGCGCTTCACGTTCGCTGGCCGCCAACAGGCCCTGCGCGTTGGCCAGGGGTGAGGTGCCGCGCACCCGGTCGGCCAACCACACTTCACCCTGCGGGCTTTCGGCCAGCGTTGCCATCTGCGAGACCGCGATGCCGGTGTCCTCGAACGTGGTCTGGCCGGCCGCACGCATCCAGATCTTCAGGTCGGCCAGCACCCAGAACCTGCCCCGGCTGTCGTGCAGCACCCACTGCACACGGCGTTCGGGCAGGCCGGCTGCGGCCGGCAATGGCTGCCAGCGCTGTCCATCAAAGCGGCGCAGCCCGCCATTGATCGCCGCCCACAGCTGGCCCTGGCGATCCTGGCTGAAGCGTGGGACCACGCCGACCGGTACCCCCTGCTCGCGGCCGTAGTTGTGCAGCCTCCCCTGCGCGAACCGGCTGATGCCGGCCTGGAAGTAGCCGATCCACAGGGCACCGTCGGCGGCATGCGCCAGCGTGACCATGTTGGTGGACGGGAACTGGCTGCCGACGGGCGCTGCCTGCCGTTCGAAGCGACGGCCATCAAAGCGGTACAGGCCCGAGCCGGTGGCCAGCCACAGCAGGCCGTCGCGGTCCTGGGTGATGTCCCAGATATCGCCGGGTGCACCCTGGCCGACCCGCCACGCGGTGTGCTCGTAACCAGGCAGCCCGCCGCTCACCGGCGGGCGCTGCACGGCAAGAGCGGGCAGGGCGGTCCACAGCAGCAGGCACGTCAGCAGCGTCGGCAGGCGACGCAGGAACGGGAAGGGGCGGCCACGCATGGCGCGCATTCTGGCAGGTGCGGGGCAGTCCGGGGTGACCCGAACGGGGTAGGCGGTCGCCGCCGCGGTCGGCTATCACGCCGGCATGTCCTGTGGAGCCCGGCCATGCAGCGCCTGTTCGTGATGTTCCCCGACCGCGGGCCGGGCATCGGCCTGCTGTGGCTGCGGCTGTGCCTGTCCGCGGCACTGTGCACGCCCGGCACGCATGCGGGCGGGTGGTCGGCGCTGTGCCTGCTGGCAGTGCCGATGCTCACGCTGGGTGTGTTGACGCCACTGGCCGTGCTGATGGCGGCCGTGGGCCTGTTCGCGCAGCAGGCGCCGTGGTCACAGGTGGTGCTGCCCTTGGCGCTGTTGATGTTGGGCCCTGGCGCCTATTCACTGGATGCGCGGTTGTTCGGTCGTCGCCTGCTCGGGCGTCGGCCTCCCCCATTCGGGTAGGTGCTGGCCTCGACCGACGGGGGTAGGGCATCGTGCGGCGGCCACGCACCATGGGGCACCCCCTCGCGGCGTCCCGCATGGCCACCGTCTTTTCGCCCGATCCGCCCGCCGTGGCGCTGGCACCGCAGCAGGCCGCCGCATTGCAGCGCGCCCTGCGCTATGTCGATGAGCACCTGTCGCAGCCGCTGCGGGTGACCGAGCTGGCCGCAGCCGCCTGCGTCAGCCGCTTCCATCTGGTGCGCCTGTTCCGGACCGGTACCGGCGCCAGCCCGCTGCGCTACGTGCGCCGTCGCCGCATCGAACGTGCGCGCCAGTTGTTGCCGGTCGCGCAGCTGCCGATGTCCTGCCTGGCGCAGCAGCTGGGCTTCTTCGACCAAAGCCATTTCGTCCGCAGCTTCCGCGCCGAGACCGGCTGCAGCCCCGGCCAGTACCTGGCCGGCGATGCGGCCCTGTTGCTTCCCCCTGATCGTGTTTCCAACGGAGTCCAACCATGAGCCTTGCCACCGCCACGCCCGCCCCGGCCCTGTTGTCGCCCACCGACCATGCCCTGGTGCTGATCGACTTCCAGTCGCAGATGGCATTCGCCACCCACACCATCGATATCTCCGCGCTGCGCAACAACGTGTCGTTGATCAGCAAGGGCGCCAAGGGCTTCAACGTGCCGGTGCTGCTGACCACCGTCGCCGAAGCGTCGTTCTCCGGCCCGATGTTCCCGGAACTGCCGGAGATCTTCCCGGGCCAGACGGTGTTCGACCGCACCTCGATGAACACCTGGGAAGACCAGCCGGTGATCGACGAGATCAACCGCATCGGCAAGCGTCGCCTGGTTGTTGCCGGCCTGTGGACCAGCGTCTGCATCGTGGGACCGGCGCTGTCGGCGCTGGCACAGGGCTTCGAGGTGTATGTGATTACCGATGCCTGCGGCGATGTCAGCGAAGAAGCCCACGAGCGTGCGATCACCCGCATGGTGCAGGCCGGTGCGGTGCCGATGACCAGCGTGCAATACCTGCTGGAGCTGCAGCGTGACTGGGCGCGTGGCGAGACCTACGAGCTGACCACCGGCATCGCCCGCGACCACGCCGGTGGCTATGGCATCGGCATCCAGTACGCCAAGCGCATGTTCGGCGCGCAGGAAGGCGGGCACTGAGCATGCTGGCTGGCCATGGCCTCGACCTGGCCCTGCTGATGCTGCGCGTGGCAGCCGGGGGATTCCTGCTGCCCCACGCGCTGGGCAAGCTGTTCGGTTGGTTCGGCGGTCCTGGGCTGGCCGGCTTCGCCACCGAGTTGCGCGGCTTCGGCCTGCCAGCGGTGGCACCGCTGCCGCTGCTGCTGGCCCTGCTGCAGGTGCTGTCAGGGCTGGCCGTGCTGCTGGGCTGGCAGACCCGCGTCGCCGCGCTTGCAGCGGCGGCCTTCATCGGCTTCACCGTTCTGTTGGCCCTGCCCAAGGGCTGGTTCTGGATGCGCGGCGGCAGTGAGTACCCGTTGATGTGGACCACGGTACTGCTGGCCCTCGCGCTGACCGGGCCCGGCGCCTGGGCACTGGACGGCCAACGCCTTCCGGGAGATCTCGCATGAGTCACGATCCACTCGATCACGGCCGTCGCAACGTGGTGCTGGCCGGCAGCGCCGCGGTGGCGCTGGGCCTGGCCGGCCGTGCCGGTGCCGCACTCGATTCTACTTCCAAGGAGCGTCGCATGAGCACGCTGGTCATCCGCAATGCCCGCATCACCACCCTCGACCCGCAGCAGCCGCATGCACAGGCGCTGGCCGTGCAGGAAGGGCGCATCGTTGCCGTCGGCAGCGACGAGGAGATCATGCGTGGCTGGGGCAATGAAGCGACCCTGATCGACGCCCAAGGCCGGCGCCTGCTGCCCGGCCTCAACGACAGCCATACCCACCTGATACGTGGTGGCCTGAACTACAACCTGGAACTGCGCTGGGACGGCCTGCGTTCGCTGGGCGATGCCTTGGACATGCTGAAGGCGCAGGTCGACCGCACGCCTGCACCGCAGTGGGTGCGCGTGGTCGGTGGTTTCACCGCCACCCAGTTCAACGAGAAGCGCCTGCCCACGCTGCAGGAGCTCAACGACATCGCGCCGGACACGCCGGTGTTCCTGCTGCACCTGTACGACCGTGCGCTGCTCAACCGCGCCGCACTGCGTGCCTGTGGCTATACCAAGGACACCCCGGATCCGCCGGGCGGCCAGATCGTGCGTGATTCGCTGGGCAACCCGACCGGGCTGCTGCTGGCCAAGCCGAATGCGCTGATCCTGTACGCGACGCTGGCCAAGGGGCCGCGCCTGCCGATCGAGTACCAGGCCAATTCGACGCGTCACTTCATGCGTGAACTGAACCGGCTCGGCATCACCTCGGTGATCGACGCCGGCGGTGGTTTCCAGAACTATCCCGAGGACTACCAGGTCATCGAGCAGCTGCACCGCGATGACCAGCTGACCGTGCGCATCGCCTACAACCTGTTCACCCAGAACAAGGGCAAGGAAGTGGATGACTTCCGCGGATGGAGCGAGATGCTGCAGCCGCGGCAGGGTGATGACCTGCTGCGCCACAACGGTGCCGGCGAGATGCTGGTGTTCTCCGCGGCCGACTTCGAGTTGTTCAACGAGCCGCGCCCGGAACTGCCGCCGGAGCTGGAGCCGGAACTGCACGATGTGGTGAAGCTGCTGGTCGAGAAGCGTTGGCCGTTCCGCATCCATGCGACGTACGACGAGAGCATCACCCGCATCCTCGATGTGTACGAACAGGTCAACCGCGAGGTGCCGTTCGATGGCCTGCACTGGTTCATCGATCACGCCGAAACCATCACCCCGCGCAACATCGAGCGCATCCGTGCGCTGGGTGGCGGCATCGCCGTGCAGCATCGCATGGCCTATCAGGGCGAAGCCTTCGTCGAGCGCTACGGCGTGCAGGCCGCGCGGCATACGCCGCCGGTCAAGCGCATGCTGGCCGAAGGCGTGCCGGTCGGTGCTGGAACCGATGCCACCCGTGTGGCCAGCTACAACCCATGGGTGGCGTTGTCCTGGCTGGTGACCGGGCGCACCGTCGGCGGGCTGGCCCTGTATGGCGATGAGAACCTGCTCGAACGTGAGCAGGCACTGCGCCTGTGGACCCAGGGCAGTGCCTGGTTCTCCGGCGACGAAGCAGTGAAGGGTACGTTGAAGGTCGGCCAGTTGGCCGATTTCATCCTGCTCTCGGCCGATTTCTTCCGCGTGGATGATGCGCAGATCGCCGACATCACCAGCGTGTTGACCGTGGTCGGTGGCCGCATCGTGCATGCCGACGCCGACTATGCAGGGCTTGCGCCGCAGCTGCCGCCGGCGATGCCCAACTGGTCGCCGGTCAACCGGTTCGGCGGCTACCACGTCGGCGGTACCGCCACCGGGTTGGCCGCCGCCCATCGTCACCATCACGGCGTAGCCTGCAGCACTCACGGTGCTCATGGTCATGCGGCCCGGCACGCGGCGCCCACCGATGACCTGACCGCGTTCTGGGGCGCGATGGGATGCTCGTGCTTCGCGTTCTGAGCCTGGCATTGCTGGCCGCACCGTCGCTGGTGCAGGCCTGCGACGGCGGTCATTGCAGCGCGGCTGGGGACGGCCAGCTGCAATGGGACGCATCGCTGCGGGCGCGTGGCCTGTACTACGACCCGACCCGGTTCGGCATTGGCGGCAGCGAGGATGCCTATGGCCTGCTGCGTGCCTTGGCATCGGCCACCTATGTGGAAGATACCTGGCAGGCGAAGCTGCAGCTGGGTGTGCATGGTGAGAGTGGCAAGGCTGGCGGCCCGGGTCGCACCGACCGCAGCGCGCTGGATGTGCAGCAGGCGTACTGGCGCTGGCAGCGCGATGGCTTCCACCTGCAACTCGGCCGGCAGGAAGCCGGCTATGGCAGTTCACGGCTGCTGTCAGTGCGCGACGGGCCGAACATCCGCCTGGCGTTCGACGGTGCGCGTGTGGGTTGGAAAGGTAGATTCGGCACGCTTGATCTGATGGCGCTGCGTCCGGTGGAGAACCGACCAGGTGCCTTCGATGATCGCGGCGAACACGGCGCGCATCTCTGGGGCGCGTATGCCACGACGGCGCGCGGGCAGCGGGCGGGTCAGTGGGATCTGTATCTTCTGGACTACCGCCGTGAGGGCGCGTGCTTCGCCGCGGGTGTGGGTACCGAACGTCGGCACACTCTGGGCGCGCGCTGGTTCGGCCAGGCCGGTGCACTGGACTGGAACAGCGAGCTGGTGGCGCAGGGCGGTGAGCTTCGGACGACCGCCGGCACCCTCGATATCCGCGCCTGGACGCTGGCGACCGATACGGGGTGGCGCTGGACAAACCTGCCGCTGCAGCCGCGGTTGGGGCTGAAGGCCGACATCGCCAGTGGCGATGGCAACCTGCATGACGGCCGCCTGGGAACCTTCAACGCCTTGTTCCCGAAATCGGCCTACTTCAGCGAGGCCAGCCTGCTGGCCCCGGCCAACCTGATGGACCTCCAGCCGACCCTGACCCTGCGCCTGCACGACGCGGTGACGACGGAGCTGGGCGTACAGATGGCCTGGAAGCATCGTCGTGCCGATGCGGTCTACACCACGCCGGCACCGCTGGTGGCGTTGCCAGGCAGCGCCGGTGGCGCGCGCCGCATCGGTAATCAGTACAAATCCGAAACCCGCTGGCAGGCCAGCGAACACTGGCAATGGCAGCTGCAGCTGGCCTGGGTCGACGCCGGTCCTGCGCTGAAGCAGGCCGGAGGCCAGGACACGTTGTTCGCCTCGATCGTTGGAGCATGGCAATGGTGAACGCAACCGCGTCGCAACCCCCCGCACAGGCCGCAGGCGCCTGGTCCCCGCTGAAGATCCGGATGTTCCGCTCGATCTGGCTGGCGATCCTGGCCAGCAACATCGGCACCTGGGTCAACGATGTGGCCGCCGCCTGGGTAATGGCCGAGCGCACCGGCTCACCACTGATGGTGGCGCTGGTGCAGTCGGCCACCACGGTGCCGATCGTGCTGCTGGCGCTGGCCGCCGGCACCCTGGCCGACATCGTCGATCGCCGCAGGTACCTGCTGGCCACCCAGGGCTGGATGCTGCTGGTCGCCGCGGTGATGGCGGCACTGACCGCGATGGACATGCTGACCCCGCAGCTGCTGGTGCTGCTGACCTTCTGCATGGGCTGCGGTGCGGCGATGGCGATGCCGGCGCAGGCCGCGATCGTGTCCGAACTGGTGCCTCAGCCGATGCTGGCTTCGGCGGTGGCGCTGAACTCGATCGGCATCAACATCGCGCGCTCGATTGGCCCGGCCATCGGTGGCGTGATCGTCGCCCAGCTGGGTGCAGTCTGGGCGTTCGGCTTCAACGCCATTACCTTCGCCGCGATGCTGTTCGTGGTATGGGGCTGGAAGCGCGACCCGAAGCAGTCCAGCCTGCCGCCGGAAGGGTTCGGTGCTGGCCTGAAGGCGGGCCTGCGCTATGCCAGCCGCGCCGGGCGGTTGCAGGCGGTGTTGATCAAGTCGGTTGGCTTCTTCTTCTTTGCCGCAGCGATGAACGCGTTGCTGCCGGTGGTGGTACGCGGCCAGATGCAGGGTGGGGCGGGGCAGTACGGCATGCTGCTCGGCTGCATCGGGATCGGTGCCGTAGGTGGTGCGTTGTTGCTGCCGAAGCTGCGCGCGCAGATGGATCGCGACCTGCTGGTGCTGCTGGCCACGCTGTCGCTGGCGCTCAGCCTGGTCGGGCTGGCGCTGACCCGCAGCTGGTACGTGCTGCCCTTGGTGATGCTGATCAATGGCTTTGCCTGGATCACCGTGCTGTCGTCGCTGCAGATTGCCGCGCAGACCGCAGTGCCAGCGTGGGTACGGGCGCGTGCACTGGCGCTGTACATCATGGTGTTTTCCGCTGGCATGGCGGCTGGTGGCCTGAGCTGGGGTGCACTGGCGCAGCGCACCTCGCCGGAGCTGGCCTTGCTGGTGGCTGCCGCGGGTGCGGTGATCGGCGGATTGCTGGTGTGGCGCGTGCGCATTGCCGGTACTGAAGACCTGAACCTGCGCCCGGCGGGACACTGGCCGGCACCGGAACTGTCGGTGCCGGTATCCAACGATCGCGGCCCGGTACTGGTCACCCTGGAGTACCGCATCGACGAGGCTGACCGCGCCGCGTTCCAGGCGCAGATGCGCGCGCTGGGCACGATCCGCCGCCGCGATGGCGCCGTGGTCTGGGGCGTGGTGGAGGATGTGGCCAGCCCGGGCATCCACCTTGAGTATTTCGTGACCCCGTCTTGGCTGGAGCATCTGCGCCAGCACGAGCGCATCACCGCCGATGACAAGGCGATCCAGGAAGTGCTGCGCGGGCTGCATCGCGGTGAGCGTGCACCGGTGGTACGCCACTTCGTGGGCGGGCATGACCCGCTGCCGAAGACCGGGGTCCCGCACCACCACAGCGATATCTGACCCAAAAAGGGGACGGAGGGGATTAAGTCGTTTGTGCACAAACGACTTAATCCCCTCCGTCCCCTTTTTGCGCGATCAATCCATCCCGATCCTGCGCAGCCGGCCAGCGGCCGGCTCTACCACAGGGGCGGCGGCGCTGGGTGGCGCCGCCGCAGTCCATCACCCGCGTGCGAACGCCAGCAGGTCGGCGTTGAACCGGTCGGCGTGAGTGACGGTCAGGCCGTGCGGCGCACCGGCGTATACCTTCAACTCGGCGTCCTTGATGATCTGCGAGGACAGCTTGGCTGAGGCATCGAATGGCACGATCTGGTCGTCATCGCCATGCACCACCAGCGCTGGCACATCGATCTTCTTCAGGTCCTCGGTGTAATCCACTTCCGAGAATTCGTGCACGCAGTCGTACTGGCCCTTGACGCCACCGAGCATGCCCTGCAGCCAGAACGAATCACGCATGCCCTGGGTAACGCTGTTGCCGTCGCGGTTGGCGCCGAAGAACGGCGTGGTCAGGTCCTTGAAGAACTGCGAGCGGTCACCGCCGGTGCCCTTGCGGATGCCGTCGAAGACCTCCAGCGGGGTACCGGCCGGGTTGGCATCGGTCTTCAGCATCAGCGGCGGCACGGCGCCGACCAGCACCACCTTGGCCACGCGCTTGCTGCCGTGGCGCCCGATGTAATGGGCCACTTCGCCGCCACCGGTGGAGTGGCCGACCAGGATCGCGTCCTTCAGGTCCAGCGCCTCGAGCACGGCGGCCAGGTCGTCGGCGTAGGTGTCCATGTTGTTGCCGTCCCAGGTCTGGCTGGAGCGGCCGTGGCTGCGACGGTCGTGAGCGATCACGCGGAAGCCGTTCTGGCCCATGAACAGCATCTGCGGGTCCCAGGCATCGGACGACAGCGGCCAGCCGTGCGCGAACACGATCGGCTGGCCGGTACCCCAATCCTTGTAGAAGATGCGCGCGCCGTCGGCGACGGTGACGAAGTTGCTCATTGTGGTTTCCTTGACGGAAGGGAGGGAAGGCGCTGGCGTGGATGCCGGTGCCTTCGGCAGTACAGCGCAGCGCCAGACCGACGACTTGCACGGCTGTGCTGGATTACGCCGGATGTGACGTGTATCGCTCTGGCACGAAGCCGTGCCGGCATCGAGGATGGCGGCAGCCCTGACGAGGAGCCTGCAATGTCGAACGCGTGTTGGAGCCCGCTGTTGTACCTGCTGCTGGCCACGGGGGCGCATGCTCAGACCAACGTCTACAAATGTGTGGACGGGCCGCATCCGGTCTACCAGCAGACGCCGTGCCAGGGGCGCGCGGAATGGCGCTGGGAGGTGCCGGCGGAGCCGTCCTCAACAGGTGCGAGCGCGGCCAAGGCAGCGAGCCCAGCTTCAATGCGTCCGCGTGTGGTGCAGCAGCGGCGTGCGCGGGCTGCAGTGATACCGATCAGCGCGGATCCCGCCGCCTGTGAGCGCGCGCGGCAGCATCGTGGGAAGGTGCTGGCCAATGGCAAGCGCATGGACTTCGTGCAGCGCCGGCAACTGGACGATGCCGTGCATGAGGCGTGCCGTTGAAATGGAATGGTGCCGGAAACGACAACGGCGCCCGTAGGCGCCGTTGGACGGCACGCCAGGCGCTGGACCTCAGCGACCGTCGCTGGCGGCCGCCGGTGCCGGCGAGGGCACGCTGTCCGGCTTGGGCAGGCTCAGCTCCGGGTTGCCCTGTTCGGCCTGCAGGATCTGGATGCGGCGCTGCAGGGAATCCAGCTGGCTGTTGGTGCTCTGCACGTCGCTGCTCAGGCTGACCGCCTGCTGCTGGGCCTGCTGCAGGGCAGCGCTGACCTGGGCCGACTGTGCCTGCTGCTGTTCCATTTCCTGCTGCAGGGTGCGCAGGCGCTCCTCGTTGTAGGCCACCAGGCGCTCGGTATAGCGCTTGCCGGCTTCCAGTCGGGTGGTGTCGATGTAGACCTGGGCCAGCTGCTCTGACTGCTGCGCGAAGGTGCGGTAGACACGCTCGGCGTTGTCGACGGCATCGGTCTTGATCACCCGCCAGAAGTTCTTCTCCTGGAACAGGGCGACGTAGTAGGTCAGGGTGTTGGCATTGAACAGCAGGCTGGCGCCGTAGTTGCCGTTGTAGGTGGTGCGCAGCTCGGTCAGCTGGCGGGCATCCATCAGCTGCTTGAGCTCGTCAACGGTGTTGCGCACCACCGGTGCGGTACGTGCGGCCGGCTCTGCGGCTGCTTCGCGGTCGCCACGGGCAGCCATCGCCGCCGGTGCCACCAGCATCATGGCCACGGCCAGCAGTGCCGCGCCGCGCGCGTGCCGGGCGAAGACCGCGCCCCCTGAAGTTTCTCGCATGTCTAGACCATCCACGGATGAGTGTGGGTTGAGATGAAGGTGGTTCCCCACCGGGAGTCTAGCATGTGCGCGGGCGCCGCCAAGGGCGCCCGTCACGGGTCAGTAGACCAGCTGTGCGGGCGTGCACTGGATGGACTGGACATGCACATCCGTACGGCCCAGTTCCAGGCCCAGCACCTGCGCCAGCAGCGAGCGCAGCAGGGAGCCGACGCTGTTGAGCAGCGGCTTCAGGACGTCCAGGGCGGGCTTCAGCAGCAAGCACAGCAGGCCCGAACAACTGACCGGGCCATTGCCGGGGGCGGTGACGCCGTCGCCGGCGAACTGGTCCAGGAAGCCGGCATCGGCGGTCTGCAGGTAGGAAGTCAGGTTGTACTTCATGCAGTTGTTGTAGGTGGTGTCATCCAGCGCGCCAATCAGGCTGTTGCACTGCTTGACCAGCAGCCCACCCACAAGCGCTCCCAGTACGCCATCGAGGAGCCCCGAGCCAACCCCGGTCACTGCGTTGCGGAATCCTTGCCAGACCTTGCCGTCGACCATGCAGGTCACCAGCACACAGCTGGTAGGTACCCCCTTGGTGATGTCCCAGTTTCCAAGTGGTTTCAATCCCTGCGTGCTGTCTCCGAATTCCAGCAGCTTGATGGTTGCGTCAACATCGTATCGCTTGCGACCAACGTTGGCTGCTTTCAGGTAGCGATCGGCCAACTGCGCTGCGGTCGAGCCCTGGCTCATGCCATCGTCGCGCGGATCGAGCATGCCGGACAGTACGCGCAGCAGTTCGCTGACCAGCTCGGACACGGCGGTGCCCACCTCCAGGGAGTTGACCTGGGTTGAACCGGTCGCGCCGGCGGGGAGGGTGAGGCTTTGCGTGTCGGTCAGCGTATTGACCTTGATGCTGTCATTGATCAACGGGGCGCCGAGCAGTGTGAGCATCTGTTCCTTCTGCAGGGTGTCGCCACAGACATTCTGCTTGGAGAACCGCTCGCTGTCGGCCACCTTGCCGACGCAGGCGCGCAGCACGGAAGACTCGACCTTGATCGTCGCCGTGGGAGGCGTGCTGCCACATTGCAGGCTGGTCAGGGTCGCCATTGCATTGGTCACGTCCGCATGGACCGGCAGCTTCAGGCGGATGCCCAGCAGTGAAAGCACGCCGCCTGCAACGGGAATGTTGTTGGTGTCGATGTCGAGGAAGACACGGATCTGCGCGTTGTAAGCGCGCGAGCCAACGCCACCGATGGCGATGGAAGGCGGTTCCACCACAGCGGCTTTGGCATTGACCAGGCCCAGCAGGTTGAGTTCATCGACCGAGACCGCACGGCCGCCATTGGCGATGCTGATGCTGGTGCCGATCAGGTCCAGCACATTGACATCGGCCTGCAGCGCGCTGGAAATCGTTCCATCCGGCGCGACCACGCGTGCGAACAGGCCGCCACCGCTGTCATCGGAGCCGAGTTTCACCTCCAGCTGCTTGAGGTCGATGCCCTTCACGACCAGGGCATTTTCCAGTGCACTCAGGTCCACGTGGGCAACGCCCTGCTGGGTGAGCAGGTCAACGGTCGCCTGAAGGATCTTGCCCAGCTTGACCTTGCGGCCGGCCAGCAGATTGTTGAACTCCGCCACGCCCATGTTGACGTCGATCGGAATGCCCAGTGCCTGCAGCAGTCCATTCGGGGTGATATGCGCCTGTGCAAGGCCGTCGTAGCCGAGCAGGGTGGTCTTGTCGAGGTCGGCGCCCACCAGTTTCAGGACATTTCCCAGTGGCGTGTTGCCATTGATGCGCAGCAGTTGCGAGCCGACACTGAAAACCGCCGTGGGTTCTGCACGGCGCGCCACCGCCTGTGCGGTCACGGTCGGCAGGCTGCTGTTCTGCCCGAAGAAGGGAAGCACCGCGCGGCGGGTGATGACACGGACGGCGTTGCGTTGATTCGCTGCATCGACGACCGGGCTGAAGTGCCCTTCGGTGGCACGGGTCACGTTCCAGTTTCCGCAGCGGATTTCCAGGCTTCCTGCGAAGGTGTTCTGGGTGAGTGCGCTCTGCCGCGCAGCACTGTTGTCGCTGTTGTCCGAGGTGCACAGTTCCAGTCGCTGCGCTCCGGCCAGTGCGGCCAGATCAGCGACTTTCTGTGCATCGCGCTTGGCCCAGAACAGGTAACCGATCTCGATCAGGCCCAGCATCGCCAGCAGCGCCAGCATGACCAGCATCATGGTGATCGACATGCCGCCCCGTGGGCGGCTGAAACTGAACTGGCGTGGGCGTTTCATGGCCTACCTCAGCGTCCGGATGAGGATGATCCCTTGGACTTGGCGACATCGGCTTCAAAGAAGTCCGGGATCTCGTGTTCGAAACTCTTCATGTAGCGGGCGTAGCTCAGCGTCGCCTGGTCGCCGAGGATCGGCAGGTGCTGTCCGGCCTGTTGCCCCGATGCCTGCAGGCGGAACAGATTGCGCGTGGTATCGCCGATCTGGCTGCGGCCGGGCCGCGGGGCTGCAGTGCTGCCGTCGGTGTTGGCCACTGCTGCAGGCGCCGCCTGAGGCACCGGTGCTGGCGGGGCCGCCAGGTCCACGGTGGGCAGTGACTCGGACTGCAGCGGCTGCGAAGCCGACGCAGCCGGCGTGCTGCCGCCAAGCATCTGCCCGGTCAGCGGCTGTTGCTGCGCCTGCACGGCGGCGGCTGGCAGCAGGCAGATCAGAACGGGCAGCAGGCGTCGGGTCAGGGGCGTCGCGGTCATGGTGTGTTCCCGTTCGGGTGGTCGGAGGCGCTGAAGCGTTCCAGCATCGAGGGCGGCAGGCGCTGCGGATCGCGTTCATCGCGGCTGTCGCGGCGCGGTTCCGCCGCCAGTCGCGTGGCGCCGGGCGGGTTGCCGGCGGCATCGCTGGCGAGAGCACGGGCAGCGGCCGGCACGACTGCGGCGGCTGCCGCTGCGGCTTGGCGCTGCTGCAGGCGGGCACGGATCTGCGCCGCCTGCTGCTGGATGCTGAGCCGGGTCTCGTCGTTGAGGTTCGCTTGCTGGGCGAGGCGTTCGGCAGTGGCGGTGTCGCCCCGCAGTACCGCCCAGAGGGCGAGGTTGGCGGTGGCCTTGGCATTGCCCGGCGACAGCTCCAGCGCCTTGGCCAGGGGTTCGCGCGCGCGCTAGAACTGCCCGGCGCGCAGCCGCGCATAGCCCAGGTCGCCGAGATAACTTGTATTCAATGGCTGCAGTTCGGTCGCCCGCGCCAACGCCTGCTCACTGCCGGCGTCGTCGTCGCGGCGCGCGGCAATCAGGCCCAGGCCATGGGCGGCCGCGGCGGCCTGGGGGCCACTGGAAAGATCGCGGTACAGGGTGACCGCGGCATCGGCCTGGCCGGTCTCGCGCAGCGCGTCGGCCTGCAGCAGGCGCAACGCCGGCGGATCGCCGTAGCGCTGGCGGAAGGCGTCGACGTGGGCGAGCGAGGCATACCATGCGCCTTGCTGCTGCATGCGCTCGATCAGCTCCAGGTAGGCATTGCGGCTGTCCTGCGGTGCCGGTTCGGGCGCGGCCAGGCTGGGCGCGCGCAGGTACTTCGGCGTGGTCGATGCACAGCCGCTGGCGCCGGCAACGGCAGCCAGGGCAACAATCAGGCAGGAAGTGCGCAGGGCAGGCATCAGGGGGACCCCATCTTGGACATGGTGGTGGCCAGCGCGACCAGCGCCGGACCGGCAAGGACCAGCATCAACGCTGGCAGCAGGGTCAGCATCATCACCACGGTCATCTTCACCGAGAGCTTGCCGACCTTTTCCTTCAGCGTGTTGCGACGCTGTTCGCGCAGGCGGATGCTGAACTGCCGCAGGGGCTCCTGCACCGCGCCGCCATGGGCGTGCACCTGCAGGATCAGCTGCATCAGGCTGGTCAGGTCATCGTCGGCATAGACCTCGCTCAGCCGGCGCAGGGACTGTGCGCGCGTGCGGCCGTGGGTATAGGCGATGTTGGCCTCCTGCAGCTCGCCGCCGAGGACCGGCAATGCATCGCGCAGCTTGTCGCCGAGCGTCTGCAGGCTCTGGTCCATGCTGAAGCCCACGCCCTGCAGCAGACGCAGCAGGTCGATCAGCAGCGGCAGCTCGTTGTCGACCGCTCGTCGGCGCCGTTTCACCCAGGAGGAGAGAACGAACTTGGGCAGCAGCAGGCCGGCGGCGAGGGCGCCGATGATCACCATGATCCTGGCCAGCCCGGTGACGCTGCTGAATGTCAGCACCAGTACCAGCACCAGCACGGCCAGCAGCAGGCGCAGGCCGAGGTAGATGGCCGTACCGCGGCGGGTGTTCCACCCGGCCAGATCCAACAGCAGCCGGTCTTCATTGGCCAGCAATGCCGTTTCCAGCCGGCCGCCGCTGAGGGCACGGCCGAAGCGTTCCAGCCAGCCCAGCGAATCGTGCCGCGCAGGCTCGGTGTCACGGGACGCCTCGCGCGGCTGCAGGGCGGTCTTCAAGGTGGCCGTTGTACGTTGCTCACGATGGCTGCGTACCCAGCCGCCGATACCGAGCAGGGCGATACCGGCGGCCAGCACGAGCAGGGAGAGGGCGAACCAGGCGCTGGCGCTCATCGGTTGTCTCCGGCGGGGCGAAGGGGGTTCATAGGGACTTGGCCAGGCGATACAGCAGGAAGCCACCGACAAGTTCCATGCCCAGTGCAAGCAGCAGGATCTTGTGGCCCAGCGGATCGTGCAGCACCGGCTGGAAGAAGTCCGGGCTGGTGATCGCCATCAATACCGCGCAGGCCGGTGGCAACAGGCCCAGCACCCACGCTGACATCCGCGTCTCCGAGGTGGTCGCTGCAAGCTCCTGCTGGGCCTGTTCCAGATCGCGCATGAAATCGCCCATGCGCTGCAGGATCTGGTCGGAGCGCCCGCCGATGCGCACGCTGACACCGATCACCACCGACAACACCTTCAGCACATCCATGCGATAGGGATGCGAGGCCTGTGCGAGTGCACGGTCCAGCTCCATGCCGCTGCGTGCAAAGCGCACCGTGGTGTCCAGCAGCCCGCGCAACGGCGCGCTCGTCTGCATCGACGCAACCTGGAACGCGGCCTGCAGGCTGTTGCCCAGTGCGGTCAGCCGCACCAGGTTGTCGAGGAAGTCCGGCAGCTGATGCAGCAGTTGCGCACGCAGCTTCGTGGTCCGCCGCATCACCCACAGCCAGCAGCCAAGCAGGTACAGCAGCAGGGTCAGCGGAAACATCCATGCGGTGCCCAGCCGCAGCATCGCCACCACCGACAGTACCAGCCCCGGTACCAGCAGCATGATGGGAATTTTCCAGCCGGTCTGCAGCCCTGCGCGCTGCAGCAGGCCATCCAGCGGCAGCACGCGGCGCCCGGCGCTGGCGGGCCGCGCCGGGTCGTTGGCAGCGGTGACGGACGGCCCGGCGGGTGCTCCGCCCGTGGCGCTTCCGCGCGAAAGCTGCTGCTCGGCGTGCCGCATTGAAACCTGGCGCTGCTCACGGCTGCTGGCCGTGCCCCACAGCCAGGCTGCCAGCGCCAGCAGCACCGCGATGATGCTCAGCATGCCCAGCAGCGCGCCGGTTCCCATGCTCAGAAGTCTCCGTAGAGCGATTCGCGCAGCTGCTGGCGGAACGGCTCCAGCTTGTGCGAGTGCGGATGGAAGCCCAGCCCGACCCAGCGATCGATCTCTTTGCCGTTGCCGTCGATCTGCAGCTCGTGGCGGAACATTTCCTGGGTGGTGATCAGGTTGTCGCTGACTCCGGTGATCTCGGTGATCGAGACCAGCACGCGGCGCCCGCTGCCCAGGCGCGAGATCTGCACGATGAAGTCGATGGCACTGGCGATCTGCCGGCGCAGGCTGTCCTCGCTGCCCTGGAAGCCAGCAAAGCCGGCCAGCATCTCGATCCGGTACAGGCAGTCGCGGGGCGAATTGGCGTGGATGGTGGCCATCGAGCCGTCGTGGCCGGTGTTCATCGCCTGCAGCATTTCCAGCACCTCGGCACCGCGCACCTCGCCGACGACGATGCGGTCGGGGCGCATGCGCAGACTGTTGCGGACCAGATCGCGGATGCTGACCGCACCGTGCCCTTCGGCGCCGCCGATACGGCTTTCCAGGCGAACTACATGCGGGTGGTTGAGCGAGAGCTCGGCGGTGTCTTCGACGGTGATCACGCGCTCGTTCGCGGGGACGTAGCTGGCCAGGGCGTTCAGCAGCGAGGTCTTGCCCGAGCTGGTGCCGCCGGACACCAGGATGTTGCAGCGACCCAGTACCATCGCCTTCAGCAAGGCCTGCATCGGCGCATCGAAGGTGCCCTTGGCCAGCAGTTCATCGGGGGTGAACGGGTCCTTGCGGAACTTGCGGATGGACACCATCGGTCCATCCACCGCCAGTGGCGAGATGATCGCGTTGAGACGGCCGCCGTTGGGCAGGCGCGCATCGACCATCGGATTGGAGTCATCCAGGCGGCGCCCAAGCGGGGCGAGGATGCGGCGCAGGATGCGCAGCAGATGCGTATCGTCGGTGAAGCGCTGGGTGGCCCGCTTGAGCTGGCCGCCCTGGGACACGTGCACATCCTTGAAACCGTTGATCAGGATGTCTTCGATGGACGGGTCGTGCAGCAGGTCGTCCAGCGGGCCGAAACCGGTCAGCTCCTTGACCAGGCCGTCGGCGACCACCTGCATCTCCTCTTCGTTGATCGGGATGCGCCACTCCTGGATGAAGCCCACCGTCTGCACCTGCACCCAGCGGGCGATGGTGTCGGGGGCCCAGGAATCGATGTCGATGCGCTCGTCCTCGATGCTGTTGAGCAGGTGCTCATGCGCGGCCGACAGCACCTTCTGGTACTGCTCGGTCTGCGCGAACGGCTGATGGCCCGGCGAGCTTTCGGGCAGCACCGGCCGGGCAACGGCATGCGGGAACGGGGTTACCTTGTCTTCCATTGCGATCCACCCAGGGCAAGGGAGAGTCTTTCCCGCAGGCCCTGCGCCTGGACCGGGCAGGCAGCCGGATCCAGGCGCGAAACCAGCGGGGCGAGGGCACGCAGGTAGGGGTCGCGCGGCGCATCCTGCAGCAGCAGGTGGCCCTGGCTGGCAGCCAGGCGCACGCGCGGTCGTTCGGGAAGCGTGGCCAGCAGGGGAACCTCGAAGCGGCGCGCGATCTGCTCCGGGCTCATGCCGCTGCTGTCATCGTGGCGGTTGATCACCAGCTGCAGGCGCTTCTCGCGTTCGCGCTGGCCGGCAAGATGCTTCAGTGCCTGGTCGAGCGACACCAGTGTGGCAATGGAGGCATCGGTGACCAGCCAGATCTCGTCGGCCTGGTCCAGCAGCAGCGGCGGCAGCTGACGCAGCGGGCAGCCACCGGCATCACACAGCACGCTGGCGAACACGGTGCGCAGGCGCTGCAGCAGCGCACCCGGATCGGACGGCGGTACCGCATCGCTGCCGCTGGCGCGGTCCAGCAGCACCAGCCCGGAATCGTGACGGGCCATGGCCGTACGGGCGAGGGTGGCGTCGATGCGGCTGGCGTTGCGCAGCGCGTCTTCGTAGTGGAAGCGGCTGTCCAGGTTGAGGTACAGGGCGAGGTCGCCCGAAGGCTGGGCCAGCTCCATCAGCAGGCCATCCTGCTGCAGTGCCTCGCCCTGTGCCAGTGCACGGGTCTGCTGTGCCAGCACCGAAAGATGCGCGGCCAGCGTACTGGTGCCGACCCCGGCGCGCACGCCCAGCAGGACGATCAGACGGGCCTTGTGCGCCTGCTGCGCGGCGGCGGCCGGTCGTGGTGACAGGGCGCGACGCAGCGCGGCCTCGATGCCGACGTTGTCGCTGTCCAGGTCCAGCACATCACGCAGGCCCGCCCGCAATGCGATGACAACGCCTTCCACCTGGCCGGCACTGGTGGCACCGACCGCAACCAATGCCAGATCCGGCTCGGTCTGCTGCAGTTGCTGCGCCAGCACGCTGGAGGCGGCCGCATGTTCCGGGCGGAAGTCGAGCAGCACAAGGCTCTGCGGCCCGCGTTGCAGGTCCTGGGCGGAGGTCGGGGTGCTGCTGTCCTGCCAGTGCAGGGTGGTGGTTGGCGGCAGTTTCGCCGCCAGCCGGGGCAGCAGTTCGCGATCCATTCCGTACAGGACCAGGTTCATCGGCGGTCCTTGCGGATGCAGCGGCTGGGCAGTGGCGTAGGGCATGGGCGTGGTATCGCAGGCATCATGGAATCAGCGTGAGAAGCCGGGCACCGGGTCCTGGCTGATCGGACCCAGCAGCCAGGCGCCCCATTCGGGCATGTGCGGCTTGGCCTCGCGGTCGCCGGGCAGCGGCAGCTCGGTGTTGCGTGCCAGAGGCTTCACCAGGCGTGGCGTGACGATGATCACCAGTTCCTTGTCCTGGCGCTTGTAGTCGAAGTTGCGGAAGAACGAGCCGATGATCGGCAGGTCACCCAGCAGCGGGATCTTGCCGACGCTGGAAACCACGTTGGAACTGACCAGGCCACCGATCACGAAGCTCTCGCCATCGCCCAGTTCGACCGTGGTATCGGCGCGGCGGGTGGTGATGGAGGGAATCTGCACGCCGTTGAGCGCGATGGCGTTGCTGTAGTCCAGGTCGCTGGCTTCCGGTGCGACTTTCAGGGCGATGCGGTTCGGTGCCAGTACCGTCGGTGTCACGGTCAGGCCGATGCCGAAGGGCTTGTAGGTGATGGTGGTGGTGCCCAGCCCCTGCGGTTCCAGGATCGGCAGCTCGCCGCCGGCCAGGAAACTGGCGCTCTGCCCGGACAGCGCGACCAGTGTCGGTTCGGCCAGCACACGCGCCATGCCATTGCTCTGCAGCAGGTCGACGTCGGCATTCCACAGGCCCTTGGTCGAGCCGAACACCAGGCGGAAGGCCGAAGAAATGGGCGATTCGGCTTCGTTGCCGGAGTTGCCTTCCTTCATGCCGGGCAGGATGCCGGTGTTGCCCGGCAGCTGGCCGCCCGGGCGGGCGAAGCCGTAGGCGAAGTTGCCATTGCGGTTCTGGAAGCTGATGCCGATCTGCTTCAGTGCGGTCTTGTTGAACTCGACCACCTTGACCTCGACCTGGACCACGCCGCCGCTGCTCACCGTGGATGCGTCGGCAAGCAGGCCATCCTTGCCCAGGGCCATGGCGGCAGTCTTCTGCTCCTGCATGTGCGACAGCACGCTCTCGGTGCTTCCCTGCAGCAGGCCCTGATTGTCCTGCTGGGTGAATACCAGCCCGTTCGCGCCGGCGTCGGCCGCACCCTGCACCGCACTTTGTACCCGCACCTGCAGGCGCTGTGGTTCGGTCTGCTTGCGGTGCCAGAGCAGGAGCGTGGTGGTGCCCGGCGCCTTGCCGACCAGCAGGGCCTGGCGCTGGCCGCGCAGCATCACGATATCGGCCACGCCCGGATCGGCAATGGCGACCCGCTCCAGATCACCCGGCAGGGTCCAGGGGCGCTGCTCACGCGCCTGCAGCACCAGGTCGTCGGCGGCCACGCTTGTCGCCGGTGCCAGCAGCACCAGCAGCAGGGCCAGCCAGCGCTGGCGGGGGGAAGGGCGTGGATTGCGGCGACGTTCGGTCATGGATGCGCTCGATGCAGGTCAAAGGGAACCACGGGGGGCGGAGCTGTCACCTCGGATGATTTCGATGCCCGATGCGCGTGGGGCGCTGCGCCGTGGTGCGGGTACGCGTGCCGGGGCATCCTGGGTGCTGCGCGCGGGCGCGTTGCTGCGGCCGGCCAATGCATCGCCGTCGATGCCGGCGAAGGCGTGATTCTCTGGCCGCTGCAGCGCAAGCTGCTGTTCCGCATCCAGGCCACGCAGGGGATCAATCACCCCGCGTGCCTGCGGGAACAGCGCCAGATCGGGCTGGCCGGAATCGGCAGGGTTGCGCAGGGCGAGGAACAGCTTGCCCTGCTGTGCACCCAGCAGCAGCCGGTTGGCATCGGCCACCGGCACCGCCAGTACCGCGCTGCGTGCCGGCTGGGCGGTCCCGCTGCCCGTGCTCTGGGTGCTGCTGCTTCCGGTGATGTCGGCGGCGCGTGGATCGTTGCGGCCATCGGCCTCGTTGCTGGCAACAGCGTCATGGTTGGCCGGGGCGATGTCCTGCTGGCCATAGCTGAGCACGCGCAGGCGCGACAGCAGCAGGCGCGTCTGTGCTGCGTCGGCCGGGCCGCTGGCAGTGGATTGGGCATTGCGCAGGTTGAGGAACACGTCGACGAAATCACCGGGCAGGATGCGGTTGCCGGCCCCCACCAGCTCGTCGACCGGGACCGCCAGTGCGCGTTCCCCGGGGCGCAGCTGCAGCGAGAATCCCTGCGCGAGTGCGTTGCTGCTGATCGCCGTGCCTTCGGCGATGTCCTGCACCGGCACCTTTCCGACCACGGCGGAAATGCTGGTGGCGGCACCGGAAACCGGGGCGCTGCGCTGTGCGAGACGCAGTCCGTTGGCAGAGATCGGTTCGCCGGCCGGCAGTCGCGCCACCGCTTCCACCACGGTGATCGCCTGGGCTTCGCTCTGCGTCATCGGGGCAACCGTGGCCGGTGCGGCCGGCTTGCGCCCGATCATCAAGGCGATCACCGCCAGCAGCACGGCCAGCCCGATCAGGGCGACGGCAGCAATGCGGGTCAACTTGAGCATGGAACCGTCTCCTGTACCGAACGTCAGTTGCCGCTGCCGAGGTCGAGCTGAGCGACCGCGACGCTGCGGATGGGAGCCCGCATCACCCACTTGTAAAGCGTGGCGGTGCCGGGCAGGAAGGGATGGCTTGCGTAGTCGTAGCTGACCGTCACGGTCATGCACTGGGCGCTGGCCAGTCCGGCGCAGGGGGCCTGCGCGGAGACCAGAATGGCGTTGTTTCCGCCATTGCTGCAGTCGACCGGCTGACCCGAGAAGTTCAGCAGCCACTGCATCGAACTACGCGCCGCAACGCAGGCGGCGGTACGGCGTTCGTTGGCGCTGCCATAGCGCAGCGATGCACGTGCACCCTCGGCCGAGGCGGTTGCCAACGTCTGCTGGGCCGCCATGATCATTACGCCGGAGAACGTGAACAGCAGCAGCGGCAGCAGGCCCAGCATCAACATCAGCGCGAACTCGATGCTGGCCGCGCCACGTTGCCGGCGTCGGTTGTGGATGTTCATGCCACGCCTCCGTACGTGCTGATCAGGACCCAGGCGATGGCGGATACCGCCAGGTAGGCGGCGTAGGGAATGCCTTGGCGTCCCTGGCGGGCGCTCTGCATCCCGCGCAGCGCCGGGTGCGAATGCCATTGCGAACTTGCCCGATGCATATGGGCTTGAAGGCCGATGGGCAGTACTGGACCCAACCGTCGCGATACCAGCACCAGTGCGGCATGTGCGCCCGCTGCCAGGCTGGCCGCGATCCAGATCGGCAGTAGTGCCTGCCAGCCCAGCATCAATCCCAGTACCGAAAAGAATTTGACATCACCGGCGCCCATCCAGCGCACTGCATGGAAAGGCAGCAATGCGACCAGGCCGAGCGCCGCGCCGGCAACGTGGGAAGCCCACGGCAGGCGCGGCGCGTTGAACTGTCCGGCGATGAGCACGACAACGGTGATCGCGCATGCGGACAGCAGCCAGGCGTTGGGCACCCGACGGGCGTACAGATCGCTGATCGCGATCCGCAGGCACACACCGATGGCCAGCAATCCCAGCAGTGTCATCGCACCCTCCATTGTCCGTCAGTGGACGGTCAGCCGCCGCCTTCTGCAATGAGCCGCAAGCGCAGCCGACGGCTGCGCGCGGTCCCGGTCAGCCCCCGCCGCCGGCAGGCGGTGCTGCACTACCGGAGGCCTTGGTGGCCAATGCGGAGAGATTGGTGAACAGGGTCTCGAAGAAGGACTTGATCTGCGCATTGCCGACCGCGATCAGGATGCCGGCAATCACAGCCGCCAGCAGGCCGTACTCGAGTGCGGTAACGCCATCTTCTTCCTTCAGGAACTTGCGGATCGATGCGTTCATGACGTTTGTCTCCCTCTACCTGTCTGCTACAGGACACCTGTTGGGCGGTGGCCCGGCTCCGCCGGGATCGTCCGTGGACCTCCGCACGTCCTGGCGGAGGAGGCACGGCGGGATGGACCCGCTGTGCTCAAGCAGGGTGATCGTTTCCAGGCGGGACGCCGTACGCGCAACCGCGACCACGCGGCGCGGGGCCGGTGGTCGACGTGTCGAGCGATACGTGCATGGTCATGCTGTCCCCCTGGGTGCGGTCATTATCAAAGACCGGATCACCGTGTTATCGACTTTGCCTGAATGGCGGCCGGCTGCAACCGGAACCTATATGCAAATTCGGCAGAATCCCATTGCTCCTTAATTTTCAAGCCGGGTTCTGTGACGGAAATCCGTTCGCCCGCACAACGATTCATCGACGTGCAGATAATGTGAGGCAGGCTTCAGGTCGCATGCGAAAACTGTGCCAAACGCGACAATCTGATTTTCACCTCTGTATCCATCTTATTCAACGCGGTGCAGATGTTTACCCCGTTGAATTATCGGGCATACTCGCATTCAAGTACTCGCGTTTCTTTTGGGGTGCGCACCTTGGCGGCGCGCATCCCGGTGATGGAAGAGATTCCATGAGAGGTGCGCGCCCTGTCAGGCAGTGGGGGCCGTACCGCACGGCGGATAATCGGGGGGACGACACTGTCATGGTCGATGGTGGGGTAGGAGACAGCGACGACAGCGGCCTGCGGTCGATCGACCTGGCGACGCTGAGCGGCGTGCTTCGTGTATGTGATGTCGAACTGCTTCTGCTCGATGGCAATGGGCCGCGGGCGGCCTTCGCGTCACGCGTGCACGAGGAGGCGTTGTTCTGCAGCATCAGCTGTGGATTCCATTGCCGTGGACGTTTCATGCTGCCGCCGGACTGGGCGATGCTGGGGTATCTGCATGCGACCGATGAAACCCTGAGCTGGTGCCATGGCGTACCGCTTGCCCCTGGGATGGCGCTGACCGTGATGCCCGAGGGCATCAGCGAGTTCACCCTGAGCCCGGGCACGCACATGACCCTGATGCTGGTGCCGGTGGCACGGGTGCAACGCAAGCTGACCGAATTGAGCCTGCGCAGCACGCCGCCGGCCGGACAGGCGCTTTCACTGTTCAATCTCGCCAGCGAGGCCGCCCCGCTGGCACAGCATTACCAGCAGCTGCACCTGCAGCTGGGCCAGGGCACGGGCCTGCAGCCGGAAGAAACCGAGCGGCTGCTGCACGAACACGTGCAGGCACTGCTGGGTGCGGGTTCCGCCGAACGCCCGGGTTGCAGCCGTGCGCGGCGCACGCATTATCTGATCGCACAGCGGGCGGAAAACTTCATGCGCCTCAACCTGCGCCGCAATATCTACATGAATGAGATCTGCGACGCTGCCGGTGTCAGTGAGCGTGGGCTGCGCTACGCGTTCGAGGACCTGTTCGGTACGTCGCCCAATCGTTACCTGTCGATGCTGCGCCTGTGCGCAGCCTGCCGCAGCCTGTCGATGGCCGATTCCAGCCGCCGTTCGGTCAAGGCCATCGCCCTCAGTTGTGGCCTGTGGGACCTGTCGCGTTTCGCCGACAACTACCGCAAGGTTTTTGGTGAACTGCCGCGTGACACGCTGATGCGCGCACCCGCGCAGATCGGCCAGCCCGCCTGATCCAGGCCCCATAAGGGTTTCCCGGCGGTTCCTGCCGGAATTGCATATCCGCTTGCCGATATGGTTGCCGCTTCTGCATAACCGGCTGCCGATTCCGACCGTGGATTTGCCGGAATGCGCGATTGCCGTGCCGGAATGAAGTGCGCAGCCGCCGTTGCAAACGCTGAAATGTCAGTCACCTGCCTAACGGCAAGTCCACTGACATTCCAGTTGTTCGCCTACGGGGGAAATGCTCATGAACCGCATCTACCGGCGTGTATGGAACCGCCAGCTCAATGCTCTGGTTGTGGCCTCGGAACTGGCCACCGGCGATAGCGGCGGCAGCGCCGCCCGCGATCCGCGCAGTGTCCTGCTGATGCCGACCGCACTGGCCCTGGCCCTGCTGTGTGCGCTGGCCAGCGGGAATGCAGGAGCATCCGAATCCAATCAGTCGCTGCGTGATCTGCAGGCACTGGCCGCGAAGTACGCGCAGCCGATGCCGGTCAAGGTCGACGCAGAAGTCGCGCTGGCCGCGGCATCGCGCCAGGCGCAGAGCAGTCCGGCGATCAGCGCAGACGCGCGTGTGGGCCTGCAGCTGAGTACGACCTCGCTGCCGATCGTGCGCGACGTGCCGCCGGCTACCGTACAGGTGAAGCTGGCGGCGAACGCCGCGCCGAAGCAGGTCGCGGTTCCTGCACTGGCCGCCGATGTTCGCGCCAATGTCGGGCTGGGGCACGCAGCGTCCAATGTGGCGAAGATTGATGCCTCACTGGCGGCCAACGTTGCGCCGTCCGCGCATGCGCCGCTCGGTGTGGCTGCGGATGCGCAGGCGAAGGCCAGGGTTGGCATCGCCGGTGCCCAGGTGGCCTCGATCGATACCGGTGCCAAGGCGGCCGCCGCTGTTGCTGGCGCATCCGCTGGCTCGCTGTCCGGCCTCAAGGCGTCCGTTGACGGCAAGGTGGATTCGCAGCTGAAGCTGGCGGGCCACCAGATCGATGGCCAGGGGCAAGTCAAGGCGACGGCGGCGGTCACGTTGCCGGCAAAGGAGGAGCTGCCGGGCGAGACCCATGATCGTGCGATCACCGCAGCTTTCGATACCGGTGTTGCCGGCAAAGTGCGCGTGCAGGCGCCCGATGGCCAGGAAGTCGTGGCCGACCGCAATCTGAAGCTGGCCGGCCAAGCGACTGTGGCAGCGCAGAACAGCGCACTGGGCGTGGGTGGCCTGGTGGGCGGCGTTGTCGGCGCGGCAGGTGGCGCCGTGGGTGGCGTGCTTGATGGCACCGTAGGCAACACGGTTGGTGCGGTCGGCGGCGCCTTGCACGGCGCGGTTGGAACGGTAGGCGGCGCAGTGGGCAGCACGCTCAATGGCGCCGTTGGTACGGTTGGTGCAGTCGGCGGCACCGTCGGTGGTGCGCTCAACGGCACGGTCGGTTCGGTCGGCAGCGCCGTCGGCGGCGCACTCAGCGGTGCGGTTGGCACGGTTGGTGCAGTCGGCGGCACTGTGGGTGGTGCACTCAACGGCACGGTCGGCTCGGTCGGCAGCACCGTCGGCGGTGCACTCAACGGTGCAGTTGGCACGGTTGGTGCTGTCGGCGGAACTGTGGGCGGCACGCTCAACAATACAGTGGGTGCGGTGGGCAGCACCGTCGGCGGTGTACTCAATGGCGCTACAGGTGGCAGCACCGGCGGCCTGGGGGGCCTGCTGGGCGATACGCTCGGCAATGTCGGCGGCGCCGTCGGCAACCTGCTCAATGGCAACCTCAACGGCACCATCGGCAATCTCGGCAGTGCCGTAGGCGGCCTGGTCGGCGGCACCCTCGGCGGTCTCGGCCTGACCAAGCCCTCGGCGATCCCGCCGACCAGCCCGAAGGCGCCGGCTCCGGCCGATCCGAACGCGGGCCTGATCATCGGCACCGGCGGCCTGGTTGGCAACGTCGGGCAGCTGATTGGCCCGACCACCACCAGCCTGTTTGGCGGCAACGGCTACCTGAGCAACGGCAACCTCAAGCTCAGCAACGCCAACGTGATGCAGACCTACTCGACGGTCAATGTGCTGGGCCTGCCCGTGGTCAACCTGTCGCCGGTCGGCAGCACTCTCAACGGCCTGGGTGGCGCCGTCACCGGCGGCAGCTCGCACCTGACCCTGATCGGTGGTGTCACCTCCGACAGCTACATCTACAACATCAACAACGGCAATCCGGGCGGCCTGCTCGGGCTGCTGCTACCGAAGGATTCGCCGGCGTGGGCGGCCAAGTGCCTGGACATCGCCCTGGCCGACATCTCCTGCTGGGCAGTCAATGCGGCGCAGGACTACCAGGTGCTGATGGGTGACGGCGCCTTTGCCAACGGTTCGAAGGAAGTGGTGATTGGCGCCAATGCCCGCCACGAACTGCCGAAGGTCGATGCCAACGTGGCCTTCCCAGGTGCAGGCACCAATGACCCGAGCAACCCGACCGGCGTGCCGACCGCGGACTACGCCGCACGCATGGGCCATTCGGTGATCGTCGGCGACAGCGCGGTGGGCACGGCCAACGGGCAGACCCTGCTCGGTGCCGAGGCGACCTCTAACCAGGCCAATTCGGTTGCACTGGGCTACCGTTCGGCCGCGCTGCGCGGTGCCCAGGCCAGCTACAGCGCCTATGGGCTCACTGCGCCGCAGGTCTCGGCCGGTGAAGTGTCGGTGGGTACCGCCGGAGGCGGCGAGCGCCAGATCACCAACGTGGCCGCCGGTAGTGTCAATACCGATGCGGTCAACGTGGCCCAGCTGAAGGGTGCCATCAGCCTGATCGATGATGTGGCGGCCGCTGCGGTGACCTACGATCTGGACGGTGCCGGCAATCCGAACTATCGCCGCGTCACGCTCGGTGCGGGCACCGGCACTACCACCATCGGCAACCTGGCCGGCGGTACGGTCACCGCCGGCAGCCTGGAAGCGGTCAATGGCGGCCAGTTGGCGGCGACCAATGCGGCCATCGCCAGCTTCTTCGGCGGTCGCGCAGCCTTCGATCCGGCCAGCGGTGCCTTCACCGCACCACTGTTCGAGATCAGCACCATCTCCACCGGCGGTGCGATCGCCAAGGGTCTGTATGAGAACGCCACCGATGCCTTCGCCGCGGTCGATGGTTCGCTGGTCAATCTCAACACGCAGATCACCGACATCCGCAACGGTGGCACCAAGTATCTGCGGGTGAACTCGACCGGTACCGAGGCACTGGCCAGCGGCGCCGACTCGATCGCGGTCGGTACCAACGCCCGCGCCACCGCCGCCAACAGCATCGCGGTGGGTGCCGGCAGCCTGGCTGACCGTGCCAACAGCGTGTCCATCGGTGCCGCCGGTGCCGAGCGTCAGGTCACCAACCTGGCTGCGGGTACCGCAGCGACCGATGCGGTCAATGTCGGCCAGCTGCAGGCGTCGGAACAGGGGGCACTGCGCTATGACCTCAATGGCGACGGCAGCGTCAACTACGCCAGTGCCACGCTCGGCCAGACCGGCACGGCTACCACGCTGCGTAATCTCGGCCCGGGCCAGGTCAGTGCCACCAGCAGCGAGGCCATCAACGGCGCCCAGCTGTTTGCGGCCAACCAGGCCGTGGCCACCCACCTCGGTGGTGGCGCAGCGGTCAACGCCAGCGGCGTGCTGACCGCACCGACCTACTCGATCAACAACGTCGCCGCCAACGGCACCGTGACCAAGGGCAGCTACAACGACGTCGGTACCGCCTTCGATGCGGTCAGCAACTCGCTGGCCAACGTCGCCGACCAGACCGGCGAGATCGACAAGCTGGCCGTGAAGTACGATGTCGATGGCAGTGGCAACGTGCTCAACAGCGTGACGCTGACGGGTACCGGCACCGGCGCGGTGAAGATCACCAACGTCGCCGCCGGCAGCATTCTGGCCGGCAGCAGTGACGCCATCACCGGCGACCAGCTGTTCAGCACGAACAGCACCATCGCCAACTACTTCGGTGGCACCACCGCGTACAACGGCACCACCAACGTGTGGACCGCGCCGAAGTTCAGCATCTCCAGCATCGCCACCGACGGCACCTTTACCAGCGGCGACTACAACAATGTCACCGCCGCCTTCACTGCGGTGGACGGCTCGCTGAAGGTCCTCAACCAACGCATCACCAACAACAGCGGTGGCAGTGCCTACCTGGCAGTGAACTCGACCGCAGCGCCTGCAACGGCTGCCGGTGCGGAAGCGGTGGCGGTCGGCCCGCAGGCCAGTGCGGCCGGTGCCAACAGCGTGGCGGTCGGCAACGGCGCCAGCGCCAGTGCCGGCAACAGCGTCGCCCTGGGTGCCGGGTCGGTGGCCAGCGTCGGTGCGCAGAGCGGCTACACCGGCGCCTATGGCCAGACCGGCGCCAGCAACTCGGCCGGTGAGGTTTCGGTCGGCAGCACCGGCAGCGAGCGCAAGATCACCCATGTCGCCGACGGTTCCGATACGTACGACGCAACCAACGTCGGCCAGCTGAAGAACGGCGTGAACTACGCCATCGACGAGTCGAAGAAGTACACCGACCAGAAGATCCAGAACATCACCAACGTGGCCGGCAGCTTCCGCGCCAACAACACCAACAACCTGGCCGATCCGTCCGCCAGCGGTGCCAACTCGGCTGCCGGTGGTGCAGGCTCCACCGCCGCCGGTGCCAACTCGACCGCGCTGGGCAATGGCTCGCAGGCGCAGGCCGACAACTCGGTGGCGCTGGGTGCGGGTTCGGTGGCGAACCGGGCCAACACGGTCTCAGTGGGTGCCGCCGGTGCCGAACGCCAGGTGGTCAACGTGGCCGACGGTTCGCAGGCTACCGACGCGGTCAACGTACGCCAGCTGCAGGCCTCGCAGCAGGGCACGATCCGTTACGACACCACGGTGAACGGCGCGACCAACTACAACAGTGTCACGCTGGGCAGCACCAACAGCGGCCCGACCACGGTGCGTAACGTCGCCGCCGGCACCGCCGGTACCGACGCAGTCAACGTCGACCAGCTGAAGTCGGGCATGGCGCAGACCCTGGACTGGTCGAAGGCCTACACCGACGAGCGCATGGGTGGCTTCGAGCGCGACCTGCGCAAGACCGACAACCGCGCCTCGGCCGGTATCGCCTCGGCAATGGCCACCGCAGCACTGCCGCAGCCCAGCGAAGCGGGCCGCAGCATGGCCTCGGTCGCCGCCGGCAGCTACAACGGCGAGTCGGGCGTGGCGGTTGGTATCTCCGGTGTTTCCGAAGGAGGGCGCTGGATCTACAAGTTCAGCGGCTCCACCAACAGCCGTGGCGAGGCCGGTGTGGCCGTCGGTGCAGGCATCCAGTGGTGATCCCCGCCGCCGGGCCGCACGCGCGGCCCGGCATCGCGGAAACGTCCAAAGGGGGAATGACATGAAACAGCATCGCATCGCCCGCACCGGCCAGATGGCCGCAGTGCTGGGCCTGGTCCTGGGAATGGGCCTGCTGGCCGCCTGCCGCAGCCATGCGCCGGCCGCCGAGGGTCCTGCCGAAACCACCGCCGTGCAGTTCCCGGAGGCCTCGAAGGCCTCGTTGAAGGAAGGCATCTATCCCGACGTCGCCGACCTGCGCCGTTTCGCGCCGGGCATGAGCAAGCGCCAGCTGTACACGCTGCTGGGCACGCCGCATTTCAATGAAGGCATGTGGGGCGTGCGCGAGTGGAACTACCTGTTCAACTTCCGCACCGCACAGGGGGCCGAATACTTCACCTGCCAGTTCCAGGTCCGCTTCGACAGCAAGGGCATCGCCCAGGGCGGCTACTGGAAGCCTGAATCATGTGCGGCGGTGCTGGACCCGCCGCGGCCTCCGGCCCCGCCCGCACCGGCGCCGTTGCCGGAGCAGCCGCTGCGCCTGTCCGCCGACGCGTTGTTCGGTTTCGACAGCGCGGTGCTCAGCGCCGAGGGGCAGCAAGCAGTGCAGGGCGTGCTGGCACAGGTGCGCGAGGCCAGTCAGGTGCAGTCAATCCGGGTGACCGGGTATACCGACCGTATCGGCAGTGCCAGCTACAACCAGGCCCTGTCGCAGCGACGTGCCGAGGCCGTGCGCAGCGCGCTTGTGCAGGGCGGCGTGCCTGCAGCCAGCATCAGTGCCGAAGGACGCGGCGCGGCCGAGCCGATCGTGCAGTGCGAGCAGCGCAACCGTCGCGAGCTGATCGCCTGCCTGGCGCCGAACCGGCGCGTGCAGATCGCGGGTGTGGCGCAGCCACGCTGAGAATCCTGCGCCGGGGCGAGTCCCCGGCATCCCGAGTCCCCCCTGACCGCCGGCAGGACGTGGCCACGTCTCCCCCGTTGTCCACGCCTGCCGGCGGCTCAGGTTTTCCATGGTGCACGCGATGAACGCCCAATTCCTGCCTCTTTCCATGAAGACGGAAACCACACTGAGTGTGTACGGCCAGCTCGGCAATCATGCGGTGGTGCGCATTCCCGGGCGGCGCCTGCCGGGGTTGATCCTGCAGGCCGATACCGTGGCCGGCTTCCTGGCCCAGCTGCAGGAAGCCCAGGCCTGCCTGCGCAGTGGGCGCGCGCAGCGCACCGACGCCGAGCTGGACATGCTGATCGACGTGCTGCAGCAGTGGTATGCGCTGATTGAATCGCGCCTGGCGGACGCCGGCGAGGCGCTGTAGTAGAAAAAGGGGACGGAGGGGATTAAGTCGTTCTTGCCCCGGCTGTGCCGGAAACGACTTAATCCCCTCCGTCCCCTTTTTTGTATCAGGCGCGGGCGCGGACCAGCCAACAGGCGGCATCGACGCGCACACGGTCGCCTTCGATGAAGGGCGCGAACGCGGCCAGCGCCTTGTTTCGAAGTGCGTCGGCGCGGTCTTCGGGCAGGTTCCGCAGCGCCAAGCCCAACGGGCCCAGCTGGCCGACATAGGTCGGCAGTTCATCGCGGGCGATCGAGCAGGGCAGGTCTACCGCGACCAACTCCACATCCTTCCAGCCGGCGGCCTGCAATAGACGCTGCACGCGCTGGCCATCGGCAAAGGCAAATTGGCCGGGTGCTCCTGGTGCGCGTGGGGGTAGATCGAGTTCATCGCCAATGGCACGCTCGGCCGTCGTCATGAATGGGTTCTCCTCTGCGCTGCGCCAGGCGATGAAACGCAGGCCGGCACCCGGTCGCGCGGCGTGGTGCAGGTTGGCGAAGGCCGCGCCGGTATCCTCGAAGAACATCACACCCAGCCGCGACTGGATCCAGTCGAAGTGCGCGGAGGGCAGCGGATGCTGCTGCGCATCGGCCAGGATGAAGTCCGCGTCCAGTCCGGCCGCCTCGGCGCGCTGGCGGGCCAGTGCCAGCATCGGCGCGGAGATGTCCAGGCCGGTGCTGTGTGTCGCCGGGCGAGCGGCGGCTGATGCCAGCAGGCTCGCGCCGGTGCCACAGCCGATATCGAGCAGTTGCGTGACGGTTTGCGGAAGCTCGGCCACCAGCAGGTCGGCCATGGGCTGGAACAGGCCGTCGAGGATGGCCTGCTGGGCGACCCAGATCTGGCCGCCAGGGCCATTCCAGAGCGCATTCTGATCAACGGGGGATGTACTGGCCATGGCCTTGTCCTGCCGGGAAGTTGCCCATAGGTTGATGCTTGAAGGCGACTTGAGGTCAAGCCCATGCGTGAACTGGATATCGGCGAGGTGGTCAAGCGCAGCGGCGTGCCGGCCTCGACCCTGCGTTACTACGAGCAGCTCGGGTTGTTGCAGTCGCTGGGCCGTCGCGGCCTGCGCCGGCAGTACGACGAGCAGGTGCTGGAGCGCCTGGCGTTGATCGGCCTTGGCCAGTCGGCCGGGTTGTCGCTGCAGCAGATCGGGTTGTCGCTGCCGCCTCAGCGCGGATGCATTACGCTGGATCGCGAAGCCCTGCTGGCACAGGCCGATGTGCTGCAGCAGCAGATCACCCAGCTGCAGCGGGTGCGCCGCCATCTACAACGCGCGGCGGCCTGCCCGGAAGCGCAGGATGCGCGCCAGTGCGGTTCGTTCCGTAAGTTGCTGCGGGCCCAGCAGCGCCTGGCGGGTGGGTGAACCCGCGCAGCCCCGTCAATCGCGGGTACTGACTTCCCAGGTGGCATGCAGCACGCCCGGCACGTGCTCCATCCGCGCCAGCACCACGTCCAGCTCATCGGCACTCACGGCGGTACTGACCAGCACCGCGATCACATCAGTGGGCGCGTCGGCATGCTCGACCACCTGCACATCACCGACCGGATACTGCGCGGCCTCCAGCGCATCGACCAGGCGCTCGCGGACGCGCGGCACGGCTTCGGCATCCACACTCAGGCGCACCTCGTAGGTGGCCTCGGTGGCCGTCTCGTTGATCGGAATGCGGTTGATCGCATTCACCAGCGGCCGCAGCAGGGTGTTGCCGGCGATGATCAAGACCGTCAGCAGCACGCCTTCGGCCAGCATGTCCGCGCCGGTACAGCTGCCGACCGCCGCCGAGCACCACAGGGTGGCGGCGGTGTTGAGGCCGCGCACGTTCATGCCTTCCTTCATGATCACGCCGGCGCCGAGGAAGCCGACGCCGGAGACCACGTAGGAGATCACCCGCACCGCCTCGGCGCTGCCGGCGATGCGCATGCCCAGGTCGACGAAGGCAGCGGCGCCGACGGCGACCAGCACGTTGGTGCGCAGGCCGGCGGTGCGTTGCCGGTACTGGCGCTCGGCGCCGATCAGCGTGCCCAGCACGAAGGCGGCCAGCAGGCTGATCACGGTGTCGGCGAAGGGGCCGGGCTGGAAGGTTTCAATGAAGCGCATGGCCGGAGTCTACCCGGTCGAGGTGACAGTAGATCCACGCCATGCGTGGATTTCGAGGGGCCAGAAACGACTTAATCCCCTCCGTCCCCTTTTTGCGGGGTCAGTCGGTGTCCTCGACCCGCTCGCCCATCAGTTCTCGCTGGCGCTTGTCCAGTTCCTCGGCGTAGCGCTTGCGTACGAAGGCTTCGGAGACCACGCCCAGCACCTGGCCGTCGGCAGCGACCACGGCCAGTTCGTCGGCCTGGGTGTGGTCGAAGCGCTGCATCACGGTGACCACGTCCGCGCTCGGCAACAGTGACACGTCGCGGTTTTCCGCCAGTTCGCCGATCATGGTTTCGGGCTTCACGCCGTCGCCGTACACGCGCGGAATCTGCACGATCCCGGCGTAATGGCCTTCGCTGTCGATCAGGATCACGCGGCTGCCCGAGCCCAGCGGGAAGCGCTGGCGGAAGGCGGCGGCATCGAGGTCGGCCGGGGCGGTGGCCACGCCCTTGCGCATCAACCGGCCGGCGTTGAGGTTCTGCACCCAGCCCACGTCGCGGGCGCTCTTGATGGTCTCGCCGCGCAGGTGCATGCGCCAGGTCGAGAACGAGTAGCCGAACCACTGCCGCACGAGCGTGCTGGAGACCAGCACCGCGCTCATCACCACGCTGGTCAGCAGGAAGTCGTGGGTGCCTTCCAGCACGAGCATGGCCATGGTCATCGGTGCGCCGACCACGGCGGCGGCCAGCGCGGCCATGCCGGCCAGTGCGGCCGAAGTTGCATCAATCACCGGCACGCCGGTGGCCATCGCCAACAGGCCGGCGAACAGGGCGCCGACCAGGGTGCCCATGAACAATGAGGCGAAGAACAGGCCACCGCGGAAGCCGAAGCCCAGCGAGATGCCCGAGGCCAGGCACTTCAGGGCCAGCAGGCCGCCGATCCAGATCAGCGGCAGGTGCGTGGTCAGGTCCAGGTGCAGGGCGCCGTGGCCGGACGACAGCACCTGCGGGCTGGCCAGTGCCAGTGGAATCAGCAGCAGTCCACCCACCACCGGCCGTCCCCAGGCCGGCAGAGGGCTGCGTTTGACGGTGCCTTCAATCGAGGCGATCAGGCGCATGATGGCGATGCCGACCATCGCGCAGCAGCAGCCGAGCAGGCCGTAGATGGCGTAGTCGGCGGCTCGCACGTCGATGGTTGAGGCGGCAGGCAGCAGGTAGGCCTCGATGCCGGCTTGGTCGGCCACGAACGCGCCGGCCAACGCGGCCACCGCCACCGGCGCCAGCGCGGCCGGGGTGTAGGCGCCGATGACGATCTCGAACGCATAGAACGCACCGGCCAGCGGCGCACCGAAGGCGGCGGCAATGGCACCGGCGGCACCAGCGCCGACCAGGATGCGTACGTCGTTGCGACGCAGGCGCATCACCCGGCCCAGCTGCGAGCCGCTGCCCGCGCCCATCTGCGTATACGAAGCCTCCAGGCCGACCGAGGCGCCGCAACCATTGGACAGCAGGGTCTGGGTCAGCACGATCAGGTTGTCGCGCATTGACATGCGGCCGCCGTGCAGCGCATTGGCTTCGACCGCATCGAGCAGGGGCCGCTTGAGCCGGGTCGCGGCCAGGCTGACCAGGCCGACCAGCAGGCCACCCAGTGGCAGCACCAGCAGCGCGGTCCAGGTCAGCGAGGGCAGGGAGCTCAGGCGCATGCCGTCGTCCAGCCCGTACAGGGTGCCCTGCAGCCAGCGTGCGATGCCCGACTGCAGCAATGTCAGGTAGCCGGCGATCAGGCCGACCAGCAGGGCAAGCGCGATGAACCACAGGTCACTGCCACGCAGGCGCAGGCGCAGGCCCTGGAAGGCCAGGTGCAGGCGCGATGGCGAAACAGGCTGTGACATGGTGGCGGCATGATACGCCGCCACCGTGAGCACCGCCGTCACTGTATCGGGCGGCTATCGCCTCAGAACCGGTAGCGGCCCTGCACGTAGAAGGTGCGCGGCGCAGCCACCATGCGGCCGGCATTGCCATCGACGTTGCGGGTATACCAGCGTTTGTCGGCCAGGTTGTTCACGCCCAGCGCGATCTCGCTGTCACCCAGTCCCGGCACCTGCCAGGCCACCTGTGCATTCCACAGGCGCACGCCGGGCACGCGGCCCACGCGCGCATCGGCGGTTTCTTGCCAGGTGTTGGCGGCATCGGAGAACTGGCCGCTCTGGTGGGTGCTGGAGACATTGAAGGTCCAGCCGGCCAGCGCGTAGCGGGCGCCGACGCTGTCGGTGTCGCGCGAGTAGAACGGCACGTCCAGGCCGCGGTTGTCACCGGACTGCTGGATCGCCTTGGTCCAGGTGTAGTTGGCGTACAGCTCCAGCCCGGCCAGCGCGCTGTCCTCGGCGAAGCGGTACTCCAGCGCGCTTTCCACACCCTTGTGGTCGGTGGCGCCGATGTTCTGGAAGGTCGGCGGGGTGATGCCCGGTACCTGCAGGATCTGGTTGTCGAAGCGCATCTTGAACACGGTGACTTCCGCGCGCAGTGCACCGTCCTGCCAGCGCGCACCCAGTTCGGTGGTCCTGGCGATTTCCGGGTTCAGCGGGTTGCTGGCGCTCTGCGAATTCAGCTGGATGTTCTGCACCGGCCCGAACGAGGTGGTGTAGTTGCCGAACACGGTCAGCTGCGGGGTCAGCAGGTAGGCGATGTTGATCGAGGGCAGGGCCTTGTCGTTGCGGCTGCTGAAGGTCGCCGCGCCACCGGCCTGGCGGCGGTCCATGTCGATCCATTCCATGCGGACGCCCGGGGTGATCCGCCACTGGCCGATCGCGATGCGGTCGTCGATGTAGACCGCGTGCGCGTCGGTGGCGTTGTCGAAGCGGTTGGTGGCGCTTGCCACGCCGGTGCGGCGGGTGACGGTGTAGCTGCGGTCGTTGCCACGCTCGCGCAGGAAACGGTAGCCGGCGGTGATGTCGTGCACGCTGGCGCCCCAGTGCAGGCGCTGGGTGTAGCGCGGCTCGATGCCGAGCACACGGTAGTCGCGCGGCTGCACGGTCACCTGCGTACTGGTGGCGTTGATCAGCGAGCTGGCACGGGTGCTCTCGTTGTAATAGGCCAGCACCTCGAACTCGCTGTTGTCCGACAGCGTGTTGGTGTAGCCCAGGTCGATGCCGGTGCGGTGGCCCTTCCAGAAATCGGTGGGACGGGTGTTCTGGAACGGGTCGGCCTCGTACTGGGCACGGGTCAGGCCGCCCGGCGTCAGCGAGCGCACATCGTAGTAGGAGAGCTTGGCGCGCAGTTCCTGCTGTTCGTCGATGGCGTACGCGAACTTCAGCGCGAGGTCGTTGAAACGGTCATCGCTGCCCTGGCGCCAGCCGCGGCCATCCTGGCCGGAATACAGCAGGGCCGCGCCCAGGCCGTTGTCGCCGGTGCCGCCGAGGAAGGCGTTGTACTGGGTGCTGTCACCGCCGCCATGGTCGTAGGCGGTGTAGCGCATGCCCGCTTCGCCGTGCAGGCCGGCCCCGGTGGGAATGGCACGGGTGCTGAAGTTGATGATGCCGCCCACGTTCTGCGGGCCGTAGCGCACCGCGCCGCCGCCGCGCACCACGTCGATCGATTCGATGTTGGACAGGCTGGTCGGCGCGAACGACAGCTGCGGCTGGCCATACGGCGCCACCGCCAGCGGTACACCATCCAGCAGTACAGTCGAGCGCGGCGAGTAGCGCCCAGTCAGGCCACGCACGCCGATGTTCAGCGAGACCGAACTGCCGGCGGTGCCGGAGTTGTCGGTGACCTGCACGCCGGGGATGCGGCGCATGGCATCGCCGATGCTGGCCGCGCCACTGGCCTCGATGCGCTGGCGGTCGACCACCGTGCGTGCGCCGGCAAAGCTCTTGACGCTGTCATGCAGGCCGGTGCCCAGCCAGCTGCCGGAGACCTGGATGCTGTCCAGCGTGGTGGCGCCGTCCTGGGCGAAGGCACTGGTGGCCGGGAGCAGGCACAGGGCGAGGGCGGCAGCCAGGGGCAGGCGGGCCGGTTGCAGGGCGTGGATGGGCATTGGCGCGGGTCGTGGAAGGTGGTAAATGAGAATTATTGCTGATTCCATTCGCCATTGGAATGCGCCGCCGGTTCATGCCGATGGGCCGGTGGTAGAGTGGGCGATTGCTTCCTGACTCGCTGAGATCTGCCATGTCCCAAGCCGCTTTCTACCCCGTCGGAACCCCTGGCCAGCCGTGGGGAGCGGCGGAACGGGAGGCGTGGCGTGGCCGCCAGCAGCGCCTGCGTCGCTACGACGAGGAGGTGCTGCCGCGCATCGAGGCGTTGGCTTCGCGCTTTGACAAGGTGGCCTACGGCCAGCTCGACTACGCCGGCGAGACCTATACCCTGTTCGCCCTGCGCAGCCGCGACTGGAACCCGGCGCTGCCGGCCGCGCTGGTCACCGGTGGCGTGCATGGCTACGAGACCAGCGGCGTGATGGGCGCGCTGGAGTTCCTCGAAAAGCACGCTGCCGACTATGCCGGCAAGGCAAACCTGTTGGTGGCGCCGTGCGTGAATCCGTGGGGCTTCGAGCGCATCAACCGCTGGAACTTCGATGCGATCGACCCGAACCGCAACTTCCGGGCCGACGGCCCGGCCCGCGAATCGACCGCCGTCATCGAACTGATCACACCGATCAAGGACCAGTTCGTGCTGCACATCGACCTGCACGAAACCACGGACAGCGACGAGAGCGAGTTCCGCCCGGCGCTGGCCGCGCGTGACGGCAAGCCGTTCGAGCCGGGCCTGATTCCCGATGGGTTCTACCTGGTGGACGACAGCGAGAACCCACAACCGGCCTTCCAGCAGGCGGTCATCGCCGCGGTGGAAAAGGTCACCCACATCGCGCCGGCCGACGACAAGGGCGAGATCATCGGTTCGCCGGTGGTGGCGCATGGCGTGATCGAGTACCCGCTGGTGAAGCTGGGCCTGTGCGCCGGCATTACCGGGGCGAAGTACACCACCACCACCGAGGTCTACCCGGACAGCCCGCGTGCGACCCCGCAGCAGTGCAACGACGCGCAGGTGGCCGCAGTGTGCTCGGCGCTGGATTACGCGCTGGTGCACCCCTGATCGGTAGTGCCGGCCGCTGGCCGGCAACTGAAAAAGGGGACGGAGGGGATTAAGTCGTTTGTGGCACAAACGACTTAATCCCCTCCGTCCCCTTTTCACCCCAGCGCGTCGGCCCACCAGAGTGCGGCTGGGCCTGGCGGCGTGTCGCGGCGCCACAGCAGGTCGCTGTGGATGCGCCGCGGCCAGCCGGGCAGCAGCAGTTCCACCATCCGCCCGCGGTCGTAGCGCTGTACCAATGCGCGCGGCAGTTCGGCCCAGCCGAGGCCGTCCTCGGCCATCTCCATCACCATCAGGTAATCGGTGGCAGTCCAGGCCAGGCCGGTGACCACGCGGGATTGATCGACTTCCGCGCTCAGGCGCACCTGTCTATGCCGCGCCAGCTGCGCGGCGGCGCGACGGCCAGCGCTGGCCAGCGGATGCTCGCGCGCCACATACACCGACAGCTCGCTGTGGTGCGCCAGCGGCCGTGCCACCAGTCCGTCCGGATAGTGCTCCTGCCGTGGCAGCAGACCCAGCGCGGCGCGTCCGTTGCTCACCAGTTCCAGCACGTCCTCGCCCTCGGCATCCAGCCATTCCAGCTCGATCTCCGGGAACGCCTCGGCGAAGCGTTGCAGCACCCGTTGTTCCGGGTCCAGTTGGTAGACGTCGGAGAATGCCACGGTCAAGCGCGGCTCGACCGGTGCGGCCAGGCGCACGCTCAACTGCTGCAGGCGGGCATCGGCAGCCAGGATTTCCTGCGCGTGCCCAAGTACCTGGCGCCCGGCCTCGGTCAGCTGCGGGTAGCGCCCGCTGCGGTCGAACAGGCTCACGCCCAGGTCGGCTTCCAGGTGGGCGATGGCGGTGCTGACCGTCGACTGGGTCTTGCGCAGGCGTCGCGCCGCCGCCGAGAACGAGCCCAGCGCCGCGGCTTCCACGAAGGCCTGCAGGGATTCAGGGGAGTAGGGCATTTATCCATCGCTCCTGTCGATGGAATCCATTTTGATACCACCGCAAAAGGCGATGATACTGGCTTCCGTCGCCGCCGTCTGCGGGGCGTTCCGGATCCTCCACACACGGCGTGGATCTATGAAAAGGCGGCGCGGTCCCCGCCCTGCAAGGAGTTTCACATGTCCCGTACTGTTCCCGCCCGTGGCGCGCTGGTCGCCTGGGCCTGCCTGACCGTGGCGATCGTCGCCGAAGTGGTCGGCACCTCGTTCATGGCCCATGCCGCCCGCGATGGCGGCTGGACCGGTTACCTGATCATGGCCGGCGCGCTGGCGCTGTCCTACTTCTTCCTGGCGCAGTCGGTGCGCCGCATCGCCGTGGGCGTGGCCTACGCAGTGTGGGAAGGCCTCGGCCTGACCCTGCTGACCGTGGTCGGAATCACCGTCTTCGGTGAAAGCCTGTCGCTGCAGCAGCTGGCCGGCCTGGTGCTGGCGGTGGTCGGCATCGTCTGCGTCACCCTCGGGGAGGCGCACTGATGAATACCTTGGCATTGTTTTTCGTGATCTGTTCGGCCCTGATCGACGTCGCCGCCAACATGATGGTGGCCAAGTCGGAAGGTTTCCGCCGCTGGCGATGGGGCGTCGGCGCGATCATCCTGGTCTGGATCGCCTTCGCCCTGCTGGGCCAGGCGGTGCGTTACATGGATCTGGCCACGGCCTATGCGATGTGGGGGGCGATCGGCGTGATCGGTACCGCCACCTGCGGCCGCCTGTTGTTCGGTAACCGACTGCGCCCGATCGGCTGGGTCGGCATTGCGCTGGTCACTATTGCAGTGCTGCTGCTGAGTACCGCGAAGTGATGCATCGTTGCGCCAACCAAGGTTGGCGCCTACCAGAACCACGGTTGGCACCTTCCAGAGCGTGAGCCGCCGCAGGCAAACGCCCCGGGGATGATCTCCCCGGGGCGTTGCTGTTTCTGAAGCACTCAGAAGCGTGCGGTGAAGTTCAGCCGCGTGGTGCGCCCCGGGCCCGGCATCAGGCTCATCGCCAGCGTGTCCATGTAGTAGGTGTTGCGCAGGTTGCTGACCACCAGTTCCACCTCGGCCTTCGGGGTGAACTGCCAGCGCGCATAGAAGTCATAGATCGCGGTCGGCAGGTAGATGTTCTGCAGGCCGGTCGAGCCGGTGGTGTTCCAGGGCTTGTCCAGTTCGTGGGTGGGGCCGCTGTTGTAGGTGCGGCGGATGCCGGTATCCAGCCGCTTGTCGAACAGGCGGAAGCCCAGCGTGCTGTGAATCGAGTATTTCGGTGGGTTCTGCGCGTTGACGAACGAGGTGCCGAAGCCGCCATCCACGCAGTCCGGGGTGGTGTCCAGCTTGCTCCACTTCGCATAGGGGTCTTCGCGCAGGCGCTTGGCGGTGGCCGCATCGCAGGTACGCGCGCGCTGGTAGTAGCTGGCCGACAGGTCCAGATAGGCGATGCCGGCGTCATAACCGGATTGCAGCTCATAGCCAGACACCGTGTAGTTGTCGACGTTGTCGACGTAGAACGCCCAGTTGCTGGAATCGAAGCGACGGGTGATCGCGTTGTCGATATCGTTCTTGAACCAGGCCACCTTGAACGCCAGGCGGTCACCGTCGCGCCACAGGTCCCGCTTGAGCAGGCTGAAGCCGATGTCCCAGGAACGGTTCTTCTCCGGCTTCAGGTCGGCCACCGGCGCCGAGGTGCTGTTGCCCAGCGTCGACTCGAACAGGCTGGGCATCTTCCAGCCCTGTGCGTACTTAACGTAGAAGAACATGTCCTCGTCGAGGTTGAAGCGCGCCTCTGCATACGGCGCGAAGCCGTGGCCGGAGCGCCGGATCGCCGGCTTGTAGCCCCAGGCGGTGGGAATCTGCTTGGTATAGAAACCGTTGGCGCCGCGCGGATCAGGAATGAAGCCGTCGAAATCGTAGGCCTGGCCCAGCGTGCTGTCGCCATAGGGCGTGGCGCGCAGCGAGTCATAGGTGTAATTGCCCTGGGCATCCGGGTACCACTCCTTGTACCAGCCGGGCAGCAGCTGGCCGCCCTTGCTCAGCCGCGCGAAGGTGTAGCGCAGGTCGCGCGATTCACTGACGAAGGCCACGCGGTTGCGGTCGCGGGTGCGGTAGTCGGTGAAGCGGCCGCCCGCGGTCAGCGACAGCCAGTCCCACGGCTGCCATTGCAGCGAGGCGACGACGCTGGCCTCGCGGCGCGTGCCCGAGCGCAGGTAGCGGTTGTTGTTGAAATCCACCGGCAGCACCGGTGAGTTGGGCGCGGTGTCCTCGTGCTGGAAGGAGGCGCCATAACGCAGCGTCCAGTCGCCCAGATCATTGCTGAAGCGCGTGGTGTTGCTGCTGTCCACGCCCCAGCGCTGGGTCTTCACGTCCGACTGCAGTCCCGGGCCATAGGTCTCGCCCAGCGTGTCGGGCATCTGGTCGTTGGGCACGTCCTTGAACAGCGGCGTGTTGGCGACGTTGCTGTTGAACATGCGGCTGGTGGCGGTGGTGAACCACAGCGTGCTGCTCAGATCCAGCCACGGATGCGCCTCGGGCCGGTAGCGGTGGCGCAGCGAGGTGGCGTTGACCCGCATTTTTCCCGGCTCGAACTGGAACATGGTGTTGGCCTTGTCCACGTAGGTCACCCATTCGTTGGACTCGCCCACGCGTCCGATCGCCGACGGCATGATCTCGCCGAAGCTGGAGTTGAAGTAGCGGTGGCTCAGCTCCAACCGCTGGTCCGGGTTGGGCGTCCAGGTGAATTTCAGCAATGCCGATTCGTTGTCGGTATGCGTGTTGAGCACTTCATCGCCCGGATGGAAGAGCTTGGATACGGCCTGGCTGGACATGCCGGTACCGCCGCTGGACAGGTGCTGGTTGTCGTAGCGATGCGCACCGTTGCTGCCGGCGAAGAAGTTGCCCTGGCGGCGCCGCGCATAGGCCGCGACCAGCTGCCAGTCTTCGCCACGCTGGGCGAAGGCCACGCTGCCATTCCAGTCGCGCGGGTCGCGCAGGCTGTTGCGGTTGTCGCTGCCGCGCGCGATCTGCTTGAAGGTGCGGGTGCGGTCGATGCTGTTGTCGGCCACGCCGCCGCGCATGCGCAGGCCCCAGGTCTGGCCATCATCGAGGATGTCATCGACGTTCAACGTTTCCATGTAGACCACGCCGCCGATCGCGCTGGCGGCGTTGGCGGCCAGGCTCGGTCCCTTTTCAATGCTGACCGCACTGATCAGATCGGGATCGAGATAACTGCGCTGCTGCACGCCGGCATAGCCGCGGTACACGTCGATGGCCTGCTGGCCGCCGTCGATGATCACCGGCACCCGGTTCTGGCCCTGCAGGCCGCGGATGTTGACGTCCAGCGCACCGCCGTTGCGAACGTCAGCGGTGTGCACGCCCACCGCACCGGCCAGCACGTCGCCGATCGACTGGCCGCGGAAGCGTTCCAGTTGCTGATGGTCCAGGTGCACGCGCGAGCCGCTGTCACGGTAGACCGCATCGGCATCGGCAAGCCCCCACTGTGAAGCGCCTTCGCTGGCCTGGCCAGCCACGCGCAGGGTGCCGATCTGGCGTACCCCGGCTTCAGCGGTGGGTGCCGCCTGCAGCACCACACCGCTGGCATCACGCTGGAAGGCCAGGCCGGTGCCGGCCAGCAGCTGCGCCAATGCTGCGTCAGTACCGAGCGTGGCCTGCACGCCGCTGCTGTGGCGGCCGCGGGTCAGGCGCGCATCGGCAGCGATCGACAGGCCCGACTGCTGGCCGAACGCGGTCAGGGCCTGGTCGAGCGGGCCGGGCGCAATCTGCCAGCGGACCGCAGCGGCGGTCTCCTGTGCATGGGCCGAGGCAGGCAGCAGGCAGGGGGTCGCCAGGGCCATGCACAAGGCGATGGCCAGGGGGCGAGGGGAGGGGCAGGACAGTTTCATGGGGGCGGCAACATCCGCAATGGGTTCCCTTGTAGTGCCCGGTGAGCGCGCAGAAAGGGAACCGCGATTTCAAAGCGGACGCACGACGGTCCACCACGGCCAGCGCTGCTCGACACGGATCGGCAGGGCGCGGGCCAGCAGATGCAGCGCCTGGGTGCTGTCCAGGCGTGGCAGTACTGCCGTGACTTTCAATGCGGCGAGCGCCGGATCACAGCCAAGATAGCCCTGATGGTGGCGGGCCAGCTCATCGATGACGCGGATCAAAGGCGTGTCCTGTACCTGCAGTCGTCCGTCCTGCCAGTCACCGCGCAGAGGATCGGCAGCGACCGTTGTGAGCCCGCCCATCGGGCCGATCCGCACCGCGCCTCCGGCAGCCACATCCAGCGCCGCACCGAACATCGGCAGGCAGCGCACCACGCCCTCGAACACATCCAGGCGGCTGCCCTGCGCCTCACGACCGACCGCGAAGCGGGTGCCGATCGGCTGCAGGCGTGCGCCCGGCACATGCACGGTCAGCGGCAGGCCGGTGAATGCAGGATGGTGGCCGGTCTGCAGCAGCAGCTCGCCACGCAGCAGATGCAGGGCGCGGCGGCCGCTGCCGATGTCGATGGTGACTTCGCTGTCCGCGTTAAGCCACAACTGGCTGCCATCAATCAGCCTCCAGTGCCCGGTGCGCCCGGCAACGGTGCGCTGCGTCTGCAGGCCGCGTTGCGCCTTCAGGCCATGCAGGCCCAGCAGTGAAACCGCGCCGATGCCAAGTGCACCACCGAGGCTGCGCAGAGCCTGCCGGCGACGACGGCCTGCGGCATCCAGCGCGGTGGCGGCGGCCGGCGCCGACAGGGGCGCAAAGGACTGCCAGACCGACTCGACCCGACGCCACGCATCGGCGTGGCCGGCATCAGCCTGCAGCCATGTGCGCCAGCGGTACTGTTCGTCATCACTCCAGCCCTGCTCGCGCAGCGCGAACCACTCTGCCGCCTGCTCCAGTGCCGGGCTGGCCAATGCGGCACTCATGCCGCCGCGTCGCCGGACAGGCGCAGGCAATGCAGCATCGCCTGCGCCATGTACTTCTTGACCATGCGCTCGGACACGCCCAGCTGTTGGCCGATTTCCGCATAGCCCAGGCCGGACAGTCGTGCCAGCAGGAACGCACGCCGCGGGCGTTTGGCCAGGCCGGCCAGCATGTCGGCGATGGCGTGCAGCAGTTGCAGCGCCTGCGTGCGTTCTTCCGCCGATGGATGCACCGGCTCCGGTTGGGCGGCCAAGGCCGTCAGGTAGGCGCGCTCCAGATCCGCGCGCTGCCAGTGGTTGACCAGCAGGGCGTGCGCGATAGTGCTGAGGTAAGCACGCGGCAGGCGCAGTTCGGACGGATCGACACGACGGCTGAGCAGGCGCACGAAGGTGTCCTGGGTCAGGTCGGCGGCGCAGTCGGCGTTGTGGGTGCGGCGGCGCAGCCAGCCCAGCAGCCAGCCATGGTGTTCGCGGTAGAACCCCGCCAGCGCGGTGCTGGAGGCGGCGGACACGGCCATCGGCATCGATCATTAATGAGAATGATTCCCATTATAGTGTGATCGGGAGGTGTACGACAAACCCTGCGCAGGGGGGGGCAACGGCCAGGGCGTTTGCGATGACCGCCGGGCTCGCCGACACTGCGGTCTTTCCGCAGGGAGTGCCCGCATGTTCAGCCACATCACCGTTGGAACCAACGACATGGACGCCGCGCATCGCTTCTACGATGCCCTGTTCACCGCATTGGGCGCCCGTCCCGGTGTCTTCGATGACAAGGGGCGCCTGGTGTATTTCAAGGACGGCCGCATGTTCATCGTCACCGCACCGATCGATGGTGAGCCGGCCTGCCATGCCAATGGCGGCACCATCGGCTTCACCCTGGACAGTGCCGATGCCGTGCGTGGCTGGCAGGACGCAGGCGTAAGCCACGGTGGCACCGCCATCGAAGACCCGGCCGGCATCCGCAACATGGCCGGGCGGCAGCTGTTCCTCGCCTACCTTCGCGATCCGGATGGCAACAAGCTGTGCGCGGTGCATGTGATGTCGTGATTGGACAGTACGCGCGTGGCCGCGATGCACGCGGTCCGCGCGCGGCTGCGCTCGCAGGCACGCTTCGGCGCGCGCGTGATAACACGGAATGGTGGGCCGGGCCTGTGACCGCAGGCCGCAACTTCATGCTCTGTCCACTGCGGTTCAGCCAGAATCGGTCGGCTAACCCTTTGATCTACCGGAGAACGCCGCCCCCATGGAAGCATTGGAGCCGCAACAATCCCCGGTGCGCACCCTTCGGCCTGTGTTCGCCTTCGCGGCGATCGTTGTCGTGGCGTTCGCGCTGTTCGTCAGCCTGTTCCCGCTCGGTGCGGGCCGCCTTCTGGTCAAGGCGCAGGACTGGGCCGCCCTCAATGTCGGCTGGTACTACCTGCTGGCGATGACCCTGTACCTGGTGTTCGTGGTCGGCGTGGCGCTGTCCAAGTACGGTGGCATCAAGCTTGGTGCCGACCATGACGAGCCGGAGTTCAGCTATCTCTCCTGGGCCGGCATGCTGTTCGCCGCAGGCATCAGCATTACGCTGTTCTTCTTCTGCGTCTCCGAACCGCTGACCCATTACCTGCAGCCGCCGCAGGGCGACCCGGCTGCGGGCGAGGCCGGGGCGCGCCAGGCCATGCAGCTGCTGTTCCTGCACTGGGGCCTGCATGGCTGGGGGGTGTTCGCGCTGGCGGCGATGGCGATGGCCTACTTCGCCTACCGCCACAACCTGCCACTGGCCCTGCGCTCCGCGCTGTACCCGCTGATCGGCAAGCGCATCAATGGGCCGATTGGCTACACCGTGGACGCGCTGGGCATTGTCGCCACCGTGTTCGGCATCGGCGCCGACATGGGCTTCGGCGTGCTGCACCTCAACGCCGGCTTGTCGCATCTGTTCAACATCCCGCACTCCAACCTGGTGCAGATCATCCTGGTGGTCAGCATGATGGGCGCGGCGGTGGCCGTGGCCGTCTCCGGGGTGGAGAAGGGCGTGCGCTGGATGGCCAACATCAACATGCTGCTGGCGATCGCACTGGTGCTGTTCATGCTGTGCGCCGGCCCCACCCAGTATCTGCTCAGCACGCTGATGCAGAACCTGGGCGACTACCTCGGCAGCGTGGTCGGCAAGAGTTTCGACGTGTACGCCTATGGCGGCCGACCGGAATGGCTGGGCGGCTGGACGGTGTTCTACTGGGCCTGGTGGATCGGCTGGGCGCCGTTCGTCGGCCTGTTCATCGCGCGCATCTCGCGTGGCCGCACCATCCGCGAGTTCGTGTTCGGCGTGCTGCTGATCCCGCTCGGCTTCACCCTGGCGTGGCTGTCGATCTTCGGCAACAGCGCGCTGGACCAGGTGCTGCACCATGGCCAGCAGCAACTGGCGCAACTGGCGGTAGATGATCCACCCACCGTGCTGTATGCCCTGCTGGATGGGTATCCGTGGAGCAAGGCGGTGATCGCGGTGACGGTGTTCGTCAGTTTCATTTTCTTCGTGACATCGGCTGACTCCGGCGCGGTGGTGCTGTCCACGTTGTCCTCGCATGGCGGGGCGCCGGAGGATGATGGTCCGCGTTGGCTGCGCGTGTTCTGGGGCACGGTGATCGCGGTGCTGACCGCCGGGTTGCTGCTGGCCGGCAGCATCGATGCGCTGAAATCGGCGGTGGTGCTGGCGTCGCTGCCGTTCTCGGCGGTGTTGTTGCTGATGATGTGGGGCCTGACCCGCGCCTTCAGTGACGAATCGCACCGCAAGCGCGCGCTGCAGTACCGTCCCTCGCCGCTGATCGGTGACGACCGCCACCACCAGGGCTGGCGCCAGCGCCTGAGCCAGGCCATGCACTTCCCGGTGCGCGACCAGGTCTACCGCTTCATGGACGACACCGTGAAGCCAGCGATGGAGGCGGTGGCCGAGCAGCTGCGCGGGCAGGGCTGGGATGTGGCCACGCGCTTCGAGGCCGGCGACATGGAGTTGACGGTGAACCACGGCGAGCAGCAGGACTTCCTGTACCGGGTGATCCTGAGTGGCTACCTGACGCCGTCGTTCGCCGCACAGCAGCTGCGCAACCAGCGCTACTACCGCGCCGAAGTGCACCTGTTCGAAGGCAGCCAGGACTACGACCTGGTCGGCTACAGCCGCAAGCAGATCATCAACGACATCATCAGCCAGTACGAACGGCACCTGCAGTTCCTGCACCTGAGCCGCTGATTCGGTGGGTGCGGACCGTTGGTCCGCACACCCCTTTGCCCCATCAGAACCGGTAGCGTGCCCCCAGCGAGACGAACTGCCCGCGCAGGTTGTACTGGCTGATGTCGAAACCGTTGGAGCCACCGGCCGGGTCGAACGGCGGGTCCTTGTCGGTCAGGTTAAGCACCGACAGCGACAGCGTGGTGTTGGGAATACCTTCGTAGGCCACGTAAAGATCCAGCTGGTGATACGGCTTGATGCGGTCACGCAGCCCCGGGTTGCTGGTGACCGTCGCCACACGCTGGTCGTAGCCACTCACGTACTGCAGGCTCAGCGTGCTGCTCCAGTCGCCCACCGCCCAGTTCAACGACGTGGTGCCGCGGGTGCGCGGCAGTGCGCCGTGGCGGTTGTTGCCGGCCCCGTCATAGGGCGCCTGGCCGGCCACCAGCGGCTGCTTGAAGCTGAGCAGGTGGGTCCAGCTGCCGGCGACGGTGAAGTTGCCCCAACCGTCGGTGCGGAAGGTACGGCTGGCGTCCAGGTCCAGCCCCGAGGTGGTCAGTTCGCCCTGGTTGGCGTACTGGTTGGTGATGAACTGGATGCGTCCGTTCTCGCGTTGTACGCGGCCCGGGAACAGGGTCGGGTTGTCGACGATGAACTGCGCACTGTCCGGCTTGACCAGGTTGTCCTGTTCGATGCGGTACCAGTCCAGGCCGATGCTGGTATCGCCATCCGGCGACCACACCGCACCCACGTTGAAGTTACGCGAGCGCTCGGCCTTCAGGTCCGGGTTGCCGGTGCGGATGTTGGTCACGCCGCGGCTGCCACCCGGTTGCAGTGGGTCGAACGGATCGATCACCGAGCCGTAGCTGACGGTCTGGCCCGGCGCGATCTCCGGCAGCGACGGCGCACGGAAGCCACGCGAGAACGAGCCGCGCAGCAGCAGGCTGTCCAGCGGCTGCCAGCGCAATGCCACCTTCGGCGAGAACGCCTTGCCGAAGTCATCGTAGCGGTCGCCGCGACCGGCCAGCTGCAGTTCCAGCGTGCGGTGCAGCGGCACGCTCAGTTCGGCGTAGGCGGCACTGACCTGGCGCTCACCGTTGACCACGTTGATGGCCGGGCGCAGCTCGGTACCCGACAGCACCTGCGCGCTGGTGCGCGCATCCAGTGATTCCTTGCGGAACTCGGCGCCCCAGGCGAAGCCGACCGCACCGGCCGGCAGCTCCCACAGCGTGGTCGACGCCTTTACGTTCAACGAGTGCAGCTTGTACCAGCCGGGGCGTTTGGTCTGCAGGCGCAGTGCATCCAGCGCCCCCGGCGTGCTGGACGGGTTGAGTAAGTTGTAGCTGCCATCGCGCAGGATCTGCTCGAAGGCGTAGCGGTTGACGAAGTTGTCGACGTACTCGCGCTGTGCACTCTGCGAGGTCAGCGCTGCCACTTCCCAGTCCCAGCGCTCGCCACTGCCACGCACCCCGGCCAGGGCACGGTAGAACACCTGGGTGTTGTCCTTCAGGCGCGGGCCGAGATCGAAGAAGGTGTACTCGAACGGCAGCGGCGTGCTGCCCGGGTTGTTCGGGTGGCCGACCGGCAGCACCGCCGGCACATCGATCAGGGTGCCGGTGGCCGGGTTGTAGGCGCGCAGGCCGGGGCCGACGGTCAACGGCGCGCTGAAGATCTGGTCGGCCTTGTTGTGGCTGTACAGCACATCGGCAAACGCTTCGACGCTGTCATTGAAGCGGTAGGTCGCACTCAGCGACGCCTGCAGGCGCTCGGCGCCGGGCTGCAGGGTCTTGAACGGCTGCGCATTGAAGGCGCAGGCCTGGCCGGGCAGGGTGCTGCCGAAGTCGCTGTACGGGCGCAGCTGGCTGCCGTCGGGGCAGTTGCCGAACGGCTGCGGGGCACGTGGGTTGCTCAGCCAGTTGCCACCGGCGGTGGACCACCCGGCCAGGCGACCGCCCGGCTTGTCGCGGAAATCGCCGCTGCGGGTATAGGCACGGTCATCGCCATCGAGGCGGTCGCGCTTGAGCAGGTCCAACCCGAACAGCACGTTCCAGCCCTGCTGTTCCAGATCACCGAAGCCGGCCAGCAGGCTGGCCTTGCGCTCATCGAGGCCGCCCTGGGTGGCGGTACCGAAGCCGCCGCCCACTTCCACACCCTGGAAGTTCCTGCGCAGGATGATGTTGATGACGCCGGCGATGGCATCGGAACCGTACACCGCCGAGGCACCATCCTTCAGCACTTCGATGCGCTCGACCGCACTGATCGGCAGCGCATTGAGGTCAACGAAGGTGTCCTGGGTGTTGAGCGCGAAGCCGAAGTTGGACACCCGATAGCCGTTGACCAGCACCAGCGTGTTCTTCGGCGACAGGCCGCGCAGGCCGATCGAGGCCGAGCCGGCGGCGAAGCTGCCGGTGTACTGTTCGTCGAAACTGTTGCCGGCATTGGCCGACAGGTTGCGCAGCACGTCGGTGAGGGTGGAGCGGCCGGTCTGCTCGATCTGTTCGCGGCTGACGATCTGCACCGGGTTGGGCCCGGCGGTATCGCTGCGCTTGATGTTGGAGCCGGTCACCAGCACGGTGCCGAGGGTGGTGCTGTCCTTGCCGGTGTCGGCGGTTTCAGCGGCGCCGGCAGCGCCGGCGGAGAGGCCCAGCGCGATCGCGCCGGCAAGCAGGTTCAGGGTGGTGCGGTACATGGAAGCGACAACGCCAAACGGGGGAGGAGCCGTCAGTACCGCACGCAGGTACATGCGCCTTCCAATGACGAAAGCGCATTCAGTTATACATCACAGGTTCTTAACGAAAGTCTGTGGCCTCGGTGGGGCGGTCTGTGCTTCGGTGGGTGCGGACCGTTGGTCCGCACTCCTGCTGCGTGTCGGATCCCTTTCCAACGGAAAGGGATCCGACCCCGGTTGTCCGGCCATCACGGCCGCAGCAGCACCTTGCCGTTGCGGCCCGAACCCGCACCGGCCTTTGCCGCCTGGGCGATGTCGTCCAGTGCGAAGATCTGCTCCACCGGCAGGGTCAGTTCGCCGCTCGCCGCGCGCTTCAGCAGTTCGCCAACCAGCCGGCGCTTGTCCTCCACCGCCATCGCCTGGCTGACCTTGCTGCCCCAGAAGCCCTTCACCGTGGCTTCCTTGTAGATCAGGCCGCCGGCGGGAATGCGCATCGGCTCGCCGCTCATTACACCGAACGACACCAGCGTGCCGTGGTGGCCAAGCAGGTCGACCAGATCGCCGCTGGCGTCGCCGCCAATGGAATCCACCGCGGCCGCGGCCTGCGCTTCGCCGGTCGCCTCACGCACGCGATCCTTCCAGCCGTCCACCGAGGTGTCGAACACATGATCGATGCCCAATGCCTGCAACTGTGCGACCGCATCGGCATTGCGCACTAGGTTGGCCACATGCACGCCACGCGCCCGCGCCAGCATCGCCAGCGATTTGCCCACCGCGCCGTTGGCGGTGTTCTGCACGATCCACTGGCCCGCCTCGACGTGCAGGAACTCCAGCAGCATCAGCGCGCTCAGCGGCATCGCGATCAGCTGTGCGGCCATTTCGTCGGGGATCGCCTCCGGCATCGGAATCACCATGCGTGCAGGTGCGATGAAGGCCTCAGCCCAGGTGCCGTGCACCGAGGCGGCGGCAACCCGCTCGCCGATCTGCAGGCCGTCGACGCCGTCGCCGAGTGCATCGATCACGCCCAGTGCTTCACTACCACCGATCGCCGGCAGCGTCGGCTTGTAGCCGTAGAGGCCACGCACGGTCAGCAGGTCGTGGTTGTGGATCGAGGCCAGCACGGTGCGGATGCGCACTTCGCCGGGGCCGGGCTCGGGCAGGGCGGCATCGGCAATGGCAAGGACGTCGGCCGGGTCGCCGAAGGAGGGGTACTGGGCAGCGCGCATGGGCGGTGTTCCGGGGAAAGTTGATGTTGTACCGAACTGGGGACGCAGGCGTTGTCGACAAGGCGGCGCAGGTGCAACACGGCATCCTGCGACTGATCGTCGCGACATGTGCTGATTACCGCATCTTGTGTTGACGGGTTGGAATATCCCCACTATGTTGTGTCCGTCACTCCCGGTCAGCCGCCGCCGCCGGACATGCAGCAAACGTCCCGCGGCCCGCCCCTGAAGGCTTGCCGTGTCGACGCGGCCGCCATCGAGCGGACCCAGATCGCCCCCACGGCCCGGATACCGGCCGCAGGCGCAGGCTGTTGCCGACGATCTGGTGTTCCCGCGCTTTGGCATCCCACCCCGACCGCCCCGTGCGCCGGTATCGCGTGCAGGGCCGCCACGGCATCGACCGCCAACGCGCGTGCGAGCCTGGAGTTTCACCACCATGACCGACAGTACCTTCCGCGTGGCCGATCTGGCCGGCGCTGGCGACGCCTTGCGCGCCGGTGGCGAGCGCGTGCCGACCTGGATCACCAAGGAGGCCGGCAACCGTCGCCTGCCGTTCGAGGCCGAGCGCCTGCAGCGCAGCATCGACGCCGTGCATGCCGAGTTCCCGCAGCTGGATGTGAGCGACTACCGCCGTGTAGTGCAGTCGATGGTCGAACGCAAACCGAGCATCAGCGCCGATGACCTGGTCGATCTGCTGATCCGCGAGGCCGAATCGCGCGTGGACCTGGTCGCGCCGGAGTGGGAACAGTTTGCCGCGCGCATCTACCTGCGTCGCCTGTACAAGCGCGCCAGCCGCAACCGCTTCTACGACGTCGGCCTGAAGTACGGCTCCTACGTGGGCCTGCAGGAAAGCCTGGCCGATCGCGGCATCTACAGCAACGACATCCTGCGCTGCTACTCGAAGGAAGAATTGCAGCAGGCCGGCGAGATGATCGATCCGGAACGCGATCGCCTGTTCGCGTACAACGGCCTGTACCTGCTGGCCACGCGCTACCTGGCCAGCGACCGCAGCCGTGAGGTCTACGAACTGCCGCAGGAGCGCTGGCTGACCATCGCGCTGTACCTGATGCAGGAGGAAAAGCCGCGCGAGCGGCGCATGCAGCTGGTCGGAGAGGCGTACTGGGCGCTGTCCAACCTGTACATGACGGTGGCCACACCGACCCTGGCCAATGCGGGCAAGGTGGGCGGGCAGTTGTCGAGCTGCTTCATCGACACGGTGGACGACAGCCTGCAGGGCATCTATGACTCCAACACCGATATCGCCCGCGTGTCCAAGCACGGCGGTGGTGTTGGAGCCTATCTGGGCTATGTGCGCAGCAGCGGCGCGCCGATCCGTGGCGTGGCCAATTCCTCCGGTGGCGTGGTGCCGTGGATCAAGCAGCTCAACAACACTGCGGTGTCGGTTGATCAGCTCGGCCAGCGCAAGGGCGCGGTGGCGGTGTACCTGGACATCTGGCACCGCGATATCGAAGCCTTCATGGACCTGCGCCTCAACAACGGCGACCAGCGCCTGCGCGCGCACGATGTGTTCACCTCGGTCTGCGTGCCCGACCTGTTCATGGAAGCGGTCGAGCGTCGCGCCGACTGGTACCTGTTCGACCCGCACGAGGTGAAGCAGGCCAAGGGCTGGTACCTGCAGGACTTCTACGACGAGAAGCGTGGTTCGGGCAGCTTCCGTGACCGCTACGCCGAGCTGGTGGCCGATGAGCGCATCAGCCGCCGCACGGTGAAGGCCATCGATCTGTTCAAGCGGATCATGCTCAGCCAGCTGGAGACCGGCAACCCGTTCCTGTTCTACCGCGACGAGGTCAACCGCCGGAACCCGAACAAGCACGCGGGCATGATCTATTCCAGCAACCTGTGCACCGAGATCCTGCAGAACATGAGCCCGACGCGGATGATCCAGGAGATCGTCAGCGGCGACCAGATCGTCACCACACGCCGGGCCGGTGACTTCGTGGTCTGCAACCTGTCCTCGATCAACCTCGGTCGGGCGATCAGTGCGCCGGATGACCTGTTGGCCACCGATGTGCTGGAACGCCTGATCCCGATCCAGGTGCGCATGCTCGACAACGTGATCGACCTCAATGCGCTGCCGGTGCCGCAGGCCACCATCACCAACCGCAAATACCGCGCCATCGGCCTGGGCACCTTCGGCTGGCACCATCTGCTGGCGCAGCAGGCGATCCAATGGGAATCGCCGGATGCCGAAGAGCTGGCCGACCGCCTCTACGAGCGCATCAACTTCCTGACCATCCAGGCCAGCGCGCAGCTGGCGAAGGAGAAAGGCAGCTACCCGATGTTCGCCGGCAGCGACTGGCACAACGGCCGCTACTTCAGTGACCGCGACTACAGCGGCGCGGCCTGGGACAGCCTGGCCCGCGAGGTCGCAACGCACGGCCTGCGCAACGGCTGGCTGCTGGCGGTGGCGCCGAACATGAGCACCGCGCAGATTGCCGGTTCCACCGCCTCCATCGACCCGATCTACAGCGCGTTCTACTACGAGGAAAAGAAGGATTTCCGGCGTCCGGTGGCTGCACCGGGCCTGTCGCTGGAGACCTGGCCGTACTACGAGAAGGGTGCCTACAAGGTCGACCAGTTCGCCAGCGTGCGCCAGAACGCACGCCGCCAGCGCCACGTCGACCAGTCGATCAGCTTCAACCTGTACGTGCCAAGCACCATCCGCGCCAGCACGCTGCTGGAGCTGCATCTGAGCGCCTGGCGCGAGGGCCTGAAGACCACCTACTACGTGCGCTCCAACGACATCGACATCAGCGAATGCGAGTGGTGCTCCAGCTGACCGCCGGCGACCCACGGTAGTGCCGGCCGCTGGCCGGCAACCCCGCGACCCACGGTAGTGCCGGCCGCTGGCCGGCAACCCCGCGATCTACGGTAGTGCCGGCCGCTGGCCGGCAACACGATAGAAAGAGAACGAAGGCAGAAACCCATGGCAACCCCCCTCGACCGCATCAAGATCCTCGAACCGCGCCATCCCAACCGCAGCACCGGCATCATCAACGGTCGCACCAGCGGCATCCTCAACTGGAACGACATCCCGTACCCGTCGTTCTATCGGGCCTACAAGGAGCTGTCGACCAACTTCTGGATTCCTGACGAGGTCGACATGAAGCTCGATGCCCGCCAGTACGGCGAGCTCAATGCGCGCGAAAAGAACGCCTACGACTCCATCATCGGCCTGCTGGCCACGCTCGACTCACCGCAGACCCGCTTCATCTACAACGTGGCCGAGTACATCACCGATCCCGCCGCGCATGCCAATGCAGCGATCATCGGCCAGCAGGAAGTGATCCACAACGAGAGCTACAGCTACGTGCTGGCCTCGATCACCGACCTGCCGAACCAGAACCGCATCTTCGAGATCGCCCGCACCCACCCGACCATCATCAAGCGCAACGCACCGATCATGGGCGCGTATGACGACTTCATGCGCGAGAAGACCGCCGAGACCCTGCTGAAGTCGCTGATCCAGTCCTCGATCCTGGAAGGCATCAACTTCTATTCCGGGTTTGCCTACTTCTACAACATGGTGCGGCAGAACCGCATGAACGGCACCGGCAAGATCATCAGCTTCATCAACCGCGACGAGCTGGCGCATACCAAGTTCATCAGCGAGTTGATCCGCGCCATCATCGGTGAGAACCCTGAGCTGCAGACCAACGAGCTGACCGCCTACGTGCACCAATCATTCGAACACGCGATCGAGCTGGAGACGCAGTGGTCGTCGGAGGTGCTGGACGGTATCGACGGCATCGACGTGGACGAGATGGTGCGCTACGTGAAGTACCGCGCCAACAAGATGGCCGGCATGCTCGGCATCGAGCGCCTGTACAGCGACACCACCGACAACGTGATGCCGTGGATCAAGGCCTACGCCGACAACTTCACCGAAACCAAGACCGACTTCTTCGAGATGCGCAATGCAAGTTACAAGAAGACCAACGTCGACAACGGCTTCGACGACCTCTGAGCCCAGCGAAGCGCTGAGCATCCTGCTGGTGGTGGCCTCGTTGAGTGGCAACACCCGCGAGCTCGGCCGGCAGATTGCCGAGCGTTGCCGCGCAGCGGGCCATGCGGTGCACTGGCAGGAGGCCGACGACCCGCGCCAGGCGCCGCCTCTGGCCGCCGATGAGGCCGACCTGGTGCTGCTGGGCTGCTGGACCGACAACGCCGGCCGCACGCCGGCGGAGATGAAGGCGTGGGTGGCCGGTACTACGGAGCGCGGCGAGCGGCCACGGCAGCTGGCGGTGTTCGGTACCGGCGAAACGCAGTGGGGGCAGGAGTACTACTGCGGCGCCGTGCACCGGCTGATCCGCTACTTCCGCAGCGACTACCCGCCGCTGGAGATCGAACAGATGCCGCATGGCGTTCGCCATGCCGCGGCCATCGAGGCCTGGACCGACGCGGTCCTGGCCCATTACTGGAGCAACACCGATGCAGATCATCGACGCCACCACGCCTGAGCAGTTCCAGCAGCTGCTGGCCGAACATCCGAGGGTGCTGGTGGATTTCCACAAGGACCAGTGCCCAGGGTGCCGGATGCTGGAGATGTCGCTGCACCGCGTGGCGACCAGCAGTGCAGGGCAGGGCATCACCCTGCTGCGCGTGCAGCTGGAAGTGCTGGGTGAAGCGTTCTTCAGGGGACTGGGGTTGCGGCAGACGCCGACGCTGTCCCTGTTCCGTGACGGCGACGAACGCACCCGCCTGGCCGGGTTCCAGTCGCCGCAGCAGATTGAGGCCGCCATTGCGCTGTATCTGTAGAGTCGAGCGATGCTCGACTGCTGTTCGCGCGGTGATGGAATGAGTCGAGCATGGCTCGACTCTACAAAGGCATCCACGCATGGCGTGGATCTACTTGGGGCAGGACCGAGCCCGGCGTTTGGCATTACCCGCCGCTGAAGGTATCCACCAGCAGCTTCACGTTCAACGCCACGATCACCAGTGCGATCACCCAGGCGATGCTGCCCAGCCAGCGCGGGGCCACCAGCGCGCCCATCGTCACTTTGTCGGTCACGATCCGCACCAGCGGGATGATCGCGAACGGCAGCTGCATCGACAGCACCACCTGGCTCAGCACCAGCAGCTTTACCGCGCCCTGGTCGCCGAACAGCATGATCACCACCACCACCGGAATGATCGCCAGCGCCCGCGTGATCAGCCGCCGCAGCCACGGCGGCAGACGCAGGTGCAGGAAGCCTTCCATCACGATCTGCCCGGCCAGCGTGGCGGTCACCGTCGAGTTCAGGCCCGAGGCCAGCAGCGCAATCGCAAACAGTGTCGCCGCCGCGCCTACGCCGAGCATGGGCGCCAGCAGCTGGTGCGCCTGCTCGATGTCTTCCACATCAAATCGGCCATTGGCATGGAACACCGCCGCCGCCAGGATCAGGATGCTGGCGTTGATGAACAGTGCCAGGGTCAGTGCAAGGGTGCTGTCGGTCACTGCCCAGCGCAGCGCGCTGCGTCGGCCTTCATCGGTGCGCGGGTAGGCACGGGTCTGCACGATGGACGAGTGCAGATAGAGATTGTGCGGCATCACCGTGGCACCAATGATGCCGATGGCGATGTACAGCGCGTGCGGATCAGTTACCACCTGCGCGCGCGGAATGAAACCGCCCAGCACTTCCATCACCGGCGGTGCGGCCAGCGCAATCTGCACCATGAAGCAGGCGAAGATCACCATCAGCAATGCGATCACGAAGGCTTCCAGCGCACGGAAACCGCGGTTCATCAGCAGCAGCACCAGCAGCGTGTCCAGGGCGGTGATCACCGCGCCCCACAGCAACGGCAGGTCGAACAGCAGCTTCAGCGCGATCGCGGTTCCGATCACCTCGGCCAGGTCGCAGGCGATGATCGCCGCCTCGCACAGCGCCCATAACGCCAGGTTCACCGGCTTCGGGTAACGCGCGCGGCAGGCCTGCGCCAGGTCCATGCCGGTGGCGATGCCGAGCCGCGCCGACAGCGCCTGCAGGATCACTGCCATCAGGTTGGAGATGAGAATGACCGACAGCAGCAGGTAACCGAAGCGCGAACCGCCGGCAAGGTCGGTGGCCCAGTTGCCCGGGTCCATGTAGCCGACCGAGATCATGTAGCCCGGGCCGAGGAAGGCCAGCAGGCGGAACCACCAATGGCCCTTGTCGGGCACCGCCACCGAGGCGTTGAGCGCACCCAGGCTGGCCGGGGTGGAGGCCGAGGGGTCGCGGGATGCCAGGGTGTTCATGGCTCCGAATATAGCTCCTGCTATAGTCATTAGCAATGTGAAACAATCGTCTTTATCGCGTTACTGGTCCAGAATTCAGGTTCAACACCGGAACAACCGGAAGGACAGGCGCAGGCGTGGGCAAGACCGACGATTCGACATCGCTGAAAAGCACCCCCTTGATCGAGGCCGAGCGCCAGGTCGAGAGCTTCCGGCAAGTGCGCGAGGCGCACCGGATGGAGCTGGTGGAGGACTATGTCGAGCTGATCTCGGACCTGCTGGCCGACGGAGGCGAGGCCCGCCAGGTCGACATCGCCACCCGGCTGGGCGTAGCCCAGCCCACCGTGGCGAAGATGCTGCGGCGGCTGGCCCGTGATGGCTGGGTGGTGCAGCGGCCGTATCGCGGCGTGTTCCTGACCCCGGAAGGCGAGGCGCTGGCGCATGCCAGCCGCCAGCGGCATCAGACCGTGGAGCGCTTCCTGCTGGCGCTGGGGGTGGACCCGGATACCGCACGGCGCGATGCCGAAGGTATAGAGCACCATGTAAGCGAGCAGACGCTGGCGCTGTTCGAGGCGTTCGTGCGCAAGGCCGAGGGCGAGGCGTCGTAACGGTAGCGCCGGGCCATGCCCGGCGGCCGTAAGGCTGCGTCACGCATTTCGCCGGGCATGGCCCGGCGCTACCGCGATTGGATGCCGGCGTTGGGGCAACTGGCCTGCAGCTGCGCACACGCCCGTCTCGTCCATTCCTTCAACACGGGCTGCAGGCCTTCGTAACGCCGGCCTTGCCAGCCATTGGCAAGTACATTCCCGTCTGCATCGATCAGCACCAGATTCGGCGGTGCCAGCCCGGCCAATGCCTGCAGTGCCGGCATGCGCGCGGCACGGCGCGGGTCCAGCACCGGCCACGGCATCTCCTGCGCGTGCATGTAGCGGCGCAGCGCGGCCTCGCTCTCATCCAGGCTGACGTACACCACTTCGGTATCGGCGCCGGCCTCGCGCAATGCGTCACGCACGCTGCGCAGTGTGGGTACGAAGGCATGGCAGGGCGCGCACCAGTCGGCGCCGAAGTACAACGCCACCAGCTTCGGTGGCGATGACCATTGCATCGGCCGCAGCGAGCGCTGATCCGGCCGCATCAGCGAGGCCGAGACCTGCGCGTGCAGGTCCGCAGCCATCGCTGGTGCGGCCAGCAGCACGGCACAGGCCAGCAACAACGCTCGTAGTGACTTAGAACGCATAGCGCAGGTTGACGTACCACGAGCGCGCGAAGCGCGGCCCATAGACATAGTCGCTGTCACGCAACGCACCCACCTCCAGATCCTTCTGGCGCTGGTCGAATACGTTCTTGACGCCGGCGGCTACCGACACTTCCTGCTGCGCCTGCGCGCCCAGGTGGCGGTGCCAGCGCGCACCCAGATCGGTCACCAGGAATGAACGCGTGCGGTGCAGTTCGCCCAGCCGGTTGTTCAGCACCGACATCGGGCCGGTGTGGCGCAGCGCGACGAAGGTCTCCCACGGCTCGGCCGGCATCCAGCTGAGCTGGGCCAGGCCGGTCCAGCGCGGCGTCTTCAGGTAGTCGCGGCTTTCGATGACGGTGTCGCCGCCGTCGCCGGTGTCGTCGAAGATGCGCTGCGGTTCGCGGAACCGCGAGCGGTACCACGAGGCACCTGCGGTCAGGCGCCACTGCGGCGACGGCTGCCAGCCGAGGTTGGTTTCCGCGCCCAGCACGTTCGAGCCGGAAGCGTTGTAGCGCAGCTGACTGAGCTGTCCGTCATCGCCGCGCTGGATCTCGCCCAGTGCGAAGGTGTCGCGGATGCGCGCATACGAGGCGGTGGCATCCCAGCTCCACACCGGATTGGCCGGGTCAGATCGCCAGTCGAAGCCGAACAGGGTGGTCAACGCGCGCTCTTCCTTCAGGCCGTCGGTGTTGCGCACGCGCACCTGTTCGCCACCCAGCGTATCGACATGCACATCCTCGACGAAGATCTCTGGGGCACGGAAGCCGGTGGCAATGCCGGCGCGCCACTTCAGGTTGGGCGTGGCCTGCCAGGCCAGCGCGATGCGCGGCGAGAACACCGCGCTGTCCAGCTCCGAGCTCTTGTCCACGCGCGCACCCAGCACCAGGTCGACGTTGTCGCGCAGGCTCCACTCGTCCTGGATGAAGGCGCCCAGGTTGTGGAAGGTAGCGTCCTCCAGCACTGCCAGCCGCTGCCCGTCACCGGTGCGGTTGTCGTCGCGCAGCGCCTCGTGCTTGTACTGCACGCCGAAGGCCAGCGCGTGCGCCCCCAACCGCCAGTTCAACTGGCTGTCGATGTAGTGCAGCGGGTTGTGGGTGCGGCCGTACTGGCGCCACGACCGCGAGGCCGCGCTGCCGGCCACGTTCGGGTCCAGCTGCGACGGGTCATAGCCAGGCGCAGACGGATCGGTGACCACATCGCCCAGGCCGCCATAGAAGCTGTCACGGTCGATGTCGGCGAAGGCATAGGCCAGGCGGAAATCAACGTCGGCATTGATCTCCTGATCCCACGACACGCTGCCGCGCCGGTACTTCGTATCCAGCGATTCGGCGATGTTGGCCAGGTATTCTGGCTGGTCCAGGCGGTTGCCGCCGCGGCGGGTTTCATCGGTCACTTGCAGGTCCAGGCGCAGCCGTGTGCCCGGTGTGGGCGCATACCAGGCCTGCAGTCCGCCGACCTTGAGGTTCTTGCGGGTGATCTCGGTGTAGCCGTCACCGTTGTAGTCGATGCCGCTGTTCCAGTTGCGCTGGGCAATCACCGACAGCCCGGCGTCGGCATCCTTGGCCACCAGGTCGAGGCGCACGTCGGCATTCTTCTGCGGCGTGCCTTTCAGCACATCCACGCCGGCCTGCACATGGCCACCGCTGCGCGCCGGCAGTGGCGGGATCAGGTTGATCACACCGGCCACCGCGCCCGGGCCGTACAGCGCCGAGCCACCGCCCTTGACCACTTCGATGCGGTCGACGAACCCGGCCGGGATCTGTTCCAGGCCGTACACGCTGCCCAATGTGGACAGCAACGGGATGCCATCGAACAACAGCTGGTTGTAGGCGCCGGGCAGGCCCAGCAGCTGTACCTCGCTGGTGTTGCAGTTCTGGCAGTTGCTTTCCACGCGCAGGCCATTGATCAGTTCGGCGGCACGCGAGAAGTCGGTGGCCGCGCGCAGCGCGATGTCTTCCTGGCGCAGCACTTCGGTGCGGATCGGGACATCGGACAGCAGGCGTTCGCTGCGGGTGGCAGTGCTGACCTTGACCTGCACGCGGTCCAGCTCGGTCGGCTTGGGTGTGGCTGCCAGCACGGGCAACGGCAGGGTCAGGGCGATGGCGGCAGCCAGAGGCAGCCGGCGGGAAAGGGGTCTGGAAACGGGCATGAGGGCGTCGTCCTTGGGAGAGGAAAGGCGGCGAGGGCGACCTGGCTGACGCATATGAAAGCAGATGGTTATAGATATAGCAACGGCTATATAAATAAGTCCGTGCAATCACGAAGCCGAAAGCAGGATCAGAACATCGCGGACGACGGTGTTATAACATTACAATTAGGCGGCAGAACCCTGCCGGATGTCATGCCCGGCAGGGTGCGATCGAAATCGAGGAACGCCGCCCCGGTCTGGCCCCGGGGCGGCGAGGGGATTACCAGGCGGCGCGCAGGCCCACCTGGGCACCGTGGTTGCGATAGCCGCTGTCGCCACGCTGCACACGCAGGTCACCCCATGCGCTCCAGCGCTGGCCCAGTTGCAGCTGGGCACCGGCCTGCACTTCGTAGCGGTTCTCCGGCGTCTTCGCGCTCAGCGACTCACTGTTGAAGCGCATGGCCTCATCGCGCTCGCCACGCAGCCAGTTCGCCGCCAGGAACGGCTGCACGCGGTTGCCCTGCAGCGTGCCCTGGCCAAACAGGCGTACGCCGAGGCGGCTGTTGAGGCCGCCGCCGCGGCCATCCTCGACCGTGGTGCCATTGCTTTCGACCAGGCTGTCGCCGTCGTAGTCGGTCCAGGTCAGCTGCGCCTGCGGCTGCAGGTACAGCGTGCTGGCCTCACTACTGCGAATGGCCCAGGCATATCCGGCTTCCAGCGATGCGCTGCGGGTCCTGGAGTCGTAGGTCTCGCGGGCGATGCCTTCGCCCTGCACCTCGTTGTCGAAGCGCGCCGCCTGCAGCCAGCCGTCCACATACAGGCCGGCACTGCTCTGTGCATCCTGCACCCAGCCCAGGTAGACACCGGCCGACTTGCCCTTGACCTTGCCGCGCGTGCCATAGCCGCTCAGCATCGACACCGCCTGCGTGGTCGCCTCGCCGGTGCCGAGCATCAGGCCGACCTGGCCACGGCCATCGCCCCAGCGCCAGACATCGCTGCCCAGCTGCAGGGTGTTGATGTGGGTACGGGCGTCAACCTGGCCGGCCACGTTCGCCTGCAGCTGGTCACGCCCGGCGCGCACCCAGGTGCCGATGCGGGCGCGGTCGAAGCCGGGCTCGCCGCGGTCATGGCGGCGCAGCTGGAACATCTGCACGGCCGCGGCCTGGTTGGCCAGGTACGCGCCCGGCTCCGGACGCAGCACGGGGACCGGATCGACGGGATTGACCGGGTCCACCGGATCCACCGGATCGACCGGGTCAACAGGATCGACCGGATCCACCGGCGCACACTCCGGCAGCGCCGGATTGATGTCGCACGGATTGCCGGTGTAGGCCGAGGTCAGGTACCAGTTGCCATTGGCTGCGCCCGGCGAGCCTTTGTGCAGGAAGTACTCGTGCATGCCGCCGATGGCACGGCCCTGCAGAGTGAACCTGCCATTGCTGGCACCATCCACCTGCACCAGCGGAATGCCGTTGACGGTCTGTGCACCAGCGCCGGCAATGTTGTTGACGGTGACCTGGGTGGTGCCACTGGTATCACCGGTCACGTGCATGCGCGAGCTTGCTGCGTCGTCGCCGGCCAGCACCGTGTTGAAGTGCAGGGTGCCGCCATTGCCGGCGTAGTTGCCGTTGACGGTCAGCTGCGGATAGGCCGCCGTACCCGCAGCACCGAGGAAGATATTGCTGCCTGCCCCCAAGGTGAGGTTGCCGGTGTTGCTGTCGCCGGACAGCGTCCAGCGGCCGCCCTGGTCGACGATGACGTCGGCCGGGCCGAGTATGCGGCCGGTGAGGTCGAGGCCGTCAAGGAAGCGCAGCGTGCCGCTGGCGGTATCGGCAATGGTGAAGTTCCCGGCCAGCGTGGAAGTTCGGCCGGTAAAGTCGAACAGGGCAGCTGCATTGGCCTGCAGAAGGTTGCCGTTGCCACCCTTCAGCGTGGCGCCGTTCTGCACAATGAAGCGGTTGACCTGCGGAGCTGAGCCCTGGGTATTCGCGCTGAGCGCTGCGCCAGCGGTTCCTTCCACCGAAGAGCCATCGACAAGTACGTACCACCCATCTGGGCCCATGGCGGGCTGGCCGCCGGCGTTGAGTCGGCTGTCGATGCCATCCTGCGCGCCGACGACAGAAGAGCCGCTGCGTAGTTCCAGAATGCCCGCCAGCATCAGGACGCCGTGCACATCGCCAGCAAAGGCCGTCGATGAGGCACGGATGGTTCCGCCACCCGAAATGCGCGAAGCCGTAAAAGGACTTTCGACGCGGCTGTTTGAAATGGCGATGACTGTGCGCGCCGATGTCGGGTTGGACAGAAATGCACTGGTGTTCAGGCCGGCCAGCGTGCTGCCTCGGATGTCGCCGACGGAATCCATCAACGAGACCAGGCCGGCGGATGCGTTGCTGAGGGTGAGTGTCGAATTCTGCGAATTTACTGAGCCTACTCGAGTACCGTCGACGTTCAGCTGCGAATTGCCACGGAGCGTGAAGTCCTGCCCGACCCAGACATGGCCCGGAACGACCGTAGCGGACGCGCCGTTGTTCAGATCAACGGCCGCGGCCTCCATGGAGGGCACGAGAATCAGCCCGGCGAGTGCAAGTGCCAGCCGTGATCGGACAAGCGTGGAAGGAAACTTCGGCGTGAACTGCATCATGCGCATGGGTGTTTCTCCTTGAAGCTTATTGGGGTGGACCCGCATCCGCAGGACCGGAGGCGGCACTGTGCGGATCGGGTCTTGCCTGGGCCATGCAATTAATCTGAAACGCGGGGCGCGTTATGGGAGGGGCGGAGCAGAATCCAGTCTCTGAATCTGCTCCTTGCAGGGCATTCCGTAGGGGGGCGCCTACCAGGCGGCGCGCAGGCCCACCTGGGCGCCGTGGTTGCGATAGCCGCTGTCGCCACGCTGCACACGCAGGTCGCCCCATGCGCTCCAGCGCTGCCCCAGCTGCAGCTGGGCACCGGCCTGCACTTCGTAGCGGTTCTCCGGCGTCTTCGCGCTCAACGACTCACTGTTGAAACGCATGGCCTCATCGCGCTGGCCACGCAGCCAGTTCGCCGCCAGGAACGGCTGCACGCGGTTGCCCTGCAGCGTGCCCTGGCCAAACAGGCGTACGCCGAGGCGGCTGTTGAGGCCGCCGCCGCGGCCATCCTCGACCGTGGTGCCATTGTTTTCGACCAGGCTGTCACCGTCGTAGTCGGTCCAGGTCAGCTGCGCCTGCGGCTGCAGGTACAGCGTGCTGGCCTCACTGCTGCGGATGGCCCAGGCGTAACCGGCTTCCAGCGATGCGCTGCGGGTCCTGGAGTCGTAGGTCTCGCGGGTGATGCCTTCGCCCTGCACCTCGTTGTCGAAGCGTGCTGCCTGCAGCCAGCCGTCCACATACAGGCCGGCACTGCTCTGTGCATCCTGCACCCAGCCCAGGTAGACACCGGCCGACTTGCCCTTGACCTTGCCGCGGGTGCCATAACCGCTCAGCGTCGACACCGCCTGCGTGGTCGCCTCGCCGGTGCCCAGCATCACGCCGACCTGGCCACGGCCATCGCCCCAGCGCCAGACATCGCTGCCCAGCTGCAGGGTGTTGATGTGGGTACGGGCATCGACCTGGCCGGCCACGTTCGCCTGCAGCTGGTCACGCCCGGCGCGCACCCAGGTGCCGATGCGGGCGCGGTCGAAGCCGGGCTCGCCGCGGTCGTGGCGGCGCAGCTGGAACATCTGCACGGCCGCGGCCTGGTTGGCCAGGTACGCACCTGGCTCCGGACGCAGTACGGGGACCGGATCGACGGGATTGACCGGATCAATCGGATCGATGGGATCGACCGGGTCCACAGGATCGACCGGATCCACCGGCGCACACTCCGGCAGCGACGGATTGATATCGCATGGATTGCCGGTGTAGGCCGAGGTCAGGTACCAGTTGCCGTTGGTTGCGCCCGGAGTGCCCTTGCGCAGGAAGTATTCGTACATGCCACCGATGGCGCGGCCCTGCATGGCGAAGGTTGCGGTGGAGGTGCCATCGACCTGCACCAGCGGAATGCCGTTGACGGTCTGCGCACCGGCGCCATTGATGTTGTTGACCACGATCCGGGTGCTGCCGCTTGCATCGCCGGTGACGTGCACCTTCGAAGTCGGCGCATCGTCGGCGGCCATCACCGTATTGAAGTGCAGCGTGCCGCCCTGGCCGACATAGTTGCCGTTGACGGTCAGCTGGCGGAACTCACCCGGCCCGAGCAGGATGTCGCTGCCTGCACCCAGAGTGAGATTACCGGTGTTGCTGTCGCCGGACAGCGTCCAGCGACCGCCCTGGTCGACGATGACGTCGGCCGGGCCGAGGATGCGGCCGGTGAGGTCGAGGCCATCGAGCAGGCTGATCTTTGCGGTGGCGGTATTGGCGATGGTGATATCGCCCTTGAGCGTGGAGGTGCGGGCGGTGAAGTCGAGCAGGGCGTTGTCGCGCGCTTCGATCATTACGCCATTGCCGCCGATGAGGCTTGCGCCGTTCTGTGCGGTGATGCGGACGGTTTCGTCACCGCTGCCGCGGGTGACGAGGATCGCGCTCCCGGCGGTTCCGGTGACCGAGGATCCATCGATTGTCAGTCCCCACTCGCTGAAGTTCTCCGCAAATCTCGTATCGCCGTTGTAGTTGACGGAGATGCCGTTGGTATCCCCTTTGACGGACGTCCCGGCGTTGAGATTGACCGTGGCGCCGGTGACGAGAATTCGGCTGTTGAACAGGGTGGCTTCGCTATCGAGGCGACCACCAGCCGATGCGGCGAAAGAGATGCCTCCTGTTCCGGTGACGGTGCTTCGAATCAATGTCACATGAGAGCGCGGAAGCGCAGAAGCACCCACACTTGTGGACAGTGTGATACGGCCGTCAATATTCGAGTCCTGGATGACGGCGTTGCTGTTGACCAGGCTGTTTATGCCTCCGCCGGTGACCGTAGCGTTCTGCAGTGAAACGGAGGCAGGGGCGTTGTTCGCGTAGCGGCCCGTGATCGTGGACGTTCTGGCGTTCTGGACGATCAGCGTTCCACCATTGACGGAGAATGCCTCACCTTCCAGCGCGCTTCCTGACGTGACGGTTACTGTCTGCCCGGGATTGACGGTTGCTGCACCGGTAGAGCCTGCGGCAGTGAAGAGCAATGAGGCGACCACGGCCAGGCCAAGTCGTGAGCGCTCTGGGGGAGTGGACGCAAGCATTGGCGTGAACTGCATCATGCGCATGGGTGTTTCTCCTTGAAGCCTATTGGGGGGACCTGCATCCGCAGGACCGGAGGCGGCACTGTGCGGATCGGGTCTTGCCTGGGCCATGCAATTAATCTGAAACGACTGCAGCGGCACTTGCCGGATTCAAACCCCGTTCAATAATTCACCAAACTAAATGGAGCGCGTGGTCTGAATAATTCAGCGTGCGTGAGAGCGCAGTGAATGGCGCGTGCAGGATGCTCAAGCTGCGCATCTGCAATCTAAATCCGTGACAGCGGCCACAGTTCATCGGCGCCGTGGCGCTGCGTGTCGGGGGGGCATGGAGTCGGGGACGGCTCAGAGCCCTTTCCTCTGGAAAGGGAGCCGACTCAGGGGCCTCGATCAGCCGCGGCGGAACGCGGCGGGGGTACGGGCGCCGACGATGATCATGCGGATCATCGTGGAGATCTGTTCAACCAGCTCCGGATCCTTCTCCGGTGGCAGGTCCATGGCGGTGGCACCCATCGCGAACACCAGCCGGGTGATGGCCTTGGCCACCAGTTCCGGGGCATGCAGTACGGCGCCATCCAGTGCGGCCAGGCGCACCAGGTCGTGCTGCAGCTCTTCCTCGAAATAATGCAGCTCGCGTTCGACCGCATGCTTGAAGTCGTCCGAGCCGACCGCGCCCTCGCGCAGCAGCACGTGCAGTAGCTTGTCGTCGGCGCGCAGCTGTTCCATGAAGGTCTCCACCGAGACCCGCACCACGCTGGTGGCGGTGGAGGTGGCGCGCTGCCGGGCCTCGCCGATGATGGTGCGCAGCGAGCGGCCGGCCGCATCGATCAGCGCCACGGCCAGTTCGTCCATGTCGCGGAATTGCCGGTAGAAGCTGTTCGGCGCGATGCCAGCCTCACGCGCCACTTCGCGCAGGCTGAGCGTGGACAGGCTGCGGTGCGGCCCGATCAGTTTCAGGGCGGCTGCCAGCAGATCCTCACGGCTCACCGTACGGCGGGCCGGGCTGTTGGCATCTTCGGGCGTCGACAAGGCGGTGGCGGCGGCCATGGGGGTTCCGGTGGGGCGAGGCTGAATCATACCCAATCCGGTTCAATATACACATGTATACACAGGTGTATGTGCGCCCGTATAGTGCGCCCATGAGCGCTGTCGTCCGTCCGTCCCTGTTCTCTCCGTACCGCTGGGTCTCGCCGTCGCTGTTCGATTTCTGGGCGGGCCAGCTCAATCCCCTGTGGACCCTGCGCGAGCCGGTGGCCCGCCTGGTCCGGCGCGAGCCGGCCGGCGAGGGCGCGGCGACCCTGGTCCTGCGCACCAACCGGCACTGGGCCGGCATGCGTGCCGGCCAGCACGTCACCCTCGGCGTCGAGATTGAAGGGCGCCTGTGGCAGCGCAGCTACAGCCCCACCGCACTGGGTCGGCGCGAGCTGGCGATCACCGTCAAGGCGGTCGATGGCGGCCGGGTCAGCCAGCATCTGGTCAATCATGCGCAGCCGGGCGAACTGTTCCGCCTCGATGCCGCCTTCGGCGAATTCCATATGCCGGCTGCGGCGCCGGTGCTGCTGCTGGCAGCCGGCAGTGGCATCACGCCGATGCGCAGCCTGCTGCGCGACACCTGCCAGCGTCCGCTGGCGGCGCCGGTGGACCTGTTCTACTGGGAGCGCACCGCTGCCCATCTGCAGTTCCGTGATGAACTGCAGGCGCTGGCCGCAGCGCATCCGAACCTGCGCGTGCACCTGCTGACCACCCGCGAGGGTGAGGTGCCGGCCGCGCGTATCGATACCCATGATCTGCAGGTGGCCGGCGATGACACGCCGTTGGCGCAGCGCCATGTGCTGGCCTGCGGCCCGGACGGCTTCGTTGCCGCCGCGCGCGAGCGTCTGGCGCACCAGGTGGCCGGCTTCCAGGCCGAAGCGTTCACACCGCCGGCGCCGCTGCGCGATGCCAGCAGCGAAGGTGAGGTGTCGCTGACGCTTGCGCGCAGTGGCCGCCAGCTGAGCGTGCCGCGGGGCCGCTCGCTGCTGGAAAGCCTCGAAGCCCACGGCATCAAGCCCAAACACGGCTGCCGCATGGGTATCTGCAACAGCTGCAGCTGTGACCGCGTCAGTGGCGCCACCCGCCACCTGCGCACCGGCGACCTGCAGTCCGAATCGGCACAGCCGGTGCGGATCTGCGTGAGCGCACCGACCACCGACCTGACCCTGGATCTCTGAGGACGCCTGCCATGACCCGCGCTACCGACCGTGCCCTGAGCACCGCCGAGATGCATGCCTTCGGTGAGGAACTCGACGCGATCCGCGACCGTGTGATCGGCAGCCTCGGCGCCTCCGATACCCGCTACATCCGCCGCGTGGCCGCCGCCGTGCGCTGGTTCGGCGTGGGTGGCCGTGGCCTGCTGTTCCTGGCGGCGTTCTCGCCACTGTTCTGGATGCCGCTGCTGTGGCCGGCCGCGATCACCGGCACGCTGCTGCTGGCGCTGTCGAAGATCCTGGAGAACATGGAGCTGGGCCACAACGTCATGCACGGCCAGTTCGACTGGACCGGCGACCCCAAGCTCAACGGCAACACCTACGAGTGGGACATCGTTGCCACCGCCGACAACTGGCGCAAGACCCACAATTTCCGCCACCACACCTACACCAACGTGCGTGGCATGGACGATGACATCGGCTACGGCCTGCTGCGCATCTTCCCGGAACAGCGCTGGAAGCCGTTCTACCTGCTGCAGCCGATCATCGCGCCGATCTTCGCGCTGCTGTTCCAGTGGGGCGTGGCCGCGCAGGACCTGCGCCTGGGCCGTTGGCTGAAGGGCCGCATCAGTGGCCGTGCGATGTGGATGCAGACCCGCCCGGTGGCGCGAAAGATGCTGCGCCAGGTTCTGAAGGACTACGTGTTCTTCCCGCTGCTGGCCGGCCCGTTCTTCCTCACGGTGATGCTGGGCAATCTGGTGGCCAACGGCCTGCGCAACATCTGGACCTACGTGATCATCTTCTGCGGCCACTTCACCGCCGAATCGGAAACCTTCCCGAAGGAGTGCCTGCGCAATGAGTCGCGCGGCCATTGGTACCTGCGCCAGCTGCGCGGTTCGTCCAACATCAGCGGCGGCTTCCTGATCAACGTGCTGTCGGGCAACCTCAGCCACCAGATCGAGCACCACTTCTACCCGGACCTGCCGGCCAACCGCTATGCGGCCATCGCCAAGGAAGTGAAGGACATCTGCCGCCGTTACGGCCAGCACTACAACAACGGCTCGCTGCCGCGCCAGTTCGGCCAGGTGGTCTGGCGCATCCTGCGCCACGCGTTCCCGAGCAAGCCGCGCCGCCTGCCGATGTCGGACATCATGTCCGCACCGGCATCGGCCAACGCGGGCTGATCGACTCAGCCCGCCTTCGCCAGGGCCGCCTGTTCGCGGTCCAGGCGACGCAGGAATACCTGCATTTCCTTGCGTGCCTGCTGGTCGCCCTTGCTGCCGGCCACGCTCAGCCCGCGTTGCCACGCTTCGCGCGCCGCCTGCGGCTGGCCACTGGCCAGCCAGGCCTTGCCCAGCAGCTTCCACGCCGCCGAATACTGCGGATCAAGGACCACGCAACGGCCCAGATGGGTCGCTGCGCGCACCGGGTTGCCGGCATCCAGCCAGCCCTTGCCCAGGCCGAAGCGCAGCAGCGCGCCGTCCTTGCCGCTGGCGAGCATGCATTCCAGAGCCTCGATGTTCATCAGCGCACCTCCACCAGCAGCTCGGCCGGTCCCGGCTGGAAGCGGCCGCGATGGAACAGCAGTGGCGCGCCGCCGTTCTCGTGCACTTCGATGATGCGGCCGGCCAGCAGCAGGTGATCGCCCACCGGCCACTGCGCATGGCGGGTGCAGGTGAGATGCGCTACCGCACCGGCGATGCGTGGCGGGGCGTCCTCGTCGTCATCCAGCAATGCCAGACCGTCGAAGCGGTTGCGTACCTGCGGATCGGCAAAGCGCCGGGCCAGTGCTTCCTGGTCGGCCGCCAGCACGCTGATCGCAAAGCGGGTGGCGCGCTGGAAGGTGGAAAGACTCTGCGCGTGCAACGCCAGGTTCCACAGCACCAGTGGCGGCTGCAATGACACCGGCACGAACGAATTGATGGTCAGGCCGATGGGCTTGCCCTGCGCATCGCGCGCGCAGACGATGGCCACGCCGGTAGGAAAGTGGCCGAGCAGCCGCCGCAGGGCACGCGGCGGCATCTCGACCGACGGCACCGGGGCCGGGGCGGGGAAGACCCCCGCCCACGGCCCGGCGTACGGCAGTGTCTCGCCGCTCATGAGGCCCGGGCCTGGCGGTAGCGCCGGCCGACCTCGGCCCAGTTGATGATGTTGAAGAACGCACCGATGTAGTCCGGGCGGCGGTTCTGGTAGTGCAGGTAGTAGGCGTGTTCCCAGACGTCCAGTGCGAGGATCGGGGTATTGCCGGACAGGCCGACCGTTGCACCCATCAGCGGGCTGTCCTGGTTGGCGCTGCTTTCGACTTGCAGGCGGCCATCGCGATCGCTGGTCAGCCAGGCCCAGCCACTGCCGAAGCGGGTCTGCGCGGCCTTGGTGAAGGCCTCCTTGAAGGCATCGAAGCCGCCCAGATCGCGGTCGATGGCGGCGGCCAGCTCATCATCGGGCGTGCCGCCGTTGGCGCTGAGCACGGTCCAGAACAGGCTGTGGTTGGCGTGGCCACCGCCGTTGTTGCGGACTGCGCCACGCTGCGCCTCGGGCACTGCATCGAGGTTGGCGATCAGCGCCTCGACCGGCTGCTCGGCGATGCCGGCCTGCTCGATGGCGGCATTGAGGTTGTTGACGTAGGTCTGGTGGTGCTTGCTGTGGTGGATCTCCATCGTGCGCGCATCGAAATGCGGCTCGAGGGCGTCATAGGCATAGGGGAGCGGGGGAAGCGAGTACGACATCGAAGCAATCTCCGTGGGGAAGGCCAAGGGGGCTGGCCGTGGGGAGACTGTTATCGCACCTCAACATTGGTTGAGGTCAAGAGATCAAGAGGTCAAGGCCGAGGCATGGTAGTGCCGGCCGCTGGCCGGCATTCAGCGAAGGTCGGGTTG
>NZ_JAWIRR010000009.1:0-139920 GCF_036320065.1 Stenotrophomonas sp. SMYL8
CGTTTTCGTTTTTCAGATGACACTCCACGGCACGGGCTTTTGGCCGCGCTCGCGGGAAATTGTCCAGAGGCGGCGGGTGGCCCTGGACAGGACCGTTGGCGCCAAGGATGGCGCCATCGAGCACCATGGAGGGGCTTTTGCGTGTGCTGGCCAGGGCCACCCGCCGCCTCCCGCCCGTACCAGGCAGGCGCCAAGCCCTGCCCCCGCATGACCGCAATGCCGTCACACGTTAAACTCCCGCCGTGAATACTCCCACCTACACCGCCCAGCAACTCGCCGAGCAGTTCGGCCTGCAGGTCCACGGCGACCCCGCCACCGCCATCCATGGCGTGGCCACCCTCGCCCATGCCGGTCCTGGCCAGCTGACCTTCCTCGCCAACCCGCGCTACCGCGCCCAACTGGCCGACAGCCAGGCCTCGCTGGTGGTCCTGCGTGCCGACGACGCCGAGGCCGCCCCCGGCGCCGCGCTTGTGGCCAAGGACCCGTACACCACCTTCGCCAAGATCGCCGCGCTGTTCGACATCGCGCCGACGCGCCCGCCGGGCATCCACCCCAGCGCCGTCATCGATCCCAGCGCGCAGGTCGCCGCCAGCGCGCATATCGGCCCGTTCGTCTCCGTCGGCGCACGCAGCGTGGTCGGCGAAAACTGCATCATCGGCACCGGCAGCGTGATCGGCGAAGACTGCAGCCTGGACAACGGCTGCGAGCTGATCGCGCGGGTCACCCTGGTCACCCGGGTCAAGCTCGGCAAGCGGGTTCGTGTGCATCCCGGTGCCGTGCTCGGCGCCGATGGCTTCGGCCTGGCCATGGACGCCGGCAAGTGGATCAAGGTGCCGCAGCTGGGCGGTGTGCGCATCGGCGACGATTGCGAGATCGGTGCCAATACCTGCGTCGACCGTGGTGCGCTGGAAGACACCGTGCTGGACGAAGACGTGCGCCTGGACAACCTGGTGCAGATCGCGCACAACGTGCAGATCGGTGCGCACTCGGCCATCGCCGGCTGCACCGGCATCGCCGGCAGCGCCAAGATCGGCCGCTACTGCCTGCTCGGCGGCCACGTCGGCGTGGTCGGCCACCTCGAGATCTGCGACAAGGTCGTGATCACCGGCAAGTCCGTGGTCCGCAATTCCATCCATGAGCCGGGCGAGTACTCGTCCGGCACCCCGTTGACCGACAACCGCACGTGGCGCAAGAACGCCGCGCGCTTCAAGCAGCTGGACGCATTGGCTCGCCGCGTCCTGGCTGCTGGCAAGGAGAAAGAATGAACGACACGCTGCAGCTTCCGATCGACGTCTGCCAGATCCAGGAACTGCTCCCGCACCGCTACCCGTTCCTGCTGGTGGACCGGGTGCTTGAGCTCGACATCGACGCCAAGCGCATCCTTGCGCAGAAGAACGTCAGCATCAACGAGCCGTTCTTCCAGGGCCACTTCCCGGGCCGCCCGATCATGCCCGGCGTACTGATCATCGAAGCGCTGGCGCAGGCCGGTGGCGTGATGACCCAGCTCACGCTCGGCCGTGACTCGCAGTCCAAGCTGTTCTACATGGTCAAGGTGGAAAACGCCCGCTTCAACAAGCAGGTCGTTCCCGGCGACGTGCTGATGCTGGATGTGCAGATGAAGCGCCTGATCCGCAACATGGGCTGGTACTACGGCGAAGCCAAGGTCAACGGCGAAGTCGTTGCCTCGGCCGAAGTCATGTGCGCCGGCGCCAAGGGCTGATCCACTGGAGGCAGGAATGACTGACAACGCACCGCGGATCCACCCGACCGCCGTCATCGATCCGGCCGCGCGCCTGGCCGATGACGTCCAGGTGGGCGCGTTCACCCTGATCGGTGCCGATGTGGAAATCGGTGCCGGCACGATGATCGGCCCCCACTGCAGCATCCACGGCCCGACGAAGATCGGCCGCGACAACCGCTTCATCGGCCACGCAGCCGTCGGTGGCGAACCGCAGGACAAGAAGTATGCAGGGGAGCGCACCGAGCTGGTGATCGGCGACCGCAATGTGTTCCGCGAGTTCGTCACGCTGAACCGTGGCACCGGCGGCGGCGGCGGCATCACCACCATCGGAGACGACAACTGGATGCTGGCCTACACGCACGTGGCGCATGACTGCCATGTCGGCAACTTCTGCGTGTTCTCCAACAACACCACCCTGGCCGGCCACGTGACCGTGGGTGACTACGTGATCATCAGCGGCTTCGCCGGGGCCCACCAGTTCTGCCGCATCGGCGCGCATGCCTTCCTCGGCATGGGCGCGCTGACCAACGGCGACGTGCCTCCGTTCACCATGGTCGGCACCGACTCGCTGGGCCGCCCGCGTGGCATCAACAGCGAAGGCCTGAAGCGCCGCGGCTTCGACGCCGAGCGCATTTCCGCCATCAAGCGTGCCTACCGCACGCTGTACGTGGCGGGCCTGCCGCTGGCCGAAGCCAAGGTGCAGCTGACCGAACAGGCGCGTGACAGCGATGACGTGAAGGCCATGCTGGACTTCATCGAGCACGCCGAGAGGCCTTTGCTGCGATGAGCAGCACGACCGGCCAGGCGCCGGCCGGCGCCGCCGTGATTCCGCTGGCCTCGATGGCCGGCAGCGTCCCCGCGCAGCGGGTGCTCAGCGAGCGCCCATTGCGGATCGCACTGGTGGCCGGTGAGGCCTCCGGTGATCTGCTGGGTGCGGGCCTGGTGCGCGAGCTGAAGGCACGCTTTCCGAATGCCGAATTCGCCGGCATCGGTGGCGATGCCATGCGCAGCGCCGGCTGCCTGACCTGGCACGATGCCAGCGAGCTGGCGGTGATGGGCCTGACCGAAGTACTGCGCCACCTGCCACGCCTGCTCAAGCTGCGTTCCGCGTTCCGCCAGCGTGCGCTGGAATGGCAACCGGACGTGTTCATCGGCATCGACGCGCCCGACTTCAACCTGGGCATCGAACGCTGGCTGAAGCAGCGCGGCGTGCGCACCGTGCATTACGTGAGCCCCTCGGTCTGGGCCTGGCGCGAGAAGCGCGCCGAGAAGATCGGCAGCAGCGCTGACCTGGTGCTGTGCCTGTTCCCGATGGAACCCCCGATCTATGCCAAGCACGGCATCGACGCACGCTTCGTTGGCCATCCGATGGCCGATGACATCCCCCTGCAGGGCAACCGCGAGGAAGCGCGCGCCGCGCTTGGCCTGCCGACGTCGGCCAAGGTGCTGGCAGTGTTGCCAGGCAGCCGCCTGGGCGAAATCTCGCGCCTCGGTGAACCCTTCTTCGAAGCCGCCTGGCAGGTCTCCGAGCGCATCCCCGGCCTGCACGTGGTGGTGCCTGCCGCCAACCCCGCATGCAAGCGGCTGATCGAAGAGCAGCTGTCGCGCTCGGCGCTGCCGGTCGCGTACTCGCATGTGCTCGACGGCCAGGCGCGCAACGCCATGATCGCGGCTGACGTGGTGGTGCTGGCGTCCGGTACCGCGACCCTGGAGGCGATGCTGGTGAAGCGGCCGATGGTGGTCGGCTACCGTGTCAACGAGCTGACCTACCGTCTGGTCAAGGCATTCGGCCTGATCAAGGTCGACCGCTTCGCCCTGCCCAACATCCTGGCCGGCCAGGACCTGGCACCGGAGCTGATGCAGCATGACTGCACGCCGGACAAGCTGGCTGCGGCCATCCAGCAATGGTTCGACCACCCGCAGCGGGTGACCGACCTGCAGGACACCTATGCCCGCCTGCATGAGCGCCTGCGCCGCAATGCGTCGGCACGTGCCGCCGACGCCGTCGGCGAACTGCTGATGCGCGACCAGGCCCAGGCATGAGCCGCCGCCACGCCGCAGCGGCCAGCCTGACCCTGTTCGATGGCGCGGCGGTGGTCGAGCCGGAGCGCCTGGTCGCCGGCGTCGACGAAGCCGGTCGTGGCCCGCTGGCCGGGCCGGTCGCGGTGGCGGCCGTGGTGTTCGACCCGGCACGGCCGCGCATCAACGGCCTGGACGATTCCAAGCAGCTGACCGCGGCGCGCCGCGAGCAGCTGCATGACCGCATCATCGAGCGCGCCCTGGCCTGGCATGTGGTGCTGGTGGACGTGGACACCATCGACCGTCTGAACATCTACCAGGCCACCCTGCAGGGCATGCGCGACGTGGTCGCAGCGGTCGCCCACGTGGCCGGCTTCGCGCGCATCGATGGCAACGTGGTGCCCAAGGGTCTGGTACTGCCGGCGCAGGCGCTGGTCGGCGGCGATGGCATCGACCGCGCGATCATGGCCGCCTCGATCCTGGCCAAGGTCTCGCGCGACCGCTACATGCAGGAGGTGCATGCCCGCCATCCGCAGTACGGCTTCGAGCAGCACAAGGGCTACGGCACCCCGGCCCACCTGGCCGCCCTGCGCGAGCACGGCCCCTGCGTGGAGCACCGGCGCAGCTTCGCCCCGGTGCGCGAGTGCCTGGAAACAGCGCCAGCCCCCGCGATCACAGCCATCGCTTGAACAACGGCTGCCGGGTATCGTCCGGCGCTTTCACGGCAATGTGAACGCCTCCGCTGGCGCCGGGCCATGCCCGGCGACATTCGCGCAATCGGCGCACCGTCAAGTCCTTGTCGCTTCCCCCTGCCCTCGCTACCCTGACCGGGCACTCCAGCGCATCCCGACCCCGGCGACGATCTTCCGTCAGCACCCGGGGCCCGCGCGCTCCAACCTGGTCCGGCATGTCCAACTCCCGCTTCGTACATCTCCACGTCCACACCGAGTTCTCGCTGGCGGACTCGACCATCCGCGTGCCGGCCAAGCCCGACCAGGCGGACCCGAAGAAGGCCAAGCAGGCCAATCTGCTGTCGCGCTCGGTCGAGCTCGGCCTGCCCGCGCTGGCGGTGACCGACCTCAACAACCTGTTCGCCCTGGTCAAGTTCTACAAGGCCGCCGAAGGCGTGGGCATCAAGCCGATCGCCGGCGCCGACGTGCTGATCGCCGAGGAAGGCCAGGACCCGTGGCGGATGACCCTGCTGTGCCGCGACCGTGAGGGCTACCTGAGCCTGTCGCGCCTGCTGACCCGCGCCTGGATGGAAGGCCATCGCCCGGAAGGCGGCGTGGCAATCCACCCGGACTGGCTGAAGGCCGGCAACGCCAACCTGTTCGCACTCGCTGGCCGGCAGAGCCTGGCCGGGCGCCTGGCGTTGGACGGCAAGCATGAACTGGCCGAGCAGCAGCTGGCCGACTGGCAACGCGTGTTCGGCGACGGCCTGCACCTGGAGCTGACCCGCACCGGCCGCGAGGGCGAAGAAACCTTCAACCAGTTCGCGCTGATGGCCGCCGGCCAGCGTGGCCTGCCGGTGGTGGCCAGCAACGACGTGCGCTTCCTGTCGCCGACGGATTTCAGCGCGCACGAAGCGCGCGTGTGCATTTCCACCGGCCGCGTGCTGGACGACCCCAAGCGCCCGCGCGAATACAGCGACCAGCAGTACCTGAAGTCGGCCGAGGAGATGTGCGCGCTGTTCGCCGACATCCCCGATGCGATCGACAACACGCTGGCGCTGGCCGAGCGCTGCAACATCGAGATGCGGCTGGGCACCTACTTCCTGCCCAACTACCCGGTGCCGGACGACGAGACCCTGGACACCTGGATCCAGAAGATGTCGCGCGATGGCCTGGAAGAGCGCCTGGAGAAGAATCCACTGGCGCCGGGCAAGACCCGCGAAGAGTACTTCGAGCGCCTGGAATTCGAGCTCAACACCATCATCAAGATGGGCTTCCCGGGCTACTTCCTGATCGTGGCCGACTTCATCCAGTGGGGCAAGAACCAGGGCATTCCGATCGGCCCCGGCCGTGGTTCGGGTGCCGGTTCGCTGGTGGCGTGGGCGCTGAAGATCACCGATCTGGACCCGCTGCCGTACAACCTGCTGTTCGAGCGATTCCTCAATCCGGAACGCGTGTCGATGCCCGACTTCGACATCGACTTCTGCATGGACCGCCGCGACGAGGTGATCGACTACGTCGCGCGCAAGTACGGGCGCGAGCGCGTCAGCCAGATCATCACCTACGGCACCATGGCCGCCAAGGCGGTGGTGCGCGACTCCGGCCGCGTGCTCGGTTTCCCGTACGGCCTGGTCGACGGCGTCTCCAAGCTGATCCCGAACATCCTGGGCATCCACCTGAAGGATGCGCTGGGCAAGGGCAAGGAAGGCCCGAGCTCGGAAATGGCCTCGGCCGAACTGATCCAGCGCTACGAGACCGAGGACGATGTCCGCGACCTGATCGATCTGGCGCTGCAGCTGGAAGACCTGACCCGCAACGCCGGCAAGCATGCCGGTGGCGTGGTGATCGGTCCCGAGCCGCTGAGCGAGTTCTGCCCGCTGTACGCCGAACACGACGAGAACGGCCTCGGCAAGAACCCGGTCACCCAGTTCGACAAGAACGACGTGGAAGAAGTGGGCCTGGTGAAGTTCGACTTCCTGGGCCTGCGCACGCTGACCATCATCGACTGGGCGGTGAAGGCGATCAACAAGCGCCACGAGCGCGCCGGCATCCCGCCGGTGGACATCGCCGCAATCCCGCTGGACGACACGCCCACCTACAAGGACATCTTCGCCAACGGCAACACCGGCGCGGTGTTCCAGTTCGAATCCTCGGGCATGCGCCGCCTGCTGAAGGACGCGCGCCCCGATCGTTTCGAAGACCTGATCGCGCTGGTGTCGCTGTACCGCCCCGGCCCGATGGACCTGATTCCTTCGTTCAACGCGCGCAAGCACGGCCAGGAAGAAATCATCTATCCCGATCCGCGCACCGAAGCGATCCTGAAGGACACCTACGGCATCATGGTGTACCAGGAGCAGGTGATGCAGATGGCGCAGATCGTCGGCGGCTACTCGCTGGGCGGCGCTGACCTGCTGCGCCGCGCGATGGGCAAGAAGGTGCCGGCCGAAATGGCCAAGCACCGCGAGATCTTCCGCGAAGGTGCGGCCAAGGATGGTGTGGACGAAGCCAAGGCCGATGCGATCTTCGACCTGATGGAGAAGTTCGCCGGTTACGGCTTCAACAAGTCCCACGCCGCTGCCTATGCACTGGTCAGCTACCAGACCGCGTGGCTGAAGCGCCACTACCCCGCCGAGTTCATGGCGGCCACGCTGTCTTCCGACCTCGACAACACCGACAAGGTGGTCGGCTTCCTCGACGAGGTGCGCAATCTCGGCCTGACCGTGCTGCCGCCGAAGGTGAACCAATCGGCCTTCATGTTCGAGGCGGTGACGCCGGACACCATCCAGTACGGTCTGGGCGCAATCAAGGGCGTCGGCCAGGGTGCCTGCGAAGCGGTGGTCGACGAACGCCTGAAGGGCGGCGAGTACAAGGACCTGCTCGACTTCTGTACCCGCGTCGGTTCGGCCAAGCTCAACCGGCGCACGCTGGAAGCGATGATCAACTGCGGCGCACTGGACGAACTCGGCCATAACCGGGCCTCGCTGATGCTGCAGCTGCCGGAGGTGATCAAGGCCACCGACCAGATGGCGCGCGAACGTGCGTCGGGCCAGAACTCGCTGTTCGGCGGCCCCGACCCGAGCGCGACCACGATCCAGCTGGACCTGCCCGAAGCCGAGGAATGGCCGCTGCTGCAGCGCCTGAACGGCGAGCGCGACACGCTGGGCTTCTACCTCAGCGGCCACCCGTTCGATCCCTGGCGCGACGATGTGCGCGACCTGGTCGGCAACGACCTGGGCTCGGTGGAGAAGATCTGGAGCGCCAACAGCGGTGGCGGTGGCGGCGGCGAAAAGCGCTGGCGCCCGGAAGTGCAGACCGTGCTGGCCGGCCAGGTGGTCGGCGTGCGCCGCAAGGGTGAGAGCCAGATCTTCATCCAGCTCGAGGACGGCCGTGGCCGCGTCGAGTGCAGCGCGTTCTCCGACGCGATGGCCGAGTTCGGCCACCTGATGACCAAGGACCGCATCCTGGTGGTCAAGGGTGGCCTGCGCGAGGACGAATTCAACGGTGGCTTCGCGCTGCGCATCCGCCAGTGCTGGGACTTCGACGAAGTCTGCGCCAACTACGCCACGCGCCTGTCGCTGCGCCTGGACCTGCGCCAGCAGCGCCCGGTCTGGGAGCGCATCGACGCCCTGCTCGACCGCCATCGCCCCGGCCGCACGCCGCTGCGCCTGGACCTGCTGCTGAAGGGTCCGCAGGGCGGTGTCGCCGGCATGCTCGATGTGTCCGGGCAGAGCGCGGTACGCATCGATTCCAAGCTGATGGAGGCGCTGCGCGCCGACCCGGCCGTGCGCACGCTGAAGGTGCGCTACAGCCCGCCGTGGGCCAGCTGAAGCTGGCTCCCTGGTTTTGCTGAAACCCCTGCTTTCCCGTTCCATGTATCAAGGACGATTGCCGATGAAGACCCTGCTGTTCCCGTTCGCTGCCGCGCTGGCCCTGGCCGCCTGTTCGCCCTCGAAGGTCGAGTTCCAGATCGACAACCCGACCGACACGCCGCTGGCACTGAGCATCGATGGCCAGGACCTGCCGGTCGCCGCGCAGGGCTCGCGCCCGCTCTCGCTGGCCGTGGGCGAGCATCGCCTGCACACCGACAAGCTCGGCGACGTGCGCTTCATCGTCTACACCGACGGTCGTGGCGGCCTGATCAACCCGACCCTGAGCGAGTACGTGATCGCCCGCGAGATCTATGTCACCGACGAGAGCAAGCTGAAGAACTTCGGCACCGGCAAGGCCGGCATCGAGCTGGGCGGCGTCGACTTCGAAGGCCCGTTCGAGAAGAGCCACGAACTGTTCATCGACAAGACCTGGACCTACGGCGTGCGCGAACCGTTCCCGAAGGAAAAGGTGGTCGCCCATGTCGATGCCAGCGGCGGCCAGATCGTGGCCAAGGTGTTCACCGCGCCGGATTTCATCGCCTACGTGGAAGAAGGCATGGGCGAGCCCGGTGCCTTCAAGCGCGAGCAGCCGGCCGGCTACGTGGCCCCGGTGTTCAGCCTGGAACCGGCCCCGGCCAGCCTGCCGGCGCTGGTGCCGGCCTTCGAGGCGCATGCCGCGCCGCTGCGCGAGGTGTATGCGCGCTGGCTGAAGGCCACCACCGCCGATGAACAGAAGGCCCTGCGCAAGCAGGACTTCGCCGCGCAGATGGCCTTCACCTCGGCCACCGCCACGCTGGGCAGCGGGCTGGGCCGGGAGGCCAACGAGGCCTACAACGACTTCGTTTCCCAGCGCAGCCAGCTGATGGGCCGCAGCGCCCTGGTGGTGCCCTGAGCTGACTGGCGCCCCCTGCCCGGCTGCGCTACCGTCGCCTTCCAGACGAAGGCGTACGGGTGGTTTGCACGCATTCGGCTAGAATTCCCCTCTTCTTTACACGACGGCTTCCGATGAATCCGAACTACCTCGACTTCGAGCAACCCATCGCCGACCTGGAAGCCAAGATCCAGGAGCTGCGCAACGCCAGTGCCGGGCCGGCGGTCAATGTCGAGGCGGAAGTGCACGCGCTGCAGGACAAGCTGCGCATGCGCACCGCGCAGATCTTCCGCAACCTGACCTCGTGGCAGGTGCTGCAGCTGGCCCGTCATCCGTCGCGCCCGTACACCGCAGACTACCTCCGCGTCATGTTCGATGAGTTCCAGGAGCTGGCCGGCGACCGTGCCTTCGCCGACGACAAGGCGATCATGGGCGGCCTGGCACGCATCAACGGCCGTGCAGTGATGGTGATCGGCCACCAGAAGGGCCGTGACACCAAGGAAAAGATCAAGCGCAACTTCGGCATGCCCAAGCCGGAGGGCTACCGCAAGGCCCTGCGCCTGATGAAGATGGCCGAGCGCTTCGGCCTGCCGGTGCTGACCCTGATCGACACCGCCGGCGCCTGGCCGGGCATCGATGCCGAATCGCGTGGCCAGTCCGAAGCGATCGCACGCAACCTGATCGAGATGGCCGAACTGAAGGTGCCGATCATCTGCACCGTGATCGGTGAAGGTGGCTCCGGCGGCGCGCTGGCGCTGGGCGTGGGCGACCGCACCGTGATGCTGGAGTACTCGGTGTACTCGACCATCACCCCGGAAGGCTGCGCCTCGATCCTGTGGAAGGATGCCGGCAAGGCCAAGGATGCCGCCGAACAGCTGGGCCTGACCGCCCCGCGCCTGAAGAGCCTGGGCCTGGTCGACAAGGTCGTGCGCGAGCCGACCGGTGGCGCCCACCGCAACCCGACGCAGATGGCCAAGCGCCTGAAGGCGGTGCTGCTGAACGAGCTGGACGCGCTGGACAAGCTGTCCACCGAGCAGCTGCTGGAACAGCGCTACGCCCGCCTGCGCAGCTACGGCACGTACGAAGCGGCCTGATTCATCGGCTTGTTACTTTCTTGCTCGTGCAAGAAAGTAACCAAAGAACACGCCGCCGAACGCGAGCCGGTGCCTTGCACCGGTTCCCTGCGCTTCTCGGTGAATCAGGGGACGGCGCCGAACTCGCTGCGCTCAAACATCGGCGCCTCTTCGCCCCTGTTTCACCTGCGATGCTCGGCTCGCTCATGGCGGACCTGAACATCAAAAGCCACAGCTGCACCCAGTAGATCCACGCCACGCGTGGATGCCTCTGCTTTGGCGAAGAATCACGCGAACCCGTAGAGCCAAGCATGGCTCTACGGATAGCGGGATCTCAGAATGGCTTGGCCAGCACCAGCCACACGATCGGAATGAACGCCAGCAACGGGATCTCGTTGATCCAGCGCAGCGCGCGCGACGACGGCAGCGCCCTGCCCTTGGCCACGCCCTTGAGCAGGCGCCCGATCCAGCTGAAGTACACCAGCAGCAGCACCACCAGCCCCAGCTTGGCATGCAGCCAACCGGCGCCGCCCGAGGCAACCATCGTCGGGAAATCCGGAATGACCTTGTAGCCCAGCCACAGCACCAGACCCAGCAGGAATGCCAACCCGAACATCGAGTGGCCGAAGCGGTACAGGCGCAGGCCCATCAGCTGCAGGCGCTCGGTCACCGCCGGCTGGCCTGCGGTCTCGGCCAGATTCACCAGGATGCGCGGCAGGTAGAACACCGTGGCCATCCACGCCACCACGAACACGATGTGGAAGGTCTTGACCCAGTAATAGCTCTGCATGCGCTCGCTCCGGCGGCTGGCGTAGGTTGGCGGCCATTCTCGCATGCCGTGGCAAGGCCGCCGCAGGCACGCACGCCGCGACACATCGACGCATGGCACGCCGCAACGCCGTACGATAAGCGCCGTTTTCCCCGATCGTGCACCGCCCCATGGACAAGACCTACGACGCCGCCTACTTCCAACGCTGGTACCGACGTGCCGACATCGGTGGCAGCGCCCGCCTGGCACGCAAGGTGGCATTGGCTGTGGCCAGCGCCGAGTACTACCTGGAGCGACCGATCCGCAGCGTGCTGGATATCGGCTGCGGCGAAGGCGCCTGGCGCGCGCCGCTGCTGAAGCTGCGTCCGAAGGTCGAATACCTCGGCTTCGACAGCAGCGAGTACGCTGTGCGCCGCTACGGGAGGACCCGCAACCTGCACCTGGCCCGCTTCGGCGATTTCGCCTGGCTGCGGCCCTGCGCCCCGGTCGACCTGCTGGTCTGCTCGGACGTGATGCACTACGTGCCCGACCGTGAGCTGCGTGCCGGACTGGCCGGCGTGGCGGAGCTGACCGGCGGCGTGGCCTTCCTGGAGACCTTCGCCGCCGAGGACGCGTTCGAGGGCGACCACGAGGGTTTCCAGGCCCGCCCGGCGCGCTGGTACCGGCGGACGCTGGCCCGGCATGGCCTGCAGCCGGTAGGGTCGCATTGCTGGCTCGGTCCCGCCCTGGCAGGCGATGCGGCCGCGCTGGAACGGATGTGAATCCGGATTCATTATTTTCAGCCAACTTAACCTGCGGGACACCCGGATGGGATATGCTGCGCGGCAACATATGACCATACATATTCGGTCGTCATGCTCTATCAACTGCACGAACTGACCCGCAACCTGCTCGCCCCCTGGGTGCACCAGGCCCAGGCCAACGCCAGGTTCTTCGCCAACCAGGGCCACTGGTGGTCGCAGATGCCCGGCGCTGATCGCCTGGCGGCGGTCAATGAACTCTTCCATCGCATCGGCAAGGATTACGAGAAGCCCGAGTGGGGCATCAACGAAATCGACGTCGAGGGCGAGCGCGTGCCGATCGTCGTGCACGAGGAAGTGAGCAAGCCGTTCTGCAAGCTGCTGCGCTTCAAGCGCCACAGCAATGAGGCCGACCAGCTGCACACGATGCTCAATCAGCCGTTCGTGCTGGTGGTGGCGCCGCTGTCCGGCCACCATGCCACGCTGCTGCGCGATACCGTGCGCACGCTGCTGCGCGACCACCGCGTGTATGTGACCGACTGGGTCGACGCGCGCATGGTGCCGGCCAGCGAAGGCGAGTTCGGCCTGGACGACTACATCGCCTACATCCAGGAGTTCATCCGCCACCTCGGCGTGGAGCGCCTGCACGTGGTGAGTGTGTGCCAGCCGACCGTACCGGTGCTGGCCGCGGTTTCGCTGATGGCCAGCCGTGGCGAGCCGACGCCGCGCACGCTGGTGATGATGGGTGGCCCGATCGATGCACGCTGCAGCCCGACCGCAGTGAACAACCTGGCCACGCAGAACCCGCTGTCGTGGTTCGAGAACAACGTCATCCACACCGTGCCGGCCAGCTATCCCGGCGCCGGCCGTCGCGTGTACCCGGGCTTCCTGCAGCACGCCGGTTTCCTGTCGATGAACCCGAGCCGCCACTTCAGCTCGCACTGGGACTTCTACACCGACCTGGTCAAGGGCGACCTGGAAGACGCCGACGCGCACCGTCGTTTCTACGACGAGTACAACGCGGTGCTGGACATGCCGGCCAAGTACTACCTCGATACCATCCGCGTGGTGTTCCAGGACTTCCTGCTGCCGCGTGGCGAGTGGGTGGTCAACGGCGAGAAGGTCGATCCGTCGGCGATCCGCGACACCGCGCTGCTGAGCATCGAAGGCGAGCTGGACGACATCGCCGGCCTCGGCCAGACCGAAGCGGCGCAGGCGCTGTGCACCGGCATCGACGCTGACCGCCGTGAGCATTTCATTGTCGAAGGTGCCGGCCACTACGGCATCTTCAGCGGCCGTCGCTGGCGCGAAGTGGTGTACCCGAAGGTGCGCGATTTCTTCGCCGCGCATGCCGAAGCACCGGCGGCGAAGGTCACGAAGAAGAAGAGCAACGTCACCCCGTTGCGGCGAAAGGCGGGGTAACTCGCCCAGGGTGGGTGCCGACCTTGGTCGGTATGCCCTGGTAGATGCCAACCTTGGTTGGCGCTCTACCCTGAATCCCGGTATCTGATGGATTGTGCCAACCAAGGTTGGCACCTACCGAAGCGAATTCCGCCAAGCGCCCCTGCACTGATGGATCGTGCCAACCAAGGTTGGCACCTACCAGAGCGAAGCCTACCGAAGCGTGGATTCCCGCTTACAGCCGCACCAGCAGGTTCTTGGCGATCAGTCCGTGCAGCTTGCCGATGCCGCGTGCCAGGTGCATCGTCAGCAGCAGCAGCAACGCGCCCACGGCGGCAACCACGATCGCCACCAGCGGCGAGGCCGCCATCGGCAGCACGTTCACGCCGTCGACGTACACGCCCGGAATGTCACCACTGAAGATCGCTGCGACCGGCGCCCAGATCAGGCTCAGCGACAGCGACAGCAACGTCACCGCGATGGTGAAGTAGATGACGCCCAACGGCAGCATCAGCACGAAATACAGCAGGGTCAGCCAGGTGCGGCCATCGGTGAACATGTCGCCGATGCGCTGCAGCCACGTGCGGCTGCGGTCGGTGTAGCGCGGGCGGCGCGGCATGCGCTCGCCCAGCAGCGCTTCCACCAGCCGCCCTTCCAGCAGCGCCAGCCCGCGCACCGAGCCGAAGAACAGCACGGTCAGCGGAATGCCGATGATCAGGATCAACAGGCCCAGCGACAAAGACAGGCCGGTCACCACCCAGGTGAAGAAGAAGATGCCGGTGGCCAGCGACAGCAGCATGTAGAACAGCGCACCGTAGGTGTGCGGGTCGGTCACCACGCCGAAGAAGCGCGCCAGCAGCGAACGCGGCACCGGTACCGGCGGGGGTGCGGCCGGCTCGACGCCACTGGCTTCCGCCGCCGCACGCAGCACCGGTGCGGTATCCGCACGCGGTGTACGCAGCGCGCGATTCACCGTCACTTCGGTCTCGCGGTAGATCTCGGCCACTTCGTCCGGCGCGCCATAGCTGCCGGCAACGTCGGCGATCACCTCGGCCTCGCTGCGGCCGGGCTGCGCGGCCAGTTCCGAGCGCAGGTATTCCTCGGCGTCGTACAGCGCGTCCTGCACCATCGCCGGGTCGGCGCCTTCCAATGCCGCGCGCAGCTGCGCCAGGTACTGCGGGATGGTCGTGGGCAGGGCTCGGCCTGCCAGGCTCGGGTCGTTCATTGCGGTACCCCCTCCAACACGGAATCGACGGAATCGCGTGTGGCCTGCCAGGCTTGGCGCCATTGCGCCAGCACCTCGCGGCCACGTTCATTGATGCGGTAGTAGCGCCGCGGCGGCCCGCTGCTGGACGGCTCCACATGACTTTCCAGCAGGCCGGCGCCCTCAAGATTGCGCAGCACCGGGTACAGCGCGCTCTGCTTGCCGCTCAGCACGCCCTCGCCCACCCGCTCCAGCTCCTTGGCAATGAGGTAGCCGTACAGCGGCTCTCCGGCCCGGGCCAGCACCGCCAGCAGGGCCAGCGACACCGTTCCGGCGCTGAGCTCCTTCTGGAACTTCTTCAGCTGGACATCGTCCTCGGACATGACCGGCCCTCCACTACGTTGAAGTCCACAGTAGTGCGAAGTTCGGTATAGCGAATGTGTCGTTAGTCACTCTGCCGGTTGGCGTGGCCGGGCCGCTCACGCAGAATCGAAGCCTCGTTCATGTTCCGGGGTTCCCATGCCGCACCGCCGTCGCCTTGCCCTGACCGCCCTCGCCCTGTCCTGCCTGCTGCCCGCCATGGCCAGTGCGGCCACGCCCTACCGCAGCCCGCAGCAGATCCTCGACACGTCGGCGGCCAGCGACTGGCGCACCCCGGACTCGGCCAACCTGCTGTACATGGACCTGCCGGCCGGGCGGGTGATCATCGAGCTGGCGCCGCAGTTCGCCCCGCGCCATGTCGCCAACATCCAGACCTTCGCCCACGAGCACTTCTGGGACGGCACCAGCATCTACCGCTCGCAGGACAACTTCGTGGTGCAGTTCGGCGATGCCGACGCCGATGACGCAGCCAAGGCCAAGCCGTTCGGCAGTGCCGCGCGCAAGCTGCCGGCCGAGTTCGAGCGCGCCAGCGCCGGCCTGAAGGTCAGCGTGCTGCCGGACCGCGATGGCTGGGCCGCGCAGACCGGATTCGTCGACGGCTTCCCGGTCGGCCAGGACCCGCAGGCCGGCAAGGCCTGGCTGGCGCACTGCTACGGCATGCTCGGCGCCGGCCGCAGCAACGAGGAAGACAGCAGCATCGGGGCCGAACTGTACGTGGTGACCGGGCAGTCGCCGCGTCAGCTGGACCGCAACATCACCCTGGTCGGCCGCGTGCTGAAGGGCATGGAACTGCTCAGCGCAACCCCGCGCGGCCCGGCGCCGATGGGCTTCTATACCGACCCGAAGCTGCGCACGCCGATCGTGTCGATCCGCCGCGCCAGCGATGTGCCGGCAGCCGAGCGCACGCCGATCCGGGTGCTGCGCACCGATTCGAAGACCTTCGCAGATACGGTGGAGGCGCGTCGCAATCGCGTGGATGATTTCTACAAGCGCCCGGCGGGGCATATCGATCTTTGCAATATTCCGGTGCCGGTGCGGTGATGGTTTCCGCACGTTACGCGTGCTGAAGGCGCTTCACTGTTCATGGGCGTCACTTTTCTTTTCGCGCGAAAAGAAAAGTAACCAAAAGAAACGCGCCGCCAGTCGCGAGCCGCCGTGCTTCGCACGTCGGTCCCCTGCGCTTCTCGGTGAATCAGGGGACGGTGCCGAACTCGCTACGCTCAGACATCGGCACCTCTTCGCCCCTGATTCCCCTGCGATGCTCGGCTCGCTCAAGGCGGACTGGAAGGTCAAGATCAACCGCAAAAGCATCCACGCATGGCGTGGATCTACTGGGTGCAGCTGTGGCCTTTGATCTGGGTCCGCCTTGAGCGAGCCGAGCACCGCAGGTCCGGCGAGGGCGAAGAGGCGCGGGTGTCTGAGCGCAGCGAGTTCCCGCGCCGTCCCTCGACGGGCCGAGGAGCACAGGGCACCGATGCGTAGCATCGGCTCGCGGCTGGCGGAACGTTTCTTTTGGTTACTTTTCTTTGCGTACAAAGAAAAGTAACGCCCATGAAAGGTGAAGCACCTTCAGCACGCGCCACGCGCAAAACGCCAACACCTCAACCCTTCTGACTCACCGCCACGCTACCCAGAATCAACGCACCGGCAATCAGCATCTGCAGCGTCACCGGCTCACCCAGGAACAACCACGCGAACGCAGCGCCGAACAGCGGAATCAGATAGGTCACGGTCGACGCACGCGACGGGCCGATACGGCCGATCAAACGATAGAACATCAGGAACGCCAGGCCGGTACAGGCCACGCCCAGGGCAATCGCCGCGCCCCACGCCTTGGCCGGAATCGCCGCCTGCGGCCAGTGGCTGACCGCCATCGGCAGCATCCACAGCGAGGCACACGACAGCGTGGCCGCCGCAGCCGCCGCCGACGGCAGGCCGGACATGTGCCGCTTCACCAGGTTTACGCCGAGGCCATACAGCAGCGACGCCGCAGCGCCGGCGATCACCGCGGTGCCGATGCTCAGGCCGGAGACCTTGGCCGTGGCCAGTACCACCACGCCAGCGAAGCCGACCAGCAGCGCGCCAGCACGGCGCGTGCCAATCTTTTCACCGAAGAACAGGAACGCGATCAGCGCGGCGAACAGCACGGTCATCGCATTGCAGATCGCGCCGATGGCCGCAGGAGCCCGCTCCGCCGCATAGGCGAACAGCACGAACGGCAACGCGGAATTGATCAGGCCGATCGGCGCCAGCCACAGCCAGCGCCGCGGCGGGAACTGCGCGCGGGCGCGCCACAGGAACGGCAGCAGCACCAGGGCGCCCAGCACCAGCCGCACCTCGACCAGCGCGAACGGGCCGAACGACGGCACCGCCACCCGCATGAACAGGAACGAGCAGCCCCAGATGGCGCCCAGCAGGGTCAATTCCAGCGGTGTGCGCCAGTCGCGCTCGGCCGCCTGTGGGACCGCATTCATGCCCTGCCTCCGTCCATCGTCTGTTCCTCGCCAAGGCAGACAGGATCGGGCGCAGACGCCCGCCGCACAAGCGCGTAGTATCGCTGCCAGCCACAAATATGGTTTGAGGCTGGACATGCAGCTACGCCCTTCCCTGCTCCCCGCACTGGCCGTGTTCGCGGTTGCAGCGCGCCACCAGAACTTCGCCCAGGCCGCGCAGGAGCTGCACCTGACCGCCAGCGCGGTCAGCCACCACGTGCGCCGGCTGGAGGAGGTGCTGGAAACCCGGCTGTTCCTGCGCCACGCCCGCGGCGTGCGCCTGACTGCCGAGGGCCGGCAGCTGGCCGACGCCGCCAGCGCCGCCTTCTCCGATGTCGCGGCCGTCGCCCATCACCTGCAGCCGGATGCCGACAGCGTGCCGCTGCGGATCACCACGCTGCGCTCGCTGTCCTACTGCTGGCTGCTGCCACGGCTGCCACGCTTCACCCAGGCCTATCCGCACATCCGCATCGAACTGCACACGGGCAGCGGGCTGGATCGCTACGACGACAACGGCCCGGAAGTCGGCATCCGCTATGGCCTGGGCCAGTGGCCGGGCCTGCGTGCACAGCACCTGATGGATGACTACCTGTTCCCGGTCGCCTCACCGGCGCTGGCCGGGGTCGAAACGCTGGTCGATCCGGCGCGCATCGCCGACCTGCCGCTGCTGACCGATCTGTCGCCGCAGGGCTGGCGTGACTGGTTCCGCCATGCCGGCGTGCGCCCACCCTCGCCACTGCCGCCGATGCACACCTTCGCCGACAGTACCGATGCGATGCGTGCCGCGGTGTACGGCATGGGCGCGGTGCTGGCACGTACCCACATCGCGCAGCCCTACCTGCAGCGCTACGAAGTGGTACGCCTGCCCGGCCCGGCACTGAAAGCGCGCTATGCGTATCACGTGGTGCACGCCGAAGGGCAACCGCCGAGCCACGCCGCGCGCCTGTTCATTGACTGGTTGCTGGAGCAGGCGCAGGACGAACGCACGCCGATTCCCGCGTTGCCGGAAAGCCTGCTCGGGCGCCCGGCCACACGCGCCTGACTGCGCCCTCACCCGTTCTTTGCTTCACGCTGGCTAGGCTGCAGGCAACCCCACACCGTATCGACGCCATGGCCATGCTGCGACTGCGCATCACCGGAACCGAAGACGACGCCCGTGCCATCAGCGACCTGCTGCTCGGCCTGGACGGCATCGAACATGTCGAGGAAACCGACGACCTGATGCCGCACATGGACGACGACGATTCCAGTTCGGCCGGGCTGTCCGATGACATCGGCCCGGGCATCCACGAACTGGAAGTGGAAGTCGGCAATGAAAGCACCGCGCAGAAGGTGCGCGATGCCGTGCAGGAACTGGCACTGGAGCTGGACGTGTTCGTCGAGTACGAGACCGACGAGGGCTGATGCCGGCGGGTTGCCGGCATCAACCTTCACCTCAGAGGCTGGGCGGCAGCCTGCGGCGGCGGCGACGCCACCACGCCCGCACACCCCAGGCCGCGATCAGGGCCAGCACCGCCACCGGCAGCAGCGCGGCCGCGGCGCGGATCAGGAACGCAATGCTGGTGCTGAGGATGCTGCCCGATTCACTCAGCGCCTCGCCGATCTCGCTGCGGCTGCGCTGGCCCGAAGTGGTATCGAAGTGCATCGTGACCAGCTGGGTATCGATGCGCCGGCGTTGCTGCGCTGAATCCTTGTTGGCCTGTTCGACCCCGGCTTCGATTTCCGACAGGCGCGTGGTGATCGCCATCAGGTCCTCGATCTTCAGGTCCTTGCGGTCCTGGTAGGACAGCAACCGCGCGTGTTCCTTCTCCAGCCGCGCCTTGGTCAGTGCGGTGTCTGCCACCTCCTGCGCCAGGTCCTCGGCGCGCGTATTGCGCGCCTGCAGCGTGCCGCCTTCACCGGCCATCGCGATCAGCGGCTCGGTACCCTTCGGCGCGATGCGTACCTTGACCTCGCCGCTGGGCTGCTCGCCACTGCGCTGGTCGACCTGCAGCACCGCGCAGTCACCGAACTTCGCGCTCTGGCAGGCCTGCGCCACCTGCTGGATGCGCGGTGCAATCTGCGCCGCTTCCAGCTGGATCTGCACGTCGTGTTCGTAGGCGAGGAATGCGCCTTCCGGCGAAGCGACAGCAGCATCGGCAGCGGCCGCACCCGCCTCCTGCGCCCTCTCGCCGTTCTTGGCACAGGCCGCCAGCGCCAGCAGCAGCACCGGCATCGCCACCACACGCGTCCACGCGCGCAGCGGCGTCACAGTGCCGCTCCGTCGTAGGACATCACCGCCAGCGTGGCCAGGTCTACCTGCGGTACGCAGCGCACGTTCACCGCCACCATCGGCGTACCGGTGCGAGGGTCCACCGCTTCGCTGTAGGGGGCAACGCCGCACTCGCGGCAGTGGTGATGATCGATGTGGGCTTTGTTGAAGTGGTAGGTGGCCACGTCCGCGGGATTGGTGCTCAGCTGGAACGCCGCACGCGGGGCGAACCACAGCAGGCTGCCGCGGCGACGGCACATCGAGCAGTTGCAGTCGATGACGTCGCTGATCGGCGCCTCGGCCTGTACGGTGAATGCGATCCTGCCGCAATGGCAGCTTCCCTGGTATTCCATGTCCTGCGCTCCGCTGGAGGGCCTTGTCAGTGCCCATGGTAATCCTATGGCACGGGGACAAAGCAGCCCTGGGGCCCTATGCTCGGGGTTTGACCCTGTACAGGAACGCCGATGCGCCCGCATCTTCTTGCCCTCGCCCTGGTCGCCGCCCTGGCCGGTTGCCAGCCGGCCGACGCCCCGACCAACGGTTCCACCCCGGCCGCCAGCCAGCAGGCCGGTGACGCGGCGGTCGATGCCGCCTTCGCCGACCTGTCCAAGCGCGCCCTGGACACCTGGATGCAGCTCTCGCCGGTCAGCGCCACCCAGATCGGTGACCACCGCTACGACAGCGAGCTGGATGACCTGAGTGCCGCCGGCCAGCAGAAGACCGTGGCCGCCTACAAGGCATTGCTGGGCGAGCTGGACAAGATCGAGGTGGCCAAGCTGGGCCGCGAGAACCAGGTGGACGCAGCGATCCTGCGCAACCAGCTGCGGTCGGAAATCTGGAACGCCGAAGTGCTGCAGTCCGGCAAGTGGGACCCGCAGCTGTACAACGGCATTGCCGGCAGCGCGATCTACGGCCTGATGGCGCGCGAGTTCGCGCCGCTGCCGGAGCGCCTGAAGTCGGCCACCGCGCGCATGGAAAAGCTGCCGGCGATCTTCGCCCAGGCCCGCGAGAACCTGGATCCGGCGCGCGTGCCGAAGATCCATGCCGAGACGGTGGCCAAGCAGAACAAGGGCATCCTCAGCATCGTCGATACCTTCATCACCCCGCACATCGGTGAACTGCCGCAGGCCGACCAGCAGCGCCTGCAGGCCGCCATCGACGGCCTGAAGAAGGCGGTGGACGAGCAGCAGACCTGGCTGGACAAGACCCTGGTGCCGAATGCCAAGGGCGACTTCCGCATCGGTGCGGAAAAGTACGACCAGAAGCTGAAGTTCGCGCTGAGCTCCTCGCTGTCGCGCCAGGAGATCGGTGAGCGTGCACGCGCCGAACTCAAGCGCGTGCGCGAAGACATGTACGGCATCGCGCAGACCGTGCTGAAGGACAAGCCGGGTGCGCCGGAGATGCCGGCCCAGCCGACCGACGAGCAGCAGCAGAAGGCCATTGAAGCTGCGCTGGAGCTGGCCTACGCCGACAAGCCGGCACGCGACAAGGTCGTCGACGATGCCAAGGCCGCACTGGAGCAGTCCACCGCGTTCGTGCGCGAGCACGATCTGATGACGCTGCCCGACGCGCCGGTGGACATCATCCTGATGCCGGAATTCCAGCGTGGCGTGGCCGTGGCCTACTGTGATTCACCGGGTCCGCTGGACAAGAACCTGAAGACCTTCTACGCCGTGTCGCCGATTCCGGACGACTGGAACGACAAGCAGGTCGACTCGTTCCTGCGTGAGTACAACTCGCGCATGATCCACCTGCTGAGCATCCACGAAGGTACTCCGGGCCATTACCTGGAAGGCTGGCACTCGGCCAAGTTCCCCTCCACCCTGCGTGCGGTGCTGCGTTCGGGCCTGTTCGCCGAAGGCTGGGCGGTCTACACCGAGCGCATGATGCAGGAGCAGGGTTACCTCAACAACGACCCGCTGTTCCACCTGGTGCAGCTGAAGTTCTACCTGCGCACGATCTCCAACGCGATCCTCGACCAGGGCGTGCACGTGGACAACTGGGATCGCGCAAAGGCGATGCGCCTGATGACCCATGATGCCTTCCAGCAGGAGAGCGAAGCCTCGGGCAAGTGGGTGCGCGCGCAGCTGACCTCGGCACAGCTGCCGACCTACTTCGTCGGTGCGCAGGAACACTTCGACACCCGCAAGGCGATGCAGGACAAGCTGAGTGACAAGTTCAACCTCAAGGCCTATCACGACCAGATGCTGTCCTATGGCGCCCCGCCGGTGCGCTTCGCACGCCAGCTGATGCTGGACCAGCCGATCGAGTGATCGCGCAGGTGTGAGTTGGAAACGGAACGGCCCGGGGAAACCCGGGCCGTTTTCTGTTCTGGCAGTTGCGAGCTGCCATCCTGGTGGGTGCGAACATTGGTCCGCCCCGCTTCTGACGCCACTCAATCAGACGATGTGGATATACAGCTTCCTCGAGTTCAGTCTCAAATCGAGGAAGTACTCCACACCACACCCGCGGCAGGCAGCGGGACAATCCTCATCGCTCCCACGCTGGTTCTCCGAGGCATCGGCCACCACCGGATATCCACAATCAAAACACGTAAAGGCAATGTTGCTGCCATGGGGATCCGCCCATATTTCATCTCCATCACCGTCCATTACAAGAAAGTCCGTGATGTTCATGACTCACCGAGATCGCTTGATTGATCGCTGGAGACTACCCGATTCCGGGCATACGGGGCGCGAAGCGGCTTCCGCCTCATCACAATGCGACGCTGCCATCCATCCCGGATTCAAGGTGAATGCAGCAGGTTCTTGAACTGCACTTCACTGCAACCCGACGGCCCACAGCCCGGCAGCACCAGCTCCACCCGCCCCGGCGGCTGCGCGTCGGTCAACGGGATAGCACCACGCAGCTGCTCGCGCGTGGGATGGACATACACCAACCGATAACGCGCTTCGCCGGCCCCACGATCACGCCAGCGTTCAAACTGCAGCAGGCCGCCGATCGGCGTCTTCTCATACTGGCCCGGCAACGTGTAGTCCGTGATTCCCAGCGCCGCCAGCACGGAACCGATGTTGGAATCGTGGCCGACCAGCAGGCTCACATTCGGCGCTGCCGGGTCCTCGAACAACGCATTCACTCTTGCCAGCAGTGGCGCGGCCACGTCACGCGCCACCTCGGGTGTTCCGAACAGGATGTCCTGGTAGCCGTTGCGGATCTGCGCCAGCGCCTGCCATTGGGTCTCCGTGTTCAATCGGCCCCAGCCTTCGCGGGGAATGCCACTGCCCTGGTAGTGCTCCATCAACAAGGCATCGACCAGCCCGCTGGCCAGAGCCAGTGAACCGGAAATACGCGGTTCCCTGCCCGGCTCTGCGCTGAAAATGGAATCGGCCGGCGTCAGGTCGCATTCGCTGCGGCCTGCGCACGCAGCCGACTGTGGGTAGCGGGTGATCGCCTCCACCACCGCCAACGCCGGTGCCAGATCCGATGCGGCCTGCGCCTGTTGCATCGCCGACAGCGCGCGCTCGCGGAAGAGCGTGTCTCTGTTGTGGATCACCGGATTGAACAAGGGATCCATCGTGCCCAGCGGCATGCGCTGCTCGATCGCAACGTGGCAGCCCGGGAAGGCACCTGCAACGAAGAACTGTGCGGTCGCCTGGGTGCGCTGCAGGCTGTTGGCATGGGCGTGGAAATCCGCCGGCTGCGGGCAGCCTGATACCGGCAGCAGCTGTGCGTGGCGCAGCCACTGGCCGATGTAACGGCCCATGTAGACCTCCAGCACGCCGCCCTTGGTGGTCAGCTCGCCGGCGCCTACGTCCCAGCTCGGCCAGCGCTCCGGAGTCGCATTGGCCAACGCGCCCGATGCCACCACCGGTGCGCGCAGGTTGTGGCGGCTGAGAAGGATGACCTGCTCGAGGGCTTCGCCGTGCACGGGGGCTGGCGCGGCTGCCGCAGCTGAACTGACCAGGGCAAGCGCGAGCAGCAAAGGGCGTAGCGGGTGGATCATGCGGGTCTCCGGAAACACACTGGGGTCAGAGCTCTTTCCTGCGGAAAGGGATCCGACCCCAAGGGATGCATCCACGCATGGCGTGGATCTACTGGTCGGCAGCCACAAAACCACCGGTCTGCCGCGCCCACAACCGCGCGTACAGGCCACCGGCCGCAATCAATTCGGCGTGGCTGCCGGTCTCGACGATGCGGCCCTGGTCCATCACCACCAGCCGGTCCATGCGTGCGATGGTCGACAACCGGTGCGCGATCGCGATCACCGTCTTGCCGCCCATCAGCTGGTCCAGGCTGTCCTGGATCGCCGCTTCCACTTCCGAGTCCAGCGCCGAGGTCGCCTCATCCAGCACCAGGATCGGTGCGTCCTTCAGCAGCACGCGGGCGATGGCGATGCGCTGGCGCTGACCACCGGACAGCTTCACGCCGCGCTCGCCCACGTGCGCGTCGTAGCCACGCCGGCCCTGCCCGTCCACCAGCGTATCGATGAAGGCTGCGGCGCGCGCCTTGGCCACGGCGGCATGCAGCTGCTCGTCAGTGGCATCGGGGCGGCCATACAGCAGGTTGTCGCGAATCGAACGATGCAACAGCGAGGTGTCCTGGGTGACCACCCCGATCTGCTGGCGCAGGCTTTCCTGCGTAACGTACGCAATGTCCTGATCATCGATCAGGATACGGCCGCTTTCCAGGTCGTACAGGCGCAGCAGCACGTTGACCAGGGTCGACTTGCCGGCACCGGACGGGCCGACCAGGCCAATCTTCTCACCCGGCTTCACCACCAGATCGAGGCCGGCAATCACACCGCCCTTCTTGCCGTAGTGGAAGTGGATGTCCTGGAAGTGCACGCCACCACGGGTCACCTGCAACGGCACTGCATCCTCGCGGTCCTGCACGGTCAGCGGCTGGGCAATGGTGGTGATGCCATCCTGCACCGTACCGATGTCCTCGAAGATGCCGTTGATGGTCCACATGATCCAGCCGGACATGTTGTGGATGCGGATCACCAGGCCGGTCGCCAGCGTGATCGCACCGACGGTGATGTGACCGCCATTCCACAGCCACAGCGCGAGCCCACAGGTACCGGCAATCAGGAAACCGTTGACGATGGCGATGGTCAGGTCCATGCCGGTGGTGATGCGGGTCTGCGCACGGTGCTTGACCGCCAGTTCCTGGATCGACTCGGCCACATAGGCCTGCTCGCGTCCGCCATGGGCGAACAGCTTCAACGTGGGAATGTTGGTGTAGCCATCAACGATGCGGCCCATCGCCTTGGAACGCGCTTCGGAGGCGATCCATGCGCGTTCCTTCGCGCGCGGAACGAAGTAGGCCAGGATCACTGCATAGGCCAGCAGCCACAGGATCAACGGCACCATCAGCCGCCAGTCGGCCTGCGCGAACAGGTACAGCGCGGTGCCGGTGTAGACCACGATGTACCAGAGCGAGTCGACCATCTGCACTGCCGATTCGCGCAGCGAGGTACCGGTCTGCATCACCCGGTTGGCCACGCTGCCGGCGAAGTCGTTCTGGAAGAAGTTCAGGCTCTGCCGCACCACGTAGTTGTGCATCAGCCAGCGCGAGCGGTTGCTCAGGCCAGGCACGATGGCCTGGTTGACCAGCAGGTTGTGCAGGCCGACCAGGATCGGCCGCGCGATGACCGTGATGAACAGCATCCAGCCCAGCTCGTTGGCATGGCGCTTGAAGAAATCGGCCCCCGGCTGCTCGGCGACCATGTCGACGATGCGGCCCAGGTAATCGAACATCGCCACTTCCACCAGCGCCAGCAGCAGGCCGGCGATCAGGGTGGCCAGCAGCACCGGCCACACCGGGCGCAGGTAGTGCAGGTAGAACGGCAGCACCTTGCGCGGCGGCATGCGCCCGTCCACGGGCGGGAACACCGGAATCAGGGATTCAAACCAACGGAACATCGCATTCCCTCGCCATCAATAGCCGGCGGAGTATCCCACGCCGCGTGTGTACGCCAGCCGATGATCACCGCGGTTCCGGTAGTGCCGGCCGCTGGCCGGCCCCCTCGTGACGTTTCCGGGGATCATCAGGTTGCCGGCCAGCGGCCGGCACTACCGATGGGATTCGTCAAACGGCAGCGCCGGGCCACGCCCGGCGGCGTCATTTCACCGGGGTGAACAGCAGGTCCTGGAAATCGAAGCTGAAATCGGTCAGGTCGGAGATCGACTGCATGCGCACCTCGCGCACCTTGCCGTCCGGATCCAGGCTGAAGTTCACGAACGCGTCGGCGTTGAGCGAACGGTCGTCCCAGCGCACGATGAAGGTGTCATGCTGCCAATGCTCCAGGCGCCCGCTCAGCTGCGCGGTCTTCATGAAGCGCAGGCGCAGAGCCTTGCCCTCGGCACTGACCTGCATGTCGCCATACCAGCGGTCGCGGAACGTGCCGGTGTAGCCGGCCAGTGCCAGCGATGGCTTGCTGCCCTTGTCGCGCGCGCTCTGGTGCTTGGCCCAGGCCTCGTCGGCCTTGTCCTGGCCCTTGGCCACAGCCTTGGCATAGGCGTCCACCCAGTCGTGCTTCTCACCGCCCAGGTAAGCATCAAGCACGCTCAGGGTGATCGCGTTGAACGCCGCGCCCACTTCCTGGTTGGTCAGCACCACCACGCCCAGCTTCTCGCCCGGCACCAAGGTCAAACGCGAGACCATGCCCGGCCAGCCACCGGTATGCCAGACCAGTTTCTGGCCGCGGTAGTCGCTCAGGCTCCAGCCTTCGCCATAGCCGGCAAAGTTGGCCCGCGCCGGTGCCAGCTCCGGCACGCTCGGCGCCGGAATCGACTGCGGCGTGATCATCCGCCACATCTGCTGCTGGCTCTTGTCGCTGAACAGCGCGGTGCCATCGGCCAGCTTGCCCTCGGCCAACTGCACCTGCATCCAGCGCGCCATGTCGTGCGCACTGGAATAGATGCCACCGGCGCCGGCATTGTTCGACCAGGTCAGCGGTGCAACGGTACGCAGGTCCTTGAAATCGTACTTGGCGTGGCCAACCGCGGCCTTGTCGCCCGGCTTCAGGTGATCGGCGTTGTAGCGTGTGCCGGCCATGCCCACCTTGTCGAAGATGCGGGTCTGCAGGAACTGCTGGTAGCTCATGCCGGAGACATGCTCGATCACCTGCTGGGCAACCGCATACAGGATGTTGTCGTACGCATAGCTCTCGCGGAAACCGCCCTTCAGCGGCACCTTGCCCAGCCGCTCCACCACTTCGGCATTGCTGTAGGAGGTGGTCGGCCAGAACAGCAGGTCACCTGCGCCCAGGCTCAGCCCGCTGCGATGCGACAGCAGGTCGCGGATCGTCATCTGCCCGGTCACGAACGGATCGGACATGCGGAACGACGGCAGGTGGTCGATCACCTTGTCGTCCATCTTCAGTTTGCCGTCCTCGGCCAGCAGGTTCAGCGAGGTGGCGGTGAACGCCTTGGTGTTGGAAGCAATGGCGAACAGCGTATCGGCCTGCACCGGTTCCGGCTTGCCCTGCTCGCGCACGCCCCAGCCGCGTTCCAGCACCACCTCGCCATCCTTGACCACCGCCACGGCAATGCCGGGCACGTCGAACTGCGCGCGCACGCGCTCGACGGTCGCATCCAGGTCCTGCAGCTGCGCCGGGGTGGCAGCACTCGCCATGGTCGTGCACGCCAGCAGCACGGCTCCTCCAATCCAGGGTTTCATCCAGCACGATCTCCGAACAGGGGTGGCGGCCATGTGCAGGCCGTCACCGGGGTTTCGCGCGATGGTAACGGTCTACGGCGCACCCTGCCCTGTGCCATAGGAGGGGTGTCATGGGCGGGAACGGGCAACCGAGCAACGGCTCCACCATCATTCCGTGCCTGCGCTATCGCGACGCGCAGGCCGCCATCGACTGGCTGCAGCGCGCCTTCGGTTTTCACGTCCAGGCGGTGTATGCCGACGGCGATACGGTCTTCCATGCACAGCTGACCTTCGGCACCGGCATGATCATGCTCGGCTCGGCCGACAAGGAAAGCGAGTGGAACCAGCATGCGGCGATGCCTGATGAGGTCGGCGGCCGCCAGACCCAGAACGCCTGCGTGATCGTCACCGATGCCGATGCGCACTATGCACGGGCCAAGGCCGCCGGTGCCCGCATTGTCATCGACATCGCCGACCAGGACTATGGCGGACGCGGCTACGCCTGCGCCGACCCGGAAGGCTATCTGTGGTGGTTCGGCAGCTACGACCCGTGGCGCTCGGACCACGGCCAGTGACCGCGACCGCCCGTCCGGCGGAGATCCGCTGCGGCATCGGTGGCTGGGTGTTTCCCGAATGGCGCGGCGGCGTTTTCTACCCCGTGGGCCTGCCGCAGCGTGAAGAACTGGCCCACGCCAGCCGCGCCCTGCGCTGCATCGAAATCAACGGCACCTTCTACCGCACGCCAACAGCGGCGCAGTGCGCGCAGTGGGCCGCACAGAGACCCGACGGTTTCCGGTTTTCGATGAAGGCGCCACGGTACCTGGTACAGCGCCGCGACCTGTCCAGCACGGTGGAAGCGGCCGCGCCCTTCCTGCAGGCGGCGATTGCACTCGGTGACCGGCTCGGCCCGTTGCTGTGGCAGTTCGATCCGCGCCATCCGGCCGATGCCGATGCGTTGGGTGCCCTGATGGCGCAGCTGCCGAAGCAACTGGAAGGGGTGACGCTGCAGCATGCGCTGGAGGTGCGCAACGCCGAGGCACATGGCCCGGCACTGGTTGCTGCCGCCCGTCGACACGGCGTGGCGCTGGTGATCGAGGACAGCGACGAGGCGCCACTACACGGCGATGTCAGTGCCGGCTTCGTCTACGCCAGGATCAAGCGCAGCCAGGCCCGCTTGAACGAGGGTCTGCCGGCACCCGTGCAGCAGCGCTGGGCCGAACGCGCGCTCCACTGGTCACGCGGCGAACCGGTGGACGACCTGCCCTGCCAGGCCGCGCCAGCACCGTCAGAACCGCGCGAGGTCTACCTGCTGTGCATTGGTGCGGGCAAGGCACGCAACCCGGCGGCGGCGATGGCCCTGCAGCGGCGGGTAGATGGGGCCAGCAATTCCTCACGCGGATAGCGCTGCGGTCATCGCCTTGCCTCACAATAGGCGGATGAGCACACCCGACACCCGCAAAGCGCTGTGGCAGATCCACTTCTGTGTCCTGCTGTGGGGCGTCACCGCCATCCTCGGCAAGTTGATCACCCTGCCGGCGCTGCCGCTGGTGTGGTGGCGCATGCTGCTGGTGACGGCGATGCTGGCCCTGCTGCCGCGGGTCTGGCGTGGATTGCGCACGCTGCCCCTGCGGCTGGTGGCGGGCTACGCCGGCATCGGCGCGTTGGTCGCGCTGCACTGGCTGACGTTCTACGGTGCGGTGAAGCTGGCCAATGCCTCAGTAGCCGCCACCTGCATCGCGCTGGCGCCGGTGTTCACCTCGATCATCGAACCCTGGGTGGCCAAGCGGCCGTTCCAGCTGCGTGAACTCGCCTTCGGCCTGGCCGTGCTGCCGGGTGTCGCACTGGTGGTCGGTGGCGTGCCCGATGGCATGCGCCTGGGTGTGTTGATCGGTGCGATCTCGGCGCTGCTGGTGGCGGTATTCGGCTCGCTCAACAAGCGCATGGTCAGCCATGCGGATCCGCTCACGGTCACCGCACTGGAACTGGGTGCGGGCACCCTCACCCTGACCCTGCTGGCACCGCTGATGCCGTACCTGCTGCCAGCGCTGGCCAGCCCGCTGTGGGTGGTCCCGGACCTGCACGACGGCATCCTGCTGCTGGTGCTGGCCGGGTTCTGCACGCTGCTGCCGTTCGCCCTGGCCCTGGTCGCACTGCGCCATCTGAGCGCCTACACGGTGCAGCTGGTGACCAACCTGGAGCCGGTCTATGCGGTGGTGCTGGCGGTGGTGCTGCTGCGCGAGCAGCACGAAGTCACCCCATGGTTCTACCTGGGCGTGGCGATCATCGTCGGTGCCGTATTCCTGCATCCACTGCTGAACCGTCGCAAGCCGATCCAGCACCCGGAGATCCTCGGTACGGCCGAGGCGCGCAACATCGCCGATTGAGTGCATCCACGCATGGCGTGGATCTATCGGGCGTGGATCGCCGTATCAACGCTGCGGCCAATGCCATGCCGGGGCATCCAGCAGGCCCTGCCCGCTGAGCAATGTGCGGCCCCGTTCCTTGTGCAGGTGCAGCGAATGGCAACCCGGTGCCTGTTCCAGCGCCGCGATCAGTCGGCTGGCATGTGACACCACCCATACCTGGCTGCGTGCACTGGCCGCGATGATCAGCCGCGCCAGTGCCGGCAGCAGGTCTGGATGCAGGCTGGTCTCCGGCTCGTTGAGCACCAGCAGCGGCGGCGGACGCGGCGTGTGCAGCGCAGCGGCCAGCAGCAGGAAGCGCAGCGTGCCGTCGGAGAGTTCGGCCATCGACAATGGCCGCAGCAGCCCCGGCTGGTGGAAACGCAGCGCCAACCGGCCATCCAGCGGCTCGAAGCTGACCGTGGCACCCGGGAACGCATCGTCGACACTGCGCGCCAGTGCGCCCGGATCGCCGATCTCGAGGATGGTCACCCACGCTGCGGCCAGATCGCGACCGTCGTGATGCAGCACCGGCGTGCGTGTGGCCATTGCCGGCTGTCGCGCCGGAGCATCGGCATCACTTCGGAAATGATCGTAGAAGCGCCAGCGACGGATGTACTCTCGCAGCGCGATGGTTTCCGGCATGCGCTGCGGGTCGCCCACCTGGGTGAACAGGCTGTCGAACAGTGACAAGCGATCGTCGACCAGATCCCAGCCACGCGCATGGCGTTGCCGCACCATTGCCCCACGTCGGTCGACCAGCAGGTTGGCACTGCGCAGGAACGGCCCGGCCCAGATCGCCTCGGCCTTGATCTGCGGGTCCAGTGCGAAGGCCGAACGGCTGGGCGGTGGGTAGCCCAGGTCGATGGCATAGCCGAACTCGTCGGTGGTGAAGCCCAGCTTCAGCCCCACCGATTCCTGACGCGGGCCGCCCTGCAATGGGATTTCGCCGGCAGTGACCCGGCGATCTATTTTTTCCGGGCCCGCCCACAGCGCCGAAGCGAGGCCGCCTTCGCGGGCCAGCACCGCCGCGACGCCGCCCTGTGCGGTCTCCGCCAGCAGGCGCAGCGCGCGGTACAGGCTGGACTTGCCACTGCCGTTGTCACCGGTCACCACATTCAACTGCTGCAGCGGCAGTACCAGCCCGTGCAGCGAGCGATAGTGGGCGATGGCCAGGGTCTGCAGCATGGTTGTGTCCGTGGGAACAGGGACGGCATGGTGCAGCACGTGGATCGCAGGGAATGCGACGCGCACGGCCTTCGAATGGATTTTTCATCCACGCGTGGCGTGGATCTACCTGGGGCTTCAGCCCGCCCGTTCCACCCGGTTGCGACCGTTGCCCTTGGCCCGGTACAGCGCCTTGTCGGCGCGCGCCAGCATGTCATCCACGCTTTCACCTGGCTGGTGCTGGGCAACACCGATGCTGACCGTGACCGGGAATCCAAGCGGCAGGTCAGCCACGGCCAGGCGCAGGAACTCGCATTGCAGTTCGGCCGTGTGCAGGTCGGTGCCCGGCATTACCGCCACGAACTCTTCGCCGCCATAGCGCGCCGCCATGCCACGGCCAGCGAAATGCGAGCGCAGCAGCACGCCCAGCTCGGCCAGCACCCGGTCGCCGGTGGCGTGGCCCTGGAAATCGTTGATGTGCTTGAAATGGTCGATGTCCAGCAGGGCCACGCAGGCCACGCCCGGTTGCCCCTCGATCTCCGCCACCGCCTCTTCCAGCGCTGCCGCCATCGCGCGGCGGTTGGGCAGGCCGGTCAACGCATCGGTGCGGCTCTGCTCGGCCAGGTCGGCATTCTGCGCCAGCAGCAGGTCCTGGTACTCCGACAACAGGCGCTCGTAGTCATCACGCTCCAGCATGTGTTTCTGGATGTCGAGCGCGAAGCGGCGCAGTTCCATCACCAGCATCACCTGCCGCGACAGCGCGGCCAGTGCCTCGGCCTTGTCGCTGGGCAGCTGCTGCGGATGTGCGTCGAACACGCACAGCGTTCCCAGAGGCAGGCCATCGGAACTGATCAGTGGCGCGCCGGCGTAGAAGCGGATGTGCGGGTCGCCGGTCACCACCGGATTGTCGTGGAAGCGGATGTCCTGCAACGCGTCCTCCACCACCATGATTTCCTGCGGCTGCAGGATGGCATGGCCACACATCGATTCGCTGCGCAGGTTCTCCGCCGCGTCGATGCCCTGGATCGACTTGAACCACTGCCGTTCGACGTCGATCAGGGTCACCGCCGCCATCGAGGTACCGCAGACCGCCTTGGCAATCGCCACCAGGTCGTCGAATGACTTTTCGCGCTGCGAATCGAGGATGCGGTAGCGGTACAGCGCCTCGAGCCGAAGGGCTTCGTTGGCAGGCTTGTCGGGCTTGATCATGCAGCGTCACGTTCCGGCAGGTCACTGCGGAGTCTAGCTGATGCCGGTGCGCAATCCGCACAACGGGGAGTGCCGGCCGCTGGCCGGCATCCCGCGCGCATTCGATGCCTGGTGCAGCCGGCCAGCGGCCGGCACTACCGCGCGCTACCAGTCCAGCTGCTTCGGCCGCCGGCCCAGCAGTTCCTGCTCGGTCAGGTTGCGCCACTGGCCCGGCTTCAGCGCGCCGATCTTGATGTTGTCGATGCGCACGCGGCGCAGCTGGGTCACGCGATAGCCGAATTCGGCGGCCATCAGGCGGATCTGCCGGTTCAGGCCCTGCTGCAGGGTGATGCGGAAGCCGAACTTGGCGATGCGCGAGGTCTTGCACGGCAGCGTCATCTGGTCGTGGATGCGCACGCCGCGCGCCATGCCGCGCAGGAACTCATCGGTGACCGGCTTGTTCACCGCCACCAGGTACTCCTTCTGGTGGCCGTTCTCGGCACGCAGGATCTGGTTGACGATGTCGCCGTTGCTGGTCATCAGGATCAGTCCCTCGGACTCCTTGTCCAGGCGCCCGATCGGGAAGATGCGCTGTTCGTGGCCGACGAAGTCGACGATGTTGCCCTTGACCGAGGTTTCGGTGGTGCAGGTGACGCCCACCGGCTTGTTCAGCGCGATGTAGACGTGGCGGCGGGCGCCGGGCTTGCGTGCCACGCGCGCACGCAGCGGCTGGCCGTCGACCAGCACCTGGTCTTCCTCGCCCACCACCGCACCGGTGCCGGCCGCGTGGCCGTTGACGGTGACGCGGCGGGCGGCGATCAGGCGATCGGCCTCGCGGCGGGAGCAGAAGCCGGTGTCGGCGATATGTTTGTTGAGTCGGGTGGTCATCGGTCCATTATCCGGCATCGCCGCCCGCTGCGCTTCATGCCGGGGCCGGCGGATCGAGCTCTTCGCCGTCGAACACCCGGTTGCGACCCGCCCGCTTGGCCACGTACATGGCATGGTCGGCCCGCCGCAGCAGCCCGGCCAGGTCATCCTCACCCGGCCGCCACTGCGCCAGTCCGATGCTGGCGGTCACTTCCAGGCCCGGCACCTGCAGGGCCTGGCCGGCTTCGGTGATGCGCTGGCGCAGGCGGTCCAGGCGCGCCGACGCCGCCTCGCGCGGCATGCCCGGCATCAGCAGCAGGAACTCCTCGCCGCCCATCCGCACCACTTCGTCCTGGCTGCGGACTGCCGTGCGCAGGGCACGCGCTACCGCCACCAGCACCTGGTCGCCCACCGCGTGGCCATGGCGGTCGTTGATGTCCTTGAACAGGTCGATGTCGAGAAAACCGATCACCAGCGGGCCGCGCTCACGGTCGACCTGTGCCAGGTGACGGGCCAGCTGCTGCAGGCCGGCCCGGCGGTTGGGCAGCCCGGTCAGGCCATCGGTCTCGGCCAGCTGGCGCAGTTCATCGCGCTGCTGGCGCAGCCGGCCCAACCGCTGGTTCATGGCATAGGCGGCCATCATCAGCAGCCAGGTCACCGACAGCTGCAGTGCTTCCACCCGGTACTCCAGCAGCCACCCCGCACTGCTGGCATCGGCGGCGATCATCACCAGCAGCGGCACCAGCGCCGCCAGGCCCGCCAACGCCCAGCAGTCACCGCGCAACCAGGCACGCATGCCAGCGGCCAGTGACAACAGGCAACCGAGGATGAAGGTCAGCTGCAGGCTCTGCGCGACCAGCGCCAGGGATTCCCAGCGCAGCCACGGCACCAGCACGGCCAGTCCCATCAGGCCCCACAGCACAGCCTGCTGTGCCGGCCGCGAGCGCGGCAGCAAGCGGTCCCCGCCGTTGAGGCGCCACAGAGCGGGCAGCACCAGCGCCTGGGTCGCGGCGGTCAGCGCCAGCAGCCACCACGCGCCGCGCTCGCCCACCGGCAGCCACGGTTCGGGGTAGCCGCTCAAGCCGCCAAGAACCGCCTGCCACACCACCACCACGATCGTCGCGCCGATGTAGACCAGGAAGCTGCGGTCACGGGTGGTCAGGTAGGCCATCAATGCCGACAGCGCCAGCGCGATCGCCACCGCGATGCAGGCCGCGCGCACCAGCAGGCGGGCGGTATCGTTCTGCTGGACCGGACTGGGTGCCCCCAGCCGCAAGGTCGGCACCCAGCGCGCTTTCAGCGGCGCCTGCCACGACACCAGGAACGGCTCATGGCTGCCTGCCGCTGGCACCGCCACCAGGCCGATGCCGGCACGGAAGCGCGAATCACGGGTGCGCGCATCGTGCATGTTGCCGCAGATCTCGCGGTCACCATGCTGTACGCGGACTTCGCCAGCGAACACGTTGAACACATCCAGCGCCTGGGGTTGCCCCGACCAGCCCCCGGGCGGCGCCGGTACCTCTACCTGCTCGCGCGGCCCGGCCAGCATCGCGGGCGTACAGCCACGATGGGGTGTCGGTTCGTCCGTCGGTGCGCCAACCAGCAGGAAATCCCGGCCGGCCTCGGCCAGGCGCGCGTGCACCAGACCGGGAAGCAACACTCCCATCAGCAGGACGACCAGCAGCGCCCCTGTTTCGTACCGCCACTGCCTGACGCCCACGCCACATCCTGTTCCTGCTTACGTCCGCGCCCACTGCGCGTCGCCCCTGGCGCGCATTATCGCAGCCGGGCACGCCGCGCATGTGTAGACCAAAGTCGCCGTGCGCCGTTCAGCCAGCGGCCGGAGGCCCCTTCACCGCCACCAGGCGGACCGGCCTCAGGTCACTCAGGGTCATCCGTTCCAGCGGCTGCGGCCGCTCGATCGCGTAGCCCTGCAGGCCCTGCACGCCGAGCCGGGTCAGTGCGCCAGCCACCTCGGCGGTTTCCACCCATTCGGCCACCACCTCCATCTGCAGTTCCCGCCCGAGCTCGCTGATCGCCCGCACCGTGGCGTGGCTGACCGGGTCGGTGTCCATGTCACGCACGAAGGTGCCGTCGATCTTCAGGATGTCCGCCGGCAACTGGCGCAGGTAGCCGAAGGAAGACAGGCCGGAGCCGAAGTCATCCAGCGCCATCCGGCACCCCCGTGCCTTCACCGCATCGATGAAGGCGCGGGCCTGGCTGAGGTTGCTGATCGCCGCGGTCTCGGTGATCTCGAAGCACAACTTGGAGGCCAGCGCGCGGTTGCGCTCGAGCAGGTCGCAGACGAAGGCGAGGAATCCGGGCTCGGCGATCGACTGCGCCGAAACGTTGACGTTGCACAGGCCCAGCTGGCGCACGTGTGCCGGGCAGACCTGCAGGTGGCGGAACAACAGCCCGAGCACGTGCCGATCCAGCGCCACCGCCATGCCGTATCGCTCCACCGCCGGCATGAACTGACCGGGCAGGTGCAGGCTGCCATCGGTACCGCGCATGCGCACCAGCACTTCGTAGTGCAGGTAGGACGGATCGCCCACGCGGGCGATGCGCTGCGCGTACAGCAGCATGCGATTCTCCGCCATGGCCAGGCTGACACCCTGCAGACGCTCGGCCTCCTGCCGCCGCTCCTCCAGCGCCATGCGGTTCTCGTTGAAGCAGTGCACGCGGTTGCGACCGGCCTGCTTGGCGGCATAGCAGGCGCTGTCGGCAGCGCTCATCAGCCAGTTCACATCGGGGGCGTCGGCACTGACCTCGACCACGCCGATGCTGCAGCTCAACTGCGGGCTGCCCTCGCTGATCGGGAACGTGGCCTGGCCCAGGTTGCGGATCACCCGCTGCAGTACCCGCTTGGCTTCATCCTGGCCGGCGTGGGCGAGAAACACCGCGAACTCATCGGCCCCCAGGCGGCCGACCCAATCGCCATCACGCACCGCCGCCACCAGATAGTCGGCGAAACCGCGCAGCATCTGGTCGCCGGCGGCATGACCGAAGCTGTCGTTGACCAGCTTGAAGTGGTCCAGGTTGATGTAGCACAGCGCATGCGTACCACCGTCGGTCCGGACCTGCAGCAGCGCGCGTTCCAGCAGGCGTTCGATCTCGCGGCGGTTGATCAGGCCGGTCAGCGGATCGTGGCTGGCGTGATGCTCGATCTCGCGCGCCAGTGCATGGTTCTGGCTGACATCCTCGATGATCGCGAACACCGACAATCCACCGCCCGAGCTGCGAACCGCGGTACCGCTCCAGCGTCCCCAGACGAGGCTGCCATCGCGCCGGCGGAAACGCAGCTCGCTCGGCCGCAGCTGCCGGTCCCAGTCGATGCGGCCGACACCATCGAGGACCAGTTCCCCCTCCATCAGCAGGTCACCCAGCAGCATCTGCAGCAGCACATCGCGCCGATAGTCGAGGATATCCGCCATCGCCTGGTTGGCCTCGACCACGCGGCCATCGGTGTCGAGCTTCAGCATGCCGACATTGGCCTGGTAGAACGCCGCGCGGAAGCGGCTCTCGTGCTCGGTCAGGTCCTTGCCTACACGACGCGCCAGCGCCACTGCCATCAGGCTGATCACCAGCACCGACAGGCCACCAACCATCAGCGTGGCGATCCGGACCATGGTGGCCATCCTCAGCAGCGCCTGCGAGAACGCCTGGGCCTGCACCTGCAGGCGGCGGTCGAGATCCCGCAGCTGCTGCAGGTAGCGATTGCGGTCGGCCACGGGCAGTTCACCTGCCGCATGCCTCCGTTGCAGCTCGGCGACCAGGGCCTGCACAGCCTCCAGATCACCATCGGTCTGCCGCCACAGTGCAGTGGCTTCGCGGAATGCTCCCAGGTCACGGGCGTAGCGGAACGAGAACACCAGGCGTGGAATATCGGCGCGCGCGTTGCCGCCCTGCAGGAAACCCTGCCGGGCCTTCTCCTCGTCCGGTACCGCCTGTTCCAGCGCCAGCCGGGCCTGCAGATCCCCCAACGGAATCCGCAGGGCCTGGCGCGCGTCATCCAGGTCCTGCGCATCGCCACGCGCCAGGTAGCGGCTCAGCGCAGCGGTCGCATCCTGCTGCCCCCGCGACCAGTAGCCCTGGCCGGCAATCCAGGCCGTCGAGGCCGCCTGCAGTTCCTGGATCAACGCGGACAGCGCGACCAACCCGATCGCCATGCCCGTCAACAACGCAAAGCGCAATCCCAGGCCACGGGTCATCGGCACCCGCCGGCTCTGCTGGTCCGTGCCACTTCTACCCATCCCGGATCCCCCCGAATGTGCTGCGGTGACAACCTCCCTTGGAACCGGCCCAGCCTATGACCGGCAATGTGTTTGCCATGCGAAAAGGGGACGGAGGGGATTAAGTCGTTTTCGGCATAAGCGCACTGCCGGGCATAAACGACTTAATCCCCTCCGTCCCCTTTTCCAGGCCCATAACGGACAACGCCAGCCCGGAGGCTGGCGTTGTTCAGGACCGCAGGTGCGGCTTAGAAGCTGCGCGGGCCGCGCGGCTTGAAGCCGTCACGACGCGGCGGGCGGCTGTCGCGGTCACCGCCGCGGTCGCCACCGTGGCCACCCGGACCGCCCGGGCCACCGCGACGCGGGCCACCCGGGCCGCCCGGACCACGCTTGTCGAAGCGCGGCTTGAACGGACGCGGGGCCGGGTTGGTGTCTTCACCCGGGGCCAGCGCACGCATCTGCAGCTGCTGGCCGGACACCCACACCTTCTGCAGGTGCGACAGCACGTCCGGCGGCATCTGTGCCGGCAGGTCCAGCAGCGAGAAGTCGTCGTGGATGTCGATGCGGCCGATGAAGCGGCTTTCCAGGCCAGCTTCGTTGGCAATGGCGCCAACGATGTTGGCCGGCTTCACGCCGTGCTGGTGGCCGACCGAAATGCGGTAGGTCTCCATGCCCTGCTCCGGCGCACCACGCGGCGGAACCTCACGGCGCGGACGCTGCTCGAAGCCACCTTCGGCGTCGTCGCGGCGCGGACCACGCTCGAAGCGCGGACCACGCTCGTTGCGGTCGAAGCGATCGCCACGTTCCGGGCGGTCACCACGGTCGAAGCGTTCGCGCGGTGCGCGCTCTTCACGCGGGGCACGCACCGGCGGCTGCAGCAGGAACGGGGTGTCACCCTGCAGCATCTTGGCCAGCGCGGCAGCCACTTCGATGGCCGGCACGTTCTGCTCGTTCTCGAAACGCTCCAGCAGCTGGCGGTAGAAGTCCAGGCCACCGGCGCCGAGGGTTTCGCTGATGCGCGAGGTGAACTTGTTGATGCGGGTGTCGTTGACCGCTTCAACGCTCGGCAGCTGCATCTCTTCGATCGGCTGGCGGGTAGCGCGCTCGATCTGGCGCAGCATGCCCTTCTCGCGCGGGGTGGCGAACAGGATCGCCTCGCCGCTGCGGCCGGCACGACCGGTACGGCCGATGCGGTGCACGTAGCTTTCGGTGTCGTACGGGATGTCGTAGTTCAGCACGTGGCTGATGCGCTCCACGTCCAGGCCGCGGGCAGCCACGTCGGTGGCGACCAGGATGTCCAGCTTGCCTTCCTTCAGCATGGCGATGGTGCGCTCACGCTGGGCCTGCTGCATGTCACCGTTGATGGCGGCAGCGGCCAGGCCACGGGCCTGCAGCTTGCTGGCCAGTTCCTCGGTGCCGGCCTTGGTGCGCGCGAAGATGATCATCGCGTCGAACGGCTCGACTTCCAGGATGCGGGTCAGCGCGTCCAGCTTGTGCATGCCGCTCACCCACCAGTAACGCTGGCGGATGTTGGCCGAGGTGGTGGTCTTGGCCGCGATGGTCACTTCCACCGGGTCCTGCAGGTAGGTCTGCGCGATGCGGCGGATCTGCGGCGGCATGGTGGCCGAGAACAGGGCCACCTGGCGCTGCTCCGGCAGCTTCTTCAGCACGGCTTCGACGTCGTCGATGAAGCCCATGCGCAGCATTTCATCGGCTTCGTCCAGCACCAGCGTCTTCAGCTCGGACAGGTCCAGGGTGCTGCGGTCCAGGTGGTCGATCACGCGGCCGGGGGTACCGACCACGATGTGCACGCCGCGGCGCAGGGCCGACAGCTGCTGGCCGTACGGCTGGCCGCCGTACACCGGCAGCACGCGGAAGCCCGGGATCTTCGACGAATAGGACTGGAACGCCTCGGCAACCTGGATGGCCAGTTCGCGGGTCGGCGCCAGGATCAGGGCCTGCGGCTTGATCTGCTGCAGGTCGATGTTGGACAGTACCGGCAGCGCGAACGCTGCGGTCTTGCCGGTGCCGGTCTGGGCCTGGCCCAGCACGTCGCGGCCTTCCAGCATCGCCGGGATGGTGGCGGCCTGGATCGGCGACGGGGTTTCGTAGCCGATGGCGGTGACCGCCTGCATCACGGGCTCGGACAGGCCGAGCTGCGCGAACTGCAGCGGCGCTTGGGAATCTTGGGACATGGGGAACTCCGAAGACACTGCCGTCTTCCTGGCAGTGCGATAAAAAAGGTGATGGTCCGCGCTTTGGGCGCCCTTCTTATCGCGTGCCCTGGCGCTGCTCGGTTGGAGGAGATTTCACTCGCTCAGAGCGGAATCATACCGCATTGATCCTGAACAAGGCGTACAGCTTGCCGTGCGCGTACCGTCATGCCCCAAGCTGGCGCACAATACGCGCCCTCTTCACCGGCCCGGCCGCTGGCTGCGCCCTTCCCCAGGAACCCCGCTCCATGCAGATTCTCGAATTCGACCTCGACGGTGACTACGTCGAACTCAAGCAGCTGCTCAAGCTGGCCGACCTGGTCACCAGTGGCGGCGAGGCCAAGATGGTCATCGGTGACGGCCAGGTGCGGGTCGACGGCGAAGTCGAACTGCGCAAGGCCTGCAAGATCCGCGCAGGCCAGGTGGTCGAGTTCGCCGACAGCCAGATCCGGGTGCTGGCCGCCGGCTGATCTGAACGGGCTGATCTGAACCGGTTCAGGCCACGCGCTGGGTCAGGTGCGAGGCGATCAGCTGCCTGAACGGTGCCACGCCCTGTGCCAGACGCAGGCCGGCCGCGCGCAGCAGCCGCGCCGGGCGGCGATCGTCGGTATACAGGCTGGCGATGGCATTGGTGGCCTCGTACAGCGGCCGCGACGCCAGCCGGTGACCCCGCTGGTACCTGGCCAGCATGCCGGCGGCAGCGATGTCGGCACCGCGACGCTGCTGTTCGACGATGCCCTGCGCCAGCCGCTGCGCGCTGGCCAGGCCCAGATTGAAGCCATGTGCGGTGACCGGATGCATGCCCACCGCGGCATCGCCGATCAGCGCCGAACGCTCGCCGACGAAACGGTGCGCGTACACACCCACCAGCGGATACGCCTGCGGCGTGGCCGCTGGCTGCATGCGGCCAAGACGGTGTTCGAAGCAGGCACCGATGGCCTCACCGAAGGCCACCTCGTCCATCGCCAGCAGTTCTTCAATCTGCCGCGGTGGCAGCGTGATCACTGCTGATGCCTGGCCTTCGTTGAGCGGCAGCAACGCCATCGTGCGGCCGTAGCCGAACCATTCCCAGGCAGTGTGGTGATGATCACGCTCAACCTGCATGCGGCACACCAGCATCGACTTGCCGAAGTCGCGCATCTGCGCGCCGATGCCGAGCATGCGGCGGGTTGCGGAGAAGCGGCTGTCAGCGGCGACCAGCAGGCGCGCATGAAGTTGGCTGCCGTCATCGAGTTTGACCACGTGGCCCTGCGCATCGGCCTGCACGCCCAGCACCTTGCGCCCGTCGAACAGCTCCAGGCCGTCCTGCCCCTGCACGGCATCCCATGCAGCGCGGCGGATCAGATGGTTGGGCACCAGCCAACCCAGCGGCTGACCGTCCACCTGGCTGCTGGCGAAGGTCAGCGCGAACGGCGAGCCGCCGTTCATCACCTTGGCATCGCGCAGTTCAGCGACTTCGGCCTGCGGCAGGCGCTGCCACAGCCCCAGCTGCTCCATGCTCTGCCGCGAGGCATGGGTCAGCGCAATCTCACGGCCATCGAAGGCGGCCTCGGCAAGGGCCTGGCGCGGTTGAACTTCGACCAGCCCGACCTGCAGGCCGCTACCGGCCAGCGCACGCGCGAAACACAGCCCCGCCGGTCCGGCGCCGACCACCACCACGTCCATCCTGCGCATGCGCGCCTCCTGCCGTTGATTCAGTCCGCGCCAGCATAGCGCCGCGCACCTGACCGGCCTTGATCTGGATCAGGCCGGGATCACAACAACGCGAACACCAGCGCCAGGATCGACAGCAGCGACACTGCCCAGACCAGGCTGCGCACGTAGGGCACGCCCGCGGCATACAGCGGCAGGTAGACCACGCGCGCCCAGAAGTAGGCCTGCGCCGCCAGCGCCGTGGTGTCGTTGCCGCGCCCGGCCACGACCACTGCGATGGCGGCGGCAGCGAAGAACGGGAACGTCTCCAGGAAGTTGGCCTGCGCACGCTGCAGGCGCCCGGCCAGCGGGCTGAGTGGCCTGGCTTCGCCATCACGCGCCGAGGCATTCCACTTCATCCCGCGCTCGCGGGTGACCACGGTGGAGGTAGCGAAGATGTAGACAAAGCCCAGCAGCACCGACCAGGCCAGCATCGTCAGTTCAGTTGCCATCGATCATCTCCTCAGGGTGCCGACGCACGCAGGCTGTAACCGGCCAGGCGCCACACCTGGTCCTCGTCGAAACGGAACGAGACGAGCTCGCGTACCGGCTGCGCGCTGTTGGCGAAACGGGTCGGGAAGCTGACGTTGATGTACAGCCCCTCCGGCACCGCGGCACCGGCGCTGTACTTGACCCGGGTGATGGTCGGCTGGCCACGCCCGGCCAGCGCGCCCAGGCGCGTGCGCTCGGCAGTCAACTGGCTGACGAAGGCGGCCTTCGGTACTGCACGGCGCGCGACGGCGGAGGCGCCATCCCACAATTCGCCAGCGCGATTGGCATCGACCAGCTGCGCCGCCTTCACTGCGGCCGCGCCCATTTCCGCATCCTGCTTCTGCACCTGCGCCTGCTGCGCGGCAGTCAACGCCGGAGCGCCGGCCGTGGCCGGTTTCGCAGCCGCCGGCGATGCCGGTGCGGGGCGCGCGGGTGCCGGTGCAGGCGTGGCCGGCGCGGGTGCCTGCGCCAATGCGGTCAGGGGCAGCAGGGACAGCAGCAGGAGCACGCGCTTCATGGACACCGCCGGTTCTCGGGAAAGAACCGCAGTCTACGCCAGCGCGGTGAGCTGTTCGTCAGCGCGCGTGGGCGCTGCCTTCCACCGCTGCGGCATCGGCCTGCGCGGCAGGCGTGCCGGTGTCTGCTGGCGCATGTTCGGCCACCGGCGGCGGCTCCGACGGTGCCGGCGGCAACGTTGCCACATCGATTTCCGACAGCGGGCTTTCTTCCGGGCACACCGCATCCGGGAAACCGAAGCGCTGCTTCAGTGCCTGGCCGCAGCTGTTGATCGATTCCATGTCGGCGCCGTCGCGCTTGCACTGCTGGTCGAAGGCGATCAGGAACGCATCCTTGCGCTGCACGAAGTCATCGCCGCAGGCGCGCATCTGCTTGATCCGTTCCAGATCGTCCTGCACCGCGTTGGTGCCATCCAGACCGTACTGGCGTAGTTCGTCCGGCGTCAGCAGGCGCAGGCTGCGGTTGGGCACCGTCATCATCAGATCGGCCACGCCCACCGCCACGCCGTTGCGCTGCAGGTAGTCCTTTACGTTGTCGTAGACCTCGTGCAGCTCGCGGTTGAGCTCGGCGCGCGAGGTGGCCTTGGAACTGATGCGCATCATGCGGTGGATGCCGACCTTGCCCGACAGCAGGCGGTTGTCACCGGCGGCCAGCACGAACACGCACGCGCTGTGGCAGATCGAGCCCTCGCGCACCCAGATGGTCCAGCCCGATTCACCGATGCTGTCACCGGCGACGATCGCCGATTCCACCTGGCCGCCGCTGGAGTCCAGATCGAGGATGCGTTTGTGGATCTTCTGCTCGTCAGCGACCACGGCCAACCGCCACATCATCTCGGCGAAGCCCGGATTGATCTTGCCGGCGTAGCGCACGCGCATCAGGCCTCGCTCGGCACACGGTGCCAGGGCCTGGGTGATCTGCTCGCGCTGCAGGCCTTCCAGTTCGACACCGTCGCCGGCATCACCGGCATACTCGGTGCTGCAGCTGACCCAGGCACGACCATTTTCCAACTGCGCCTGCGGCCACGGCCGATCCGCCTGGCTGCGCGGCGGTGCCGGCGGCGGTGGCGCGTCGGCGGCATTGATCGACACCATGTTCTCGCCATCACTGGCCGGCGCCCGCGCCGCCTTGTCGGCAGCGGTCACATTGCCCGGATTCTCCAACTGACTGCAGCCCGCCAGGGCCAGGCACAACAGGGGCAACCAGCGGAATTTGGCGGACATCGGGCAACCGGGATTCATGGGAGCAAGAGCCACAGTCTACCCGTCCAGGCCGCGCATTCAGCGCGTGGCACTGAACCCCTTCTGACCCTTGGAAAAAAGCGTGTCGACCAAGGTCGACACCTACCAACAGCAAAAGCGTGCCGACCAACGGTCGGCACCCACCAACTGCAGCGACCAACTGTCAGAGGTGGGGCGGTGTGGGCTGACAGGACCGTTGGCGCCATGGATGGCGCCATCGAGCCCCCATGGACGGGTTTACGGCGTGTCCTGACAGCCCAGACCGCCCCGCCCAACCCCGGCCTGCCAGCTTTTGATTGAGACGTTGACGTTGACGTTGCGGGTGCAGGGCTGCAAGCCCTGCCAGAACCCCCTCCAGCATCCATGTCCGAATCCGGCGAGTATCCTCGCCCGCACACGCCTAGACTGGCGCCATGGACACCGCCCTTGCCCTCGACACCGCCGCCTGCGACCGCGCCCGCCTGGCCCGCGACGCACGCTTCGACGGCGTGTTCTACACCGCCGTGCGCAGCACCGGCATCTATTGCCGCCCCGTGTGCCCGGCACCGCCACCGAAGCCACGCAACATAACCTACTACCCGACTGCGGCCGCTGCTGCGGCAGCCGGTTACCGCCCGTGCCTGCGCTGCCGCCCCGAGCTGGCACCGCAGGCGCAGCAGGCACTGGCCGGGCAGACCGTGCAGCGCGCACTGGCCCTGATCCATGGTGGCTTCCTGCAGGAACAGCCGGTAGCCGACCTCGCAGAGAAGATCGGACTCAGCACGCGCCAGCTGCAGCGCCTGTTCGTCGAACATCTGGGCGCAACGCCAGGGCAGATCCACGCCACCCATCGCCTGCTGCTGGCCAAGCAGCTGCTGACCGAGACCACGCTGCCGGTGACCGACGTCGCGCTGGCCGCCGGCTACAACAGCCTGCGCCGTTTCAATACGGCCTTCCTGCAGGGCTGCGGCATGGCACCGACAGCACTGCGTCGCCAGCACCAGCCGCTGGCCGCCGATGACGGCTGCCTGGTACTGCGCCTGGCGTACCGCCCGCCGTTGGATTTCCCACGCATGCTGGCCTTCCTGCGCAAGCGCAGCCTGCCCGGCATCGAGCTGATCGGCGAAGACAGCTACCAGCGCGTGCTCGGCACGCCGGAGCGCCCCACCCTGCTGCGCGTCACCGCCGACCCGAAGCGCCCGGAACTGCGCCTGCAGCTGGGCGCGGTCGATCCGCGCCTGATCCCGGACATCGTGCGCCGCGTACGTCGCGTGTTCGATCTGGACGCCGACCTGCAGCAGGTCCACGCCGCACTGGATGAGGAACCCTTGCTGGCGCGTGGCATCGCCGAACGCCCCGGGCTGCGCGTCCCCGGCGGCTGGGATGGCTTCGAGGTGGGCGTACGCGCCGTGCTCGGACAGCAGGTCAGCGTGGCCGCAGCCACCACCTTCGCGCGGCGGCTGGTGGATGCCTATGGCGCACACCTGCCAGGCATGCCATCGGAATTCGATCGCCAGTTCCCCGCGCCCGAGGTGCTGGCTGAGGCACCACTGGAATCGATCGGCCTGCCACGCAGCCGCGCCGCCACCGTGCGTGCGCTTGCCGCCGCCTGTGCCAGTGGCGCGCTCGACTTCGGCCCAGGCCAGGCGCTGGAAGAGTTCGTTTCCCGCTGCGTGGTACTGCCGGGCATCGGTCCGTGGACCGCGCAGTACATCGCGTTGCGCGGGCTCGGCCAGCCCGATGCCTTCCCGGCCGGTGACCTGGTACTGCAGCAGGTGCTCGGCCATGCGCAGGGCCAGCGCCTGAGCGAACGCGCGACCGAAGCGCGCTCGCAACCGTGGCGCCCCTGGCGTGCCTATGCCGTGCTGCACCTGTGGCACCTGTCCGGCACTTTCGTTGGAGAACCGACATGACCTTGTTGTTCGACCGTTTCGACAGCCCGATCGGCGTGCTGACCATCGCCGGTGACGAGCGTGGCCTGTCCCACGTGCTGTTCCCGGAAAACCGCCACCCGGCACGCGGCCGCGACGACTGGCACTACGCGCCGGATGCGCTGCCGGAAGCGCGCGAGCAGCTGCTGCAGTTCCTGCACGGCGAACGCAGCAGCTTTGACCTGGAGCTTGCGCCACGCGGCACGCCGTTCCAGCTGCGTGTGTGGCAGGCGCTGGCTCTGATCCCGTTCGGCCAGACCTGGAGCTACCTGCAGCTGGCGCAGCACCTGGGCCAGCCCAGTGCGACCCGCGCCGTCGGCGCTGCCAATGGGCGCAATCCGCTGCCGATCATCCTGCCCTGCCATCGAGTGATCGGCAGCAACGGGGCACTGACCGGCTTCGGTGGCGGCCTGGAAACCAAGGCCGCACTGCTGCGACTGGAACAACGCCAGGCCCCGCTGTTCGCCTGAGAGGGCTGGCCGGGCTGCGCCCGGCACCCGCAGAGGCTAGAGCAACAGCAACAGCGGGCTTCCTGCGCGGAGGCGGGGTGGGTGCGGTTGCAGGGGACGCTGCAAGTCGGTCGCGCCATCCATGGCGCTCACGCCCCTGCAACCGGACCCACCCCGCCTTCGACAGGTTCCTGCGATCTGTCGGGACGGCGCACTACGCGGCTGCTGGTAGGTGTCGACCTTGGTCGACACGGTAGATCCACGCCATGCATGGATGGAAGCATCAGGAACATGTCTGGAGAAAAGCCCCCTTCTTGTTGAAGGGGGCGCGCCGACAGGCGCGGGGATAAGGAAAAATGCGCGGACACGCTGCGCCCTTCGGCGCAGCGTGTCTTGGGCGCGTCATTGCACCGGCTTATCATGCGCGGATGACTTCCGTACGCCTGACCTGCGCGCTGGCGCTGCTGCTGCCATTGGCCGCCTGCACCACCGCGCCCGCCCCTTCCGCCTCCGCTCCCACCGCTGTCGCTGCGGCTGCGCCGCCGAAGCTGCTGCTGATCTCGATCGACGGACTGCGCGCCGATGCGCTGGACCGCGGCCTGACCCCGAACCTGCAGCGCCTGATCGACGGCGGCGTGCGTGCACGCTGGATGACCCCGTCCTATCCGTCGCTGACCTTCCCCAACCACTACACCATCGTCACCGGCCTGCGCCCGGACCACCACGGCATCGTCAACAACAGCATGGACGATGAAGCCCTAGGCCGGTTCGAGCTGAGCAACCGTGAGGCGGTCACCACCAGCGGCTGGTGGGGCGGCGAACCGATCTGGGTCGGCGCCGAGAACGCCGGGGTGCGTTCGGCCACCACCTCGTGGCCGGGCAGTGAATCGGAAATCCGTGGTGTGCGCCCAAGCCAATGGCGCGTGTACGACGGCAAGGAACCGCTGGAACAACGCGCGGACACCGTGCTGGACTGGCTTGCACAGACCGATGCCGACGCACCGCAACTGACCACGCTGTACATGGAGCACGTGGACAAGGCCGGCCACAACTACGGCCCCGAATCGAAGCAGTACGCCGACGCCATCGTGCGCGCCGACCAGATCATCGGCCAGGTACTCGATGGACTGCAGCAGCGCGGCCTGGCCGCGACCACCAACGTGATCGTGGTCTCCGACCATGGCATGGCCAGCGTCCCGGTCGGCCAGGTGATCTCCACCGAATCAATGGTCGACCCGGCCATCGCGCGCAACGTCAGCCAGGGCCAGTCGGTGGGTTTTGCGCCGTTGGCCGGTCACGAAGCCGCCGCCGAGCGCGCCCTGCTCGGTCGTCACGACCGGTATGAGTGCTGGAAGAAAGAGAACCTGCCGCCGCGCCTGCACTACGGCACCCACCCGCGCATTCCCGCCATTGTCTGCATGATGGATGAAGGCTGGGATGCCCTGCACCAGGAGAAGATCGCCAAGCGAGACCATCAGGATCGCGGCTCGCATGGCTACGACAATGCCCTGCCCTCCATGCGCGCGGTATTCGTGGCCAGCGGCCCGTCGTTCCGCCAGGGCCTGGTGATCGATGGCTTCGACAATGTCGACGTCTACCCGCTGCTGGCGCACCTGCTGCAGGTGCCGGCCGCGCCGAGCGATGGCAATCCGGAAACGTTGAAGAAAACCCTGCGCTGATCCGGTTGTAGAGCCGAGCCCACGCTCAGCTCGCCGGACAGGCATAAAAAAACGCGGCGCCAGGCGCCGCGTTTTTCATTGAACCGGTCCAGGCCGGATCAGGCCTTGGCGACGGCCTTCTTCGCCACAGCCTTCTTCGCCGGAGCCTTGGCCACGGTCTTCTTGGCAACCGGAGCGGCGGCGCCTACGGCGACCTTGCTCGCGGTGTGCGAACGGGCGTTGCCATAGCTGGCGTTGTAGCGCTTGCCCTTGGCGGTCTTGCGGTCACCCTTACCCATGTCTTCAACTCCTCAAATGTGAAATCTGGTTACCCCGTACTGACACGGGTTCGACGGGGCCGCCTTGCTGGGCGCCCCCGCGCACGATCGAAAATCCTATCACGGAGCGCCTAGTGCGCGCAGCTGGCGTCATGCACGTGACCGTGGTTGAGGCGCAGGTTGACCAGATGGGCGACCCCCACCAGCAGGCCGCCGATGGTCATCACCACCGCGTGTGGCACCGCATTGTGGTGCAGCGGGTCGTACAGCACGCCGGCCCACAACGCGACCAGGCCGGGAATCAGGAAGCCCAGCGCACGCAGCGCACCGTGCCGGCGGTAGCCCCAGACCAGGCTGAACAATCCGAGCAGGGTCACGAACACCACCAGCGCCTGTTCCACCCCATCGCTCAGCCAGAACGACAGGCCCAGCGACGGCGCCGCGGCCAGTAGCACGGGGATCACCGCGCAGTGCACCGCGCACAGCATCGAACCAGTGGCGCCGAAACGGTCGAGCAGGTGGCGCAAGCGTGAGGACAGGGACATGACTTCCAGCAGGGTCGGCGAATCGTTATGGAATAATATAACATCCCTCCCCGACCCGCACGGTTTCCCTCCCCCTGTCCCGCTGACGGGATTCGTGCGCCCAGCGATTGATACAGTGTAACAAAGGACCCACCAATGCCCGCCCGTACCCCGCGGTTGAAGCCGCATTCCCTCGCCCTGGCCCTGACCGCCCTGCTTCCGACCGCTGCCTTCGCCGCCAGCGAAGACGATTCCCATCGTGACCGCCACCTGACTGAACTGTCGTCGGTGCAGGTCACCGCGTCGCCGCTGCAGGGCGATGCCGAATCGCTGGCGCGCCCGGTGGACGTGCTGGCCGGTGAGCGCCTGGACGAGCAGAAGGCCGGCACCCTCGGCGATACCGTGGCCAAACTGCCCGGCGTGCAGAGCACCTTCTTCGGCCCTGGCGTCGGCCGCCCGATCATCCGCGGCCAGGAAGGCCCTCGCGTGGCCGTGCTGTCCAATGGCATGGGCAACATGGATGCCTCCACCGTCAGTGCCGACCATGCCACTAGCATCGAGCCGTTCCTGGCCGACCAGATTGAAGTACTGAAGGGCCCGGCCACGCTGCTGTTCGGCAGCGGCGCCATCGGTGGCGCGGTCAATGTGGTCGATGGCCGCATCGCGCGCGAGCTGCCGGAGCGCCCGCTCAGCGGCCGTGCCGAACTGCGCGGCAACTCGGTGAACAACGAACGCAGCGGCATGTTCCGCCTCGATGGTGTCAGCGGCAATGTCGTGCTGCACGTGGATGGTCTGGTGCGCAATGGCGACGACTACCGCATTCCCGGCTACGCGGTGATCGACAGTCTTGAAGACCACCATGACCACGATCACGACCATGATCACGATGCAGCCGAGGGCGAGGAACCGCGCCGCGGCCGCCTGGACAACAGTTCGATCCGTACCCGCGCCGGCGGCGTCGGCGCAACGTGGCTGGGCGACGGCGGCTACTTCGGTCTGTCAGCCAGCACCTACCGCACCAACTACGGCATTCCCAATGGCGCGCACGTGCATGCCGATGGCGATGATCATGGCCATGACCACGGCCACGACCATGGCGATGAAGAGGAAGGCGGCGACGAGCATGACGTGCGCATCGACATGGTGCAGAACCGCTTCGAGACCAAGGCCGGCATCTACAACCCGGTCTCGTTCCTGAAGAACATCAATGCACGCGTGGCCTACACCGACTACGAGCACGTGGAGCTGGAAGCCGGCACGCCGTCCACCCGCTTTACCAACCGTGGCATCGAGGCGCGCCTGGAAGCCGTGCAGCAGCAGATCGGCGGCTGGGACGGCGCGTTCGGCCTGCAGTTCGGCAACAGTGATTTCGGTGCCAAGGGCGAAGAGGCGTTCGTACCGGATACCGGCACGAAGAACATCGGCCTGTTCGTGCTGCAGGAAAAGCAGTTCGGCCCGTTCAAGCTGGAACTGGGCGGCCGCCACGACCAGGTCAAGCTGGACCCGACCGGTGACTATCGCCGCCGCACCTTCGGCGCCACCAACCTGTCTGCGGCCGGCATCTGGAAGCTCAACGACACCGTCGACCTGCGCATCGGCGTGGACAGCTCCGAGCGTGCACCGACCAACGAAGAGCTGTATGCCGCCGGCGCGCATATCGCCACCCGCTCGCTGGAAATCGGCGACGCCAACCTGAAGACCGAGCGCGGCCAGCGCGTGGAACTGGGTATCCACACCCACAGCGAACGCCTGGACTTCTCCGCGTCGGTCTACCAGACCAGGTTCAAGGACTTCATCTACCTGGCCGACACCGGCGTCACCGAGGGCCTGCCGGTTCGCGCTTGGACGCAGCAGGATGCGGTGTTCCGCGGTGCCGAAGCCGAAGCGCTGGTGCACCTGTTCGAAGGCGGCGCCGGTGATTGGGACCTGCGCGTGTTCGGCGACTACGTGAAGGCCAAGCTGGATGGCAACGGCAGCCGCAACCTCGACATCGCCGTGCCGCATGGCGACCACAACCACAACTACAGCGTGGAGCTGGCCAACACCGGCTACCTGCCGCGCATCGCCCCGGCCCGCGTCGGCGCCGACCTGCGCTGGTCGAAGGACGGCTGGCGCGCCTCGGTCGGTGCGGTCCGCTACAGCCGCCAGAAGGATGTCGCCCAGAACGAAGCGCCGAGCGACGGCTACACCCTGGTCGACGCGCATCTGGCCTACCGCTGGGATCGCAACGCGAGCAACAGCTACGAAGTGTTCCTGGATGGCAGCAACCTGACCAACCGTGAAGTGCGCCCGCACACCTCGCTGCTGCGCGACTACTCGCCGCTGCCGGGCCGTGGTGTCGCATTCGGCATCCGCGCGTTCTTCTGATCGCGTAGTGGAGTCGGATCCCATTCCAGAGGAATGGGTTCTGACCCCAGCCTCAGCCCACGCATGGCGTGGATCCAATGCAAGCAGATCCGATGGGGGCCTTCTGGCCCCCATCTCTTTGTGCAGCATCCATCACGCATTCGTCACAAAGATGTGCGTACCACAACAAGCGGACAATCCCGTCACTCAAAGTCTCGCCAATCGGACACTTTTGTCCGAAAATAATTCCATGACTGCCCAACGTGCCGATGCTGCTGCCCGCCGTGCCCTCATCCTCGACGCCGCCGATCATGTGTTCGGCCAACACGGTGTCACCGCCCCGCTGGACCTGGTGGTCGAACGCGCCCAGGTGGGCCGCGCCACCCTGTACCGCAACTTCCCCGACCGCACCGCGCTGATCCAGGCACTGCTGCAACGCACGGTTGATCGCATCCGCCGCCAGGTCGAGCAGCTCGGCGACCGCGACGATGCCCTGTTCGAAGTGTTCGAGGGTATGGCCCAGCGCATCATCGATTCGCCGGCACTGGCCGATTACTGGCGTGCAGTCGACTCGGACGTGCCGGCCATGCGCACCGCGCGCGAGACCGTGCGCGATCTGCTGGAAGCACCGATCGCCCGTGCCAAGGCCGCCGGCCTGTGCCGTGCCGACCTGGAGAAGACGGACATTTCACTGATCTCGGGCATGCTGGGCGCGGCCCTGCGCGGCAAGACCCGCGACGAGCGCGCCCACCTGGCCGGGCGTGCCCTGCAGCTGCTGCGCGGGGGTCTCCAGGGAGCAACCAGCGAGGCCCGCTGATGGTCCAGCCGTATCTGAAGCCGGTTCCGGATTGGGAGGAGCACGAGAAGCCGACCATGCCCGGTTCGGCGTCGATGCCCTGGCACCCCCCCTATCGACGCGTGGCCTATGCACTGGTGTCGCTGCTGGTGGCGATCACCGGTGGCCTCGGCAATGCGCTGGTCACCGCCAACCTGCCCTTCCTGCAGGGCCAGCTGGCACTGACGCCGACCCAGGGCAGCTGGCTGGTGGCGGCCTATGCAATGGTCAACGTCACGGCCAACCTGCTGGCCTTCAAGTTCCGCCAGCAGTACGGCATCCGCCTGTTCGCCGAGATCGGCCTGGGCCTGTACGCAGCACTGGCGGTGCTGCACCTGTTCGTTGGCAGCTTCGAGACCACGATGCTGACCCGTGCCGCCAGCGGCTTCGCCGGCGCGGCCTGTTCGACACTGGGCACGCTGTACATGCTGCAGGCGCTGCCGCGCCGCTTCACCGGCAACCTGCTGGTGGTTGGTGTCGGCCTCTCGCAGCTGGCGGTGCCGATTGCCTGGATCGTCTCGCCGGGCCTGGTCGATACCGGCCAGTGGCACCAGCTCTACTCGTTTGAAGCCGGGCTGGCCCTGTGCGCTTTCGCGGCAGTGGTGGTGCTGAAGCTGCCGCCCGGCATCCAGGTGAAAGCCTTCGAGCCGCTGGACTTCCTCACCTTCGCCCTGCTCGCACCGGCCGTCGCGCTGCTGGTGATCGTGTTGGCGCAGGGCTACACCCGCTGGTGGCTCAACACACCGTGGCTGGGCTGGGCACTGGTCGCATCGATCGTGCTCTCCACCACTGCCTTCATCATCGAACACTACCGGCGCAATCCGCTGCTGCAGATCCGCTGGCTGTCGAAGCTGCCGGTGCTGCACTTCATCCTCGGCGCGTTCCTGATCCGCTTCCTGACCACCGAGCAGTCCTATGGCGTGGTCAACCTGATGCGCACGCTGGGCATGGGCCCGGACCAGATGCGCCCGCTGTTCGTGGTGATCCTCGCGGGCGTGGTCACCGGCATCGCCGGTGCCTCGCTGACGTTCGGCCCGAAGCGGCTGATCGCGCAGCTGCTGATGGCGATCCTGCTGCTCGGCGCTGCCGCCTTCTTCGATCAGCACCGCACCAGCATGGATCGGCCGCACGACTTCTACGTCAGCCAGTTCCTGGCCTCGGTCGGTGCCGGCATGTTCATGGGCCCGTTGATCATGCTCGGCATTTCCGCCGCGCTGAAACAGGGCGTGGACCACATGATCACCTTCCTGGTAACGCTGTCGATCACACAGACGCTGGGTGGCCTGGCCGGTTCGGCGGTGCTGGGCACCTTCCAGCTGCACCGCGAGCAGCTGTACTCCAGTGCATTGACCAGCCAGCTCGACCCGGCCGACCCGGTGGTGGCACAGCGCCTGCGCCTCCAGCAGCAGCTGTACAGCGCGCAGATCACCGACCCGGTGCTGCGCAGCGCGCAGGGCAGCGCGCAGCTGGCGCAGACCGCGCGCCGCGAAGCCAACGTACGCGGCTTCAATGATGTGTTCACGCTGAGCGGCTGGTTGGCCATCGGCTTCCTGGGCTGGTTGCTGCTGCTGTCGCTGCGCACCGCCGTGCTCAAGCAATGGCGCAAGCGCCACCCCACTTCCCCCGCTGCGGTCACGCCGGCCGCGCCCCGCTGAGTCCTCCTCCATGCCTCCCGTCCCGCCCCGCCCCGACGACATCGACGCCGACAACGTCTCTCCACCGCCGCCGACCGATGCGGCGCCTGCGCCCACGCCCGCGACACCGGCTGCCGCGCCGAAGTACCTCAAGCCCAGCGCGCGCAGCGTGGTGTTGATGGTGGTGGTGGCCTTGCTGGGCATTGCGCTGATCCTGCGCGCCTGGCACCTGTGGCCGTTCACCAGCAGCGTGATGGTGACCGACAACGCCTATGTGCGCGGGCAGATCACGGTGATGGCGCCACAGGTGAACGGCTACGTGACCGAAGTGCTGGTGAAGGACTTCCAGCACGTAAGGGAGGGCGAGCCGCTGCTGCGCATCGATGACCGCATCTACACGCAGCGTGTCGCCCAGGCGCAGGCAACGCTGGACAGCGCACGTGCGGCACTGGCCAACTCGGACCAGTCGCAGGCACAGAATCGTGCGCAGATCGCTTCGGCGCACGCCACGCTGTCGGCCGGCCAGGCTGAGCTGCAGCGTTCGCGCAATGAATTGAAACGCTACGAGGAACTGGCTGCGCAGCAACTGGTGTCGGTCAACGACCGCGACAAGTTCCGCACCACCCAGGCCTCGGCACAGGCCAGCGTGCAGCAGTCGCAGGCGCAGATCCGCATCGCCGAGGAAACGCTGGTGTCGACCCAGGTGGCGCGCAAGAGCCTGGAGGCCCAGGTGGAAAGTGCACAGGCACAACTGGAACTGGCTCGCATCGACCTGGCCAACACGGTGATCCACGCACCGCGCGACGGCCAGATCAGCGAAGCCAGCGTGCGCGTGGGCCAGTACGTCGCCGCCGGTTCGCAGCTGCTGTTCCTGGTGCCTGACACTCTATGGGTGGTGGCCAACTACAAGGAAGGCCAGACCTGGGGCATGGCGATCGGTCAGCCGGCCACGTTCTCGGTGGACGCGTTCCAGGGCCAGGTGCTGCGCGGCCGCGTGCAGGAGATCGCACCCGCCACAGGTTCGGAGTTCAGCGTGCTGCGCCCGGACAACGCCAGCGGCAACTTCACCAAGGTGGTGCAGCGGCTGCCGGTGCGGATATCGATCAATGAAGGTCAGACGCTGGCCGCGCAGCTGCGGCCCGGCATGTCGGTGATCGTGCGGGTGGATACCCGGTCCAAGCCGATGGACTAGGGTGCAGGCTGCTGGCTGCCTTCACCCCATTGATCCGCTACCGTTGCGGATCTGGATCAGGATCGCTGGAAGACGATGAAATTCACGACACTGGCCAGGCGGGCGGCCAAGGACACGCTGGAAGCGGAAGATCTGATCGCCTTCGTGCAGGAGCACGGCGCCGAAGGTGGCGAGGAGATTGAGCGGCTGCGGATACTGCACGGTTGGCCGGATGATGGCCTGCTGGGCGATGGTAGCCGGGTCGTACCGTTCGGCGGCTGGGCCAAGGCCTGCACCGTCTGGGGACGCCAGGGCATTGAGGGCCTGCGCGATATGCTGGGTGACCCCCAGCTGGCAGTGTTCGCGCTCGGCACACTGGCCGATGTGAGTGGCCCCGCCGCCATTGCCGTCCTGCTGGACTTTGCCGAACGCGCTGACTGGTCGCGTGCGGGCACACCGCGTGATCTGCCCTGCCAGGCGCTTTACTGCCTCAATACCGCGCTTTCGGGGAAGACCGGCGTTGAGGTTACACCCGGCATGCAGGCGTCGATGCTGCGTATCGCCAAGCTCATCTGGGACGCCAGGGTGCCCAATGTGCATTTCCTGGCGCAGGCACTGTATTTCGTGCGCCGTGCCGACCCGGTACCAGCGCTCGCCTGGGTCGAGCAGTTGCGGGTGGACGACCCTGTGCTGGTCGACGCACAGCGCAGCGTCCTGAAGCGTCTGAAAGAGCACGCCGCCCGGGACTGAGCGAGCGGCCCAGTCCGGGTACGCGCCGCGACTCAGCCCGCGCAGCGCGCGCAGAGGCCGTGCACTTCCAGGGTCTGCGCCTGCGGCTGGAAGCCCAGCTCCTTGGCGCGCTTCTCCAGCTGGGTGACGATCTCGCGGTCTTCCAGTTCCACCGCGCTGTGGCAGCTGTTGCAGATCAGGAACGGCACCGAGTGCGCGGCACTGCTGGGATGGTGGCAGGCCACGAAGGCATTGACCGACTCCAGCTTGTGCACGAAGCCATTGGCCATCAGGAAGTCCAGCGCGCGGTACACGGTGGGCGGGGCATCAGCGCCCACGCCCTTGCCGTTGCGCACCCATTCCAGCAGCTCGTAGGCCTTGACCGGCTTGCCGGCCTCGGCGATCAGCTTCAGTACATTGGCGCGGATCGGGGTCAGGCGCAGCCCGCGTTCGCGCGAGACACGCTCGACCACCGCCACGAAATCCGACGCGTCGTGGACGTGGTGGTGCGGGGCGGTACAGGCAGTGGCGGTCTTGGCGGGCATGCGTGTTCTCCGGTTCGGGCCTGGCAAGGATGCCTCAGGCCGTTGCTACCTTGGTGATGGCCACATCAATGCGTTTCAAGGCCTGCTCGCGGCCGGCCAGGTACACGGTATGGGAAATGTCAGGACTGACCTGGGTACCGGTGATGGCCACGCGCAGCGGCTGGGCCACCTTGCCCATGCCGATCTCCAGCGCGGCGGCCGCGTCGTGCAGGGCGACGCCCACCGATTCGGCGGTCCACTCCGGCAACGCTGCCAGCAGCTCGCGGGCCTTGCCCAGCGCCACCTCGGCACCGGCCTTGAAGTGCTTGGCCACCGCCGCTTCGTCGTACTCGGTCAGCGGCTGGTACCAGACCACCGCCTTCTCGGCCATTTCCTTCAGGGTCTGCACGCGTTCACGCAGGGCGACCACCACGTCCTCCGGGGCGGGGCCGGCGGCCACGTCCAGGCCCAGCTTCTGCAGCTGGTAGACCAGGTGCGGCACGATCGCGGCCACATCCTCGGTCTTCAGGAAGTGCTGGTTGACCCAGCCCAGCTTGGCCATGTCCAGGCGCGAGGCCTTGGAATTGCAGTCCTTCACGTCGAACAGGTCGATCAGCTCCTGGCGGCTGAACAGCTCCTGGTCACCGTGCGACCAGCCCAGGCGCGCCAGGTAGCTCAGCAGCGCGTCCGGCAGGTAGCCGGCGTCCTTGTACTGCATCACGTCGGCCGCGCCGGTGCGCTTGGACAGCTTGGCGCCCTGCTCGTCCAGGATCATCGGCATGTGGCCGAACCTCGGCACCGGCGCACCGATGCCTTCGTACAGGTTGATCTGGCGCGGGGTGTTGTTGATGTGGTCGTCGCCGCGGATGACCTCGGTGATGCCCATGTCCCAGTCATCCACCACCACCGCGAAGTTGTAGGTGGGGTAGCCGTCCGGGCGGAAGATGACCATGTCATCCAGCTCGCTGTTGGCGATCTCGATGCGGCCCTTGATCAGGTCGTCGAACACCACCGTGCCTTCCAGCGGGTTCTTGAAGCGGATGACGCGGTTCGGGTCGTCCTTGTACGGCAGACCCAGTTCGCGTGCAGCGCCGTTGTAACGCGGCTTTTCCTGCCTGGCCATGGCGGCCTCGCGCATCGCGTCCAGCTCTTCGCGGGTTTCGTAGGCGTAGTAGGCCTTGCCGTCGGCGATCAGCTGCTCGGCCACCTCCTGGTAACGGGCGACGCGGTCGGTCTGGTAGATCGGGCCTTCGTCGTAATCCAGGCCCAGCCACTCCATCGCCTCCAGGATCGCGTCGATCGCGCCCTGGGTGCTGCGTTCACGGTCGGTGTCCTCGATGCGCAGCACGAACTCGCCGCCACGGTGGCGGGCCTCCAGCCAGCAGTACAGCGCAGTGCGGGCACCACCGATGTGCAGGTAGCCGGTGGGACTGGGGGCGAAGCGGGTGCGGCAGGTCATGGACGGCTCGAGGAACGGGAATCCCCCGATTTTACCAGCCCACCGCCCCCTACGGAAAAAGGGGACGGAGGGGATTAAGTCGCGATTGCCCAGCTCCTGGGGCTGCGACCGGGAAACGGAGGGGAGAAACGACTTAATCCCCTCCGTCCCCTTTTACGGTTCTGGCTTGCGCGGGAAGGACTGCTCGCGCATCGCGGCGTTGTAGGCGAACGAGGCGACGATGGCCGCGGCCTGCTTCAGGTCTTCCGGTTCGGCGTGGTCCCAGGTGTCCAGGTGGCTGTGGTGGACGTTGGTGAAGTAGTCCAGCCGGTCCTGGATGAACTGGAAGCCCGGCAGGCCGATGCGGTCGAAGCTGATGTGGTCGGTGCTGCCGGTGTTGCGGGTGGCCACGGTGGTGGCGCCGACGTCATGGAACGGGGCCAGCCAGGCTTCGAAGATCGGCATCGCCGCCAGGCTTTCCTGTGCATAGATGCCGCGGAAGCGGCCCGAGCCGTTGTCCATGTTGAAGTAGACCTGGAACTTGCCGTAGTCGCGGGTCTTCTGCAGCGCGCCGGTCGGCTCGCGCAGCGAGGCCGGCAGCGCCTTCTGCGCCGGATCGGTGGGTTCCGGGAAACGGCCGAAGTGCTTGGCCACATAGGCCTGCGAGCCGATCAGGCCCTGCTCCTCGCCGCTCCACAGCGCCACGCGGATGGTGCGCCTGGGCTTGGCGCCGGTGGCCTTGAGGATGCGCATCGCTTCCATCATCACCGCCACACCGGCCGCGTTGTCGGCCGCACCGGTACCGCTGTGCCAGGAATCCAGGTGCGCGCCGATCATCACCACTTCATCGGGCCTGCTGCTGCCACGGATCTCGGCCAGCGTGTTGTAACCCGGCTGGTCGGCCTCGTCGGTGAAGCGCGCAGCCACATCCACGCGCAGGCGCACGGTCTGCTTGGCCTCCAGCGCGCGCACCAGCGGATTGAAGTGCTCGCTGATCATCGCCAGCTCGGGAATGCCCACCGACTCACCGGCCTTGCGCGAGCCGCCGCCGGCAACGCGGATGATGCCGTTGTCCCAGCTGCTGATGCTGATCGAGGCCAGCGCGCCTTCTTCCACGAAGAACGCATTGACCTTGGTCGCCAGCTGCTGGCGTTCCTGGTATTCCTTGACCCGCTTCGCACGCTCGGCGGTGGCGTCCTTGTCCTTGGGCAGGGTGAACTCCTGCAGGCCCTCCAGCGAGGTGGCGTCGTGGCGGTGCGAATCCGCCTCGGTGCCGCGCTTGTACTCGCGCGCCTCGCCCAGCAGCAGGATCTTGCCGCGCAGCTTGCCGCGGTACTTCTCGATGTCCTCGGGCTTCTTGATCTCGACCTGCACCAGTTCGCCTTCAACCGGACCCTGGGTGCCCGGCGTCCACGCCTTCGGCAGTGCATGCAGCGGCTGTACACGGTCCCCCAGCATCTCCACGCTGGCCGAGGTGAACTCCCAGCCGCGCCCGAAGTCGTCGAAGGCTTCGTCGTGGACGTTGTCCAGCTTCCATTCGTTGAACTTGCCGCGGGTCCACGCATTGGCGCGGCCCATCGCCGGCGAATTGGTCAGTCGCGGGCCGATGCGTTCGGTGAGGTAGCTGAAGGTGTCCATCACCTGCGAACGGTGGAAGGCCTCCTGGCGGATGCGGCTGACCATGTCCAGGTCCACCGGCTCGCGCTGCTGCGCGCCTGCATTGCCCCCCATCGCCAGCGCTGCGGCCAGCATGCCCCACTTCAACACATCGCACCCCTGCCCTTCGGCTCGATCATCAACCCATCGAGTCTAGCCAGCAGGGGCGCGCCGATACCGTCCCATCGGTCATGGACAGCGACAGTAGATCCACGCCAGGCGTGGATGAACAACCGAATCATCCACTCCATCCCAGCCACAACTGCGCCCGTTCCGGCAGCAGCAGCAACCAGTGCCGCCGGTCGATGCTGCTGCAGCCGTACACCGCCGCATGCGCAGGCCAGTCCTCGGGCAGGCCGCCGATGCCGATCTCGGCCAGCGCCTCCGCCCCGGCCTTCCATGGCCGGTAGCGCGGCACCCGGCCAGCCAGCGCGCCGCGTCCCTGCCGCGCGTCCTGCAGCCAGCCCAGCCCCTTGCCCTGCAGTCCCTCGCAGGTCGCCGCCGCCAGCTGGAAGCGGACCAGGCCGGGGGCGATCCGTGCCCCCGGCAGGGCCGCCAGCACGCCATGTGCCTGCAGCAGTGCATCCACTTCCAGCAGGGCCGGAATGCCCTGCCGTGCCCGTTGCCGCAATCCCTGGCGCCAGCCCATGGCGTACTCCTTACTTCAGTTCCGCGCCAAGCGAGTACCAGTCCACCCGGCGGGTCACCCACATCGCCAGCGCCAGGATCACGAACAGCAGCAGCGAACCCATCAGCAGCGCGTTGTTCTCCGACACCAGCAGGCCATACAGCGCGCCATACAACACGGTCAGCAGCGCAGCGAAGCCGAGGCCGCGCTTCCAGTGGCCCAGCACGTTGGCCAGGTACACCGCCTGCAGGCCGATACAGGCCACCGCCGAAACCAGGTAGGCCTTCCAGAACGCGATGTGCTCGGACAGGCTGATCAGCAGCAGGAAGAAGATCGCCAGCGCCAGGCCCACCATGAGGTACTGCAGCGGGTGGATGCGCAGTGACCTGATCAGCTCGAACAGGATGAAGCCGACGAAGGTGAGCAGCACGAACAGCACGCCGTATTTCGAGGCACGGTCGGCCTGGGTGTAGGCATCGACCGGATCAACCAGCGACACCGTCACCGCCTGCGACTCGACCGCACCATCATTGCGCAGCTGTCGCTGTGCATCGGAGGCCAGCGAAGACACCGCCCAGCGCGCATCGAAGCCCTGTGCGTCGACGCGACGTTCGTTGGGCAGGAAGGCGCCGCTGAACGACGGATGCGGCCAGCTCGAACGCAGTGCGATCTTGGTGTCATCGCCCACCGGCACCACCGACAGCATGCGGCTGCCATCCAGGCGCAGCTCGAGTTCGACGGTGCTGGCAGCCAGCGTGCCGCCCTGTTCCGCGGCGAAACCGGCCACCGGCGCATGCAGGCCTCGCCCCACCTCGCTGGCCGCACCAACCCCCGGCAGCAGGCGCAGCTGCTTGCCATCCACGCGCAGGTTCGGCGTACCGACCAGACCACGCACATCGGAAATGCCCACCGCCACATACGGCTGGCCGTAGCTGCGGCCGGCCTTCACCGGATAGTCGTCTGCAGCGAACGTCGCCTTCATCTGGCCGTTCCAGCTGTATACCGGCACCTTGAACAGGCCGACCTCACGCTGGCTCGGCAGCATCTCGCCGCCCACCTCCAGCGACGCCGGCATCTGCAGCCAGTGCCCCTCGGTGACCTGCACCTCGGTCTTCTTGACGCCCAGCGGGTCAACCAGTTCAACCTGCTTGCGTTCCACCCACGGCACCACCCGCACCGGGCCCACCAGCTGCTGTGCACCGGCGCGGCTGTCGGCCACCCGTGAGAAGGCCTCGTCGCGGTACGCGCTGCGTTCGTTGATGACCCCGCGGATCATGGTCAGCGGCACCAGCAGCAGCAGGATCAGCCCGCCGACAATGGCGAACCGCAGCAGCATCTTCAGGGATTTCATGGTCCATCCTCGTTGGAGAGGGCTGCAGGATGGACCGCCGCGGTGAGCAGGGTTTGTGGCGAATTTGAAGCGAGTGTGAAGTCAGCGGCGCGGGCGCTGGCCTGGCACACCCAAAGGCAGCCACAGGCTGGCCACGGTGCCGCCGCCCTCGCGGATATCCACGCTGGCGCGCCCATCATGCAGGCGCGCGACCTCCTGCACGAACGGCAGGCCCAGGCCGGAGCTGCGCCGCCCGCTTCCGGGGCGGGCCAGCGAATAGAAGCGCTCGAACACCCGCTCACGCGCGTAGTCGGGAATGCCGGCGCCACGGTCGGCCACCTGCAGGCGCACGCCCTGCCCATCCACCTCGGCCTGCAGCGCGATCTCCGCGCCGGCCGGCGAGAAGGCAATCGCGTTGTCGATCAGGTTGTGCAGTGCCTGCCGCAGCAGGTAGGCGTCGCCCTGCACCCGCAGGTCGGGCACGCTGCCGATGCGGACCTGCACGCCGGCCGCCTGCGCGCGCACCTGCGCGGCCGCCGCCGCATCGGCCAGCAATGCCGGCAGCGCGATCGGGTCACGCGTCTGCAGCCAGCCGTGCTGTTCCACTTCGGCCAGCGCCAGCAGCTTGTCGATGGTCTCGGTCAGCCGCTCCTGCTGGTCGACGATGCTGCGGGCGAAATGCACGCGATCGGCCTCCGGCAATGGCTCCTGCAGCAGTTCAGCGGCACCGCGGATCGCCGCCAGCGGGCTCTTCATCTCGTGCGTCAGCGACTGCACGTACTGCTCGACGTAGGCCTTGCCTTCGAGCTTCTGGCGCATCGTTTCCAGCGCCTGGCCGAGATCGCCGATCTCGTCGCGGCGGCGCCGTGGTGGTGGCACCGGTTCGCCCGCGCTGACCGCGCGTGCATAGCGGCTGAGCTGGCCGAGGCCGGTGGTCAGCCACATCGTCACCAGCACGCCGACCAGCGCCGACAGCCCGATCAGCCACGCACCGCGCTCGATGATGGCGCGCTGGCTGGCGGCGATGAACGGATCAATGCTGCGGTTCGGCTGGGCCAGGCTGAGCACACCGATCAGGGTGCGGCCGTCGGCCGGGTCGTACACCGGCGCCGCCACATGCATCACCGTATCGCCTTCCTCGCCCGGAATCTCGGGGCTGGAACGCGCACCGTACTCGCCACGCAGGGTGCGGTAGACATCGTTCCAGCGCGAATTGTCGCGCCCCAGGTCACGGCCCAGCGAGTCGTAGATGACGATGCCCTTGGCATCGGTGATGGTCACCCGGTAATCCAGCGAGCGCTTGGGAAAACGCCAGACCATCGCCTTCAGGTCGCGCTGCCGTGCCTTGGCCAGGTTGCGGGTGAAGCTGCCGCTGCGGATGGTGCCGTCCTTGACGTCGGCGGCGGCCATCTCGGCCAGCACGTTGGCCGCGTCAACCAGGGTCGATTCCATCGCCTGGCGCACACCCGGCTTCACTTCGTTGACGAACACGCGCATCACGAAGAAGGCCGCGATGCCGGTGATCAGGAAGAAGCCGAGGAACAGCTTCAGCACCAGGCGCATCGGCTAGACCTCCAGCGCGTAGCCGAGGCCACGGTGGGTGCGGATAGGATCGTCGCTGGCCCCCGCCGCTCGCAGCTTGGCGCGCAGCGTCTTTACATGGGTGTCGACGGTGCGGTCGGCACTGTCGGCACTGCTGTCCCAGCCCCGGTCCATCAACTGCGCGCGGCTGAGGATGGCACCCGGGCGCTGCAGCAATGCTTCCAACAGTGCGTACTCGTAGCGGGTCAGGTCCAGCGCCTGTCCGCGGAAGCGGATGCGCCGGCCTTCGCGGTCGATGGCGAACGCGCCGTGTTCCTGCCAGCCCGCATCGGCGCTGGGCGCTGCGACGACCGGCGCCGCACGGCGCAGGCGTGCACGCACCCGTGCGACCAGCTCGCGCGGCGAGAACGGCTTGGTCATGTAGTCGTCGGCGCCCAGCTCCAGGCCGAGCACGCGGTCCACTTCGTCGTTGCGCGCGGTCAGGAAGATCACCGGCAGCTGCGCCGCCGGCCCCGGCTGCGCACGCAGCCGCCGGCAGACCTCGAAGCCGCCGAGATCGGGCAGGCCCACGTCCAGCACCAGCACATCGATATCGCCGGCCTGCAGCCGCTGCAGGGCCTCACCGCCCAACAGGCAGTGACTGGCGGCATAGCCCTCGCTGCGCAGCGCATAGAGCACGGTTTCGGCGATGGCGGCTTCGTCCTCGACCACCAGGACATGGGCAACAGGAGCTGTCATGGCGCGCAGCATAGCCGCTGCGGCCGCCGCCCCGTACACTGCCGCCCATGAACTATCGCCACGCCTTCCATGCCGGCAACCACGCCGATGTGCTCAAGCACATCGTGCAGCTGGCCCTGATCGACAGCTTCAAGCGCAAGGACAGCCCGTTCTTCGTGCTCGACACCCACGGCGGCGCCGGCCGCTACCTGCTGGCCAGCGAAGAGAGCCGCAAGACCCTCGAGGCTGAATCCGGGATCATGCGGCTGATGGCCCAGCCCAAGCTGCCGGAGGTGGTCGAGCGCTATCTGAAGGCGGTGCAGGCCGACAATCCGGTGGGCGCCCTGACCAACTACCCGGGCTCGCCGCTGCTGAGCGCGCAGGCGATGCGCGCGCAGGACCGCATGGCGGTCTGTGAGCTGCAGGAAGCCGAAACGGCCACGCTGAAGGACCTGTTCGCCCATGACAGCCGCGTCGACGTGCGGGCGGGCGATGGCTATGCGCTGCTGCGCTCGCTGCTGCCGCCGAAGTTCAACGGCAGCAAGATCGGCCGTGGCCTGGTGCTGATCGACCCGCCCTACGAGGCCCAGGACGCCGAATACCAGGCGGTCCTGGCCGCGCTGGGCGAGACCCTGGCGCGCTGGCCGCAGGCCACGTGTGCCGTCTGGTTCCCGATCAAGCAGCGCCGCACCATCCTGCACTTCCTGCGCAAGGCCACCGCCCTGCCGGTGAAATCGGCGATGACGATCGAGTTCCTGGTGCGCCCGGACGACTCACCGCTGCGCCTCAACGGCAGCGGCATGCTGCTGCTCAACCCGCCCTGGCAGTTCGACCGGGTGGTCGGCCCGGCCCTGCCGGCGCTGCGCCAGCACCTGGGTGAACCCGGCGCCAGCACCCGCCTGGATTGGCTCAAAGCACCCGAATAACGGCCTTCACGAGGCTGTACCGTCGTGAGCCTTTCGTTCACGGAATGCAGCCCCGGTGATGCCACAATCGATGGACCACCAAGGAATCACCCGGTATGGCCACTCGCAACCGCATGCCGCCCTGGCATGAGATCTTCAAGGCTCCCAGCGGCCACGAGCTGCTGATCCGCCCCATCCGCCCGGAAGATGGCGCACCGCTGCAAGCGGCGTTCAGCCTGTTCGGGCCGGAAGAAATCCGTGATCGTTTCCTGCAGGCGGTGACCGAGCTGTCGCCGGAAACCACCCAGCGCCTGACCCACCCGAATCCCAAGACCGAGATCACCCTGGTCGCTGCCGAATCCCTGCCCGCTGGCGAAGCGGTGGTCGGCGCGGTCGCCCGGGCCTCGATCATCCCCGGTACCCGTGAAGCCGAGTACGCGATCCTGATCAGCCGCTTCCTCATTGGCCAGGGCCTCGGCCGGCAGCTGATGCGCAAGCTGGTGAAGTGGGGCCGCGGCAAGTACCTGGACCGTCTGTACGGCGACGTTGCCGCTGAGAACGAGCCGATGAAGCAGCTGGCCGCCTCGCTGGGCTTCAAGCCGGTCCCGCACCCGACCGGTGCCGAAGGCCTGGTGCGGATGGTGCTGGAGCTGGACAACTGACGGATGCGCCGGGCTTCGATCGGGCTTCTGCTAAAATCCGGGGTCCATGTCGCGTACCTCATACCCCGCCCCGCCGCTGCCGCGCGCCGGCCAGCTCCGCGCCTGGTGGCGCGCCCCCGCATCGCCGACCGCCCTGGCCTGGTACCTGGCCCAGGCCGCGCGTGCGCACGACGCCCCGCTGCTGGTGATCGCCCGTGACAACCACGGTGCCAACCAGCTCGAAGCCGACCTGCAGACCCTGCTCGGCGGTGACCCGGCCCTGCCGGTGGTGGCCTTCCCGGACTGGGAAACCCTGCCCTACGACCGCTTCAGCCCGCATCCGGACATCATTTCGCAGCGCCTGTCCGCCCTGCACCGCCTGCCCACGCTGAAGCGCGGCCTGGTGATCGTGCCGGTGCAGACCCTGCTGCAGCAGCTGGCCCCGCGCAGCTACGTGATCGGTGGCAGCTTCGACCTGAAGGTCGGCCAGCGCCTGGATCTGGAAGCCGAGAAGCGTCGCCTGGAAAGCGCCGGCTACCGCAACGTGCCGCAGGTGATGGACCCGGGTGACTTCGCCGTGCGCGGCGGCCTGCTCGACGTGTACCCGATGGGCGCCGACGAGCCGCTGCGGGTGGAGCTGCTGGACGAGGACATCGACTCGATCCGCGCCTTCGATCCGGAAAGCCAGCGTTCGCTGGACAAGGTCGAGGCGGTGCACATGCTGCCTGGCCGCGAAGTGCCGATGGACGAGGCCAGCATCGCCCGCGTGCTGGCCACGCTGCGCGAACGCTTCGATGTCGATACCCGGCGCAGCGCGCTGTACCAGGATCTGAAGTCCGGGCTGGCCCCGGCCGGCGTCGAGTACTACCTGCCGCTGTTCTTCGAACGCACCGCGACCCTGTTCGACTACCTGCCCGACGGCAGCCTGCCGGTGGTCTGCGCCGGTGCCGGCGAAGCCGCCGAGGCGTTCTGGGCGCAGACCGGCGAGCGTTACGAGCAGCGCCGCCACGATGTGGAACGGCCGCTGCTGCCGCCGTCGGCGCTGTATCTGTCGCCGGAACTACTGCGCGAGCGTCTGAACGATGCCCCGCGCATCGAAGTGTGGTCGGCTGACCACGCGCGCATCGCCGATGCCCATGCGTTGGGCGACCAGCCGCTGCCGCCGCTGCCGGTGGCCGCGCGCGAGGCCCCCGCTGGCGACGCGCTGAAATCCTTCCTCGGCCATTATCCGGGCCGGGTGCTGATTGCCGCCGATTCGCCCGGGCGTCGCGAGGCGCTGCTGGAAGTGTTGCAGGCCGCCGAGCTGAAGCCGCCGGTGGTGGCCGACCTGCCCAGCTTCCTCGCCGACGATGCGCGCTTCGCGATCGCGGTGGCGCCGCTGGAGGATGGCTTCGCACTGGACGATCCGCGCATCGCGGTGCTGACCGAGCGCCAGCTGTTCCCCGAGCGCGCCGGCAGCACCCGCCGCACGCGCCGTGCCGGCCGCGAGCCGGAAGCGATCATCCGTGACCTCGGCGAGCTGACCGAAGGCGCGCCGATCGTGCACGAGGATCATGGCGTCGGCCGCTACCGTGGCCTGATCGCGATGGACGTCGGCGGCATGCCCGGCGAGTTCCTCGAAATCGAATATGCCAAGGGTGACCGGCTGTATGTGCCGGTCGCCCAGCTGCACCTGATCAGCCGCTACTCCGGTGCTTCGGCGGAAACCGCGCCGCTGCATTCGCTGGGCGGCGAACAGTGGAGCAAGGCCAAGCGCAAGGCCGCCGAGAAGGTGCGCGACGTCGCCGCCGAGCTGCTGGAGATCCAGGCCCGCCGCCAGGCGCGTGCCGGCCTGGCGCTGCAGGTGGACCGCGCGATGTACGAGCCGTTCGCCGCCGGTTTCCCGTTCGAGGAAACCCCGGACCAGCTGGCCGCGATCGACGCCACCCTGCGCGACCTGGCCAGCAGCCAGCCGATGGACCGCGTGGTCTGCGGCGACGTCGGCTTCGGCAAGACCGAGGTGGCGGTGCGTGCGGCATTCGCCGCCGCCAGTGCCGGCAAGCAGGTGGCCGTGCTGGTGCCGACCACGCTGCTGGCCGAACAGCATTACCGCAACTTCCGCGACCGCTTCGCCGATTACCCGCTGAAGGTCGAGGTGCTGTCGCGCTTCAAGACCACCAAGGAAATCAAGGCCGAGCTGGAAAAGGTCGCCGCCGGCACCATCGACGTCATCGTCGGTACCCATCGCCTGCTGCAGCCGGACGTGAAGTTCAAGGACCTGGGCATGGTCATCGTCGACGAGGAGCAGCGTTTCGGCGTACGCCAGAAGGAAGCGCTGAAGGCGCTGCGCGCCAACGTGCACCTGCTGACCCTGACCGCCACGCCGATCCCGCGCACGCTGAACATGGCCATGGCCGGCCTGCGCGACCTGTCGATCATCGCCACGCCGCCGCCGAACCGGCTGGCGGTGCAGACCTTCATCACCCAGTGGGACAACGCGCTGCTGCGCGAAGCCTTCCAGCGCGAGCTGGCGCGTGGTGGCCAGCTGTACTTCCTGCACAACGACGTGGAAAGCATCGGCCGCATGCAGCGCGAGCTGTCCGAGCTGGTGCCGGAGGCGCGCATCGGCATCGCCCACGGGCAGATGCCCGAGCGCGAGCTGGAAAAGGTGATGCTGGATTTCCAGAAGCAGCGCTTCAACGTGCTGCTGTCGACCACGATCATCGAGTCGGGCATCGACATCCCCAACGCCAATACCATCATCATCAACCGCGCCGATCGCTTCGGCCTGGCCCAGCTGCACCAGCTTCGTGGCCGCGTCGGTCGTTCGCACCACCGCGCCTACGCCTACCTGGTGGCACCTGATCGTCGTTCGATCACCCCGGATGCGGAGAAGCGCCTGGAAGCGATCGCCTCGATGGACGAACTCGGCGCCGGCTTCACCCTGGCCACCCACGACCTGGAGATCCGCGGTGCTGGTGAACTGCTCGGCGAGGACCAGAGCGGGCAGATGGCCGAGGTTGGCTTCAGCCTGTACACCGAACTGCTGGAACGCGCGGTGCGCAGCATCAAGCAGGGCAAGCTGCCCGACCTGGATGCCGGCGAAGAAGTGCGCGGTGCCGAGGTCGAGCTGCATGTGCCGGCGCTGATTCCGGAAGACTACCTGCCGGACGTGCACACCCGCCTGACCCTGTACAAGCGCATTTCCAGCGCGCGCGACAGTGATGCGCTGCGCGAACTGCAGGTGGAGATGATCGACCGCTTCGGCCTGCTGCCGGATGCGGCCAAGCACCTGTTCGCCATCGCCGAGCTGAAGCTGAAGGCCAACACCCTCGGCATCCGCAAGCTGGACCTGGGCGAGAACGGTGGCCGCATCGTGTTCGAGTCCAAGCCGAACATCGACCCGATGGCGGTGATCCAGCTGATCCAGAAACAACCCAATCTCTACGCCATGGAAGGGCCTGACAAGCTGCGCATCAAGCACCCGCTGCCGTTGCCGGAAGACCGCTTCAATGCGGCCCGCGCCCTTCTGACCACCCTCGCCCCGGGTTGATCGCCCCCGAATACCCCGCACCGGTCCCCACCCGGTGCGGGCGGATGACCATGTTTCCTGACGCCGTACCCGCCCCCGACCTGCTGCACGCGCAGGCCTGCCTGATCGATGCCCTCTCGATGTCGCTGCAGATGCGCGACGCCTACACCCGCCACCACTGCGACCGCGTCGGACTGCTCGCGCAGCGCCTGGCCACGCACTGCGATCTCGATGACGATGCCTGCTCGCAGATCGGCCTGGCCGCGCGCTTCCATGACATCGGCAAGATCGGCATCCCCGACGATGTACTGCTGACACCGCGTCGGCATACCGACGAGGAACGCGCGATCATGCGCGAGCATCCGGTGCGCGGCGAACACATCTTCCTGGCCACCGGCCGCAGCGATGCAGCACCGGTCGCGCGACTGATCCGCGCCCATCACGAAGCCTTCGATGGCAGCGGCTATCCCGACGGCCTGCGTGGCGAAAGCATTCCGCTGGGCTCACGCATCGTCACCGTTGCGGATGCCTACGATGCCATGACCAGCGTGCGCCCCTACCGCGCAGCGATGGAACGCGAGACTGCGTTGCGCATCATCGACGAGCAGTCCGGCGGCCTGATCGATCCCTATGTGCTGCAGCGCTTCCATCGCATGCTAGCGCAGGAACCAGCGCTGGCCTGAGATCCGCCGGGCACATCCCGGCGCCTCCGAGCGGACAAACAAAAGGCCCGGCTTTCGCCGGGCCTTCTGCATCACGCATCACGTGCGATCGATTACCAGATCACCACGCGCTTGTCGTCGGCACGCACCATCGCGTCGCCGGCCTTGCACTGGAACGCAGCGGCATACGACGGCATGTTCGACGGCGCGCCGTTGGCACGGAAGTTGGCCGGCGCGTGCGGGTCGGTGTTCAGGCGGACGCGCAGCTCACCGTCGGTGAAGTTGCGGCGCCACACGGTGGCCCAGTTCATGAAGAAGCGCTGGTCCTGGCTGTGACCATCGACTTCGACATTCGCCTTCGGATCTTCCTTCAGCGCCATCTGCAGCGCGTCGTAGGCCACGGTCAAGCCGCCCAGGTCGCCGATATTCTCGCCCAGGGTCAGCTTGCCCTTCACGAACACGCCCGGCACCGATTCATAGCCATCGAACTGCGCGACCAGCTGGTCGGTACGTTCGGTGAAGGCCTTGCGGTCGGCGTCGGTCCACCAGTTGTCGAAGTTGCCGTTGGCAGCGAACTGGCTGCCCGAGTCGTCGTAGCCGTGCATCATCTCGTGGCCGATGACCGCACCGATGCCGCCGTAGTTCAGCGCCGGATCGGCCTTGGCGTCGAAGAACGGCGCCTGCAGGATGGCGGCCGGGAACACGATCTCGTTCTTGGTGGCGTTGTAGTAGGCGTTGACGGTCTGCGGGGTCATGCCCCACTCGGTCTTGTCCACCGGCTTGCCGATCTTGTCCAGCATGTAGCGGTAATTGAACGCACGTGCCGCCTGCATGTTGCCCAGGTAGCTGTCACCGTTGGTCTGCAGGCCGGTCCACTCGCGCCACTTGTCCGGGTAACCGATCTTCGGGGTGAAGCTGGCCCACTTTTCCAGCGCCTTCTTCTTGGTTTCTTCGCCCATCCACGGCAGCTGCTCCAGGCGCGCCTTCAGCGCCACCGAGAGGTTCTCCACCAGGTGCTGCATGGCCACCTTGGATTCGGCCGGGAACACGGCGTCGACGTACAGCTGGCCCAGGGCTTCACCCATGCCACCGTTGACCGACTCCAGCACGCGCTTCCAGCGCGGCTGCATTTCCTTCTGGCCACGCAGGGTGGTGCCATAGAAATCGAAGTTGGCCTTCTCGAACTGGCTGCTCAGGTACGGCGAGGCGTCGTCGATGGTGTGGAAGCGCAGATAGGCCTGCCAGGTGCTGGCCGGCACATCGGCGAGCATCTTGTCCATTTCACCGAAGAAGCCCGGCTGCGCCAGCGAGAACTTCTGCGCGGCCGGCACCTTCAGGGTGTCGAACAGCGCGGTCCAGCTGAAGTTCGGGGTCAGCTTGTCGGCATCGGCAGCGCTGAGCGGGTTGTAGCGCTTGGCCGGGTCACGCATTTCGATGCGCGACATCGAGGCCTTGGCCAGACGGGTTTCGAAGGCCATCACGGCCTTGGCCTGCTCGGCGGCCTGCGCCGCGTCCACGCCGGACAGGGTCAGCACCTGTGCGATGTAGGCCACGTAGGCGTCGCGGATCTTGGCCTGGGCGTCATCGAAGTAGTAGCCCTTCTCCGGCAGGCCCAGGCCGCCCTGGCCGACGTAGGCGATGACGTTGGCCGAATCCTTGTAGTCGGCATTGGCGAACAGCGAGAACAGCACGCCCTTGCCCTCGGCCTGGCTGTCGCGCAGGTACTGGGTGATGGCGGCGGTATCGTTCAGCGCGGTGATCTTGTCCAGCTGCGGCTGCAGCGGCGCCAGGCCGGCGGCTTCGATCTTGGCTTCATCGTTGCCGGTCTTCCAGATGTCACCGATCTTGGCTTCCACCGAGCCGGCCTTGGCCTGGCTGGCCGCGGCCTGCTGCACCAGTGCGTGCTGCACTTCCAGCGAGCGCTCGCGCAGGATCTCGAAGCTGCCCCAGGTGGTCTGGTCGCCCGGCACCGGGTTGGCCTTCAGCCACTTGCTGTTGACGAAGCCATTGAGGTCGGTACAGGCCGAGATGGACGGATCCAGGTCGGCGCTGTTGAGCGAGATCAGCGGCGTCTTGATCTGCGACAGGTCGAAGGCCGGCTTGGCGTCGGCGCTGGCCGCCGGCGCGGTTTCATTCTTGCCACAGGCCGCCAGCGAGGCAGCGATGGCGATGGTCAGGCCCAGCGGGACCAGGTTGCGGACGTTCATGAGGCTCTCCTGCGGGTAATTTCACAGGGTAGCCGGGGAGGCCTGCGGTGGGACCGGCCAAAGGTCACAGGACGCGCTTATGTAGAGTCGAGCCATGCTCGACTGCGCTCCGTTCCGGGCTTATTGTCCTTGCGGCAAGAGGCCAACAGCAGTCGAGCATGGCTCGACTCTACAAAAAGCGAAGGCCGGCTTGCGCCGGCCTTCTGTTTTATTTCGCCTTGCCCTGGTTGGCCACGGCTTCAGCGGCCTTGCGCGCTGCTTCCGGGTCGCCCAGGTAGCGGAACGACTTTACCGTCAGGTCGTCGTTCAGTTCGAACAGCAGCGGGATGCCGGTCGGGATGTTCAGCTCGAGGATTTCCTCGCGCGAGACGTTGTTGAGGTACTTGTACAGCGCGCGCAGCGAATTGCCGTGGGCGGTGACCAGCACGGTCTTGCCGTCCTTCAGCTGCGGCGCGATGGCGTCGTGCCAGTACGGCAGCACGCGGTCCAGCGTGGTGGCCAGCGATTCGGTGCCCGGCAGCGCGTTGCGATCCAGGCCAGCGTAGCGGCGGTCATGGATCGGGTGGCCCGGATCCTCCAGGTCCATGGCCGGCGGCGGGATATCGTACGAACGACGCCACACCTTGACCTGGTCCTCGCCGTGCTTGGCGGCGGTCTCGGCCTTGTCCAGGCCCTGCAGACCGCCGTAATGGCGTTCGTTGAGGCGCCAGGACTTGTTCACCGGCAGCCAATCCTGTTCCAGCTCGGCCAGTGCACCCTGCAGGGTGTGGATGGCACGCTTGAGTACGGAAGTGTGGGCAACGTCGAACTGCAGGCCTTCCTCGCGCATCAGGCGACCCGCGGCGGCCGCTTCCCGGCGCCCCTGCTCGGTCAGGTCGACATCGACCCAGCCGGTGAAGCGGTTGTCCAGGTTCCACTGGCTCTGGCCATGGCGCAACAGTACGAGTTTACGGGTCACTGCAGGGTCTCCAACGCGAGGAAAGGCAGGCCGCCATTGTAGCCCCGGGCGCCGCTCACCGGGCCGTGGCACCGCGCATGCGATGCTGTGACCAATGAATACGGTGATCGACCCCGGGCGCTGGGAAGGCAGCGTCGCCGCTGCACGCGCGCAGCAGCTCCAGCTGGCCGGCCGCGTGGAGCGCCAGGACCGCCTGCCACGCAACGTGCGCTGGCTGGCCGGGCTGGATGTCGGCTTTGAAGACGGCGGCGCCATCACCCGCGCCGCTGCGGTACTGCTGGATGCGAAGACGCTGCAGCCGATAGCGCAGGAAGTCGCGCGGATTCCCACGGTGATGCCCTACATCCCCGGACTGCTCAGCTTCCGCGAGCTGCCGGCACTGCTGGCCGCGCTGGCGCTGCTGCCGCATACGCCGGACCTGGTGTTCGTCGATGGCCATGGCATCAGCCACCCGCGACGATTGGGCGTGGCCGCGCATCTGGGCGTGGTCACCGACCTGCCGAGCATCGGCGTGGCCAAGTCGAAGCTGGTGGGCAGGTTCGTCGAACCGGGCGCCGAGGCCGGTGCGCATACGCCGCTGCTGGATGGCGATGAACAGTTGGGCTGGGTGCTGCGCAGCAAGATTCGCTGCAAGCCGCTGTTCGTGGCCGGTGGCCATCGGGTCAGTGCGGATACCGCGCTGGACTGGGTGCAGCGCACGCTGCGCGGTTACCGGCTGCCGGAACCGACCCGGCTGGCGGATCGGCTGGCCTCGCGACGGGGTAGAGTCGACTGCTAGTCGACTGCTCTTCGGCAAGGTCGCGAAAAAGCCCGCGCTGCGCGCGATAGTCGACTAACAGTCGACTCTACCAAGCCGGCTTCATCCAGGCGGCTTGACCCGATCGACGCCCCTGCATCCTCGATCAACGATGCACGTGACCGCGATGGCCCTGCGCGTCCTCGCCGTGGTCATGGCCTTCATGGCCCTCGTGCTCGCCGGCCTTGGCCGGCGCCGGCTCACCACAGGCTTCGCCGCAGTGGTCCGCTTCGATCTGCAGTGTCACGTGCTCGATGCCGAAGTCATCGTGCAGGCGCCCGCCCAGATCACGACGCAGCGCATCGGCATCGGTGCCGTCGCGCATCACGATGTGCGCGGTCAGCGCCGGTGTACTGGAGGCCAGCGCCCACACATGCAGGTCATGCACGTCCAGTACCGCAGCGTGGCCGGACAGGCTGTCGCGCACCTTGGCCACGTCCATGCCCTTGGGCACGCCTTCCAGCAGCACGTTGATCGCTTCGCGCATCAGCACATAGGTGCGCGGCAGTACCCACAGGCCGATCAGCACCGCCAGGATCGGGTCGATCGGCTTCCAGCCGGTCCACTTGATCAACAGCGCGCCAGCAATCACGGCCACCGAGCCGAGCATGTCTGCCCACACTTCCAGGTAGGCACCCTTCACGTTGAGGCTCTCGCCGCTGCCGGCCTGCAGCAGGCGCATCGAGATCAGGTTGATGACCAGGCCCGCCGCGGCAATCACCAGCATGCCCGACGAGGCAATCTCCTGCGGCTCGCGGAAACGTCCAATGGCCTCCCACAGGATATAGCCGGCGACCACGAACAGCATCGCGCCATTGATCATCGCGCCCAGCGCTTCCAGGCGTGCATAGCCGTAGGTGCGGCGCGCGTCCGGCGGGCGCCGGCTCAGCCGCACCGCGACCAGCGCGATCATCAGCGCTAAAGCGTCGGTAGCCATGTGCGCCGCGTCGGACAGCAGCGCCAGGCTGTTGGTCCAGAACGCGCCCACCACCTCGACGACGAGGAAGGTGGAGGTCAGGCCGAGCGCCCACCACAAGGGTTTCTCGTGGCGGATCTCGGATGGCAGGTGATCGTGGTCGTGGCCCATGGCAACAGCTCCTTTGCGATGGGAGGCAGGCTACGCCGGAGGGCGTTGGGAAACTATCACGGTGTTTATAACATTGCAGGCCACGCGGTCCCTCACCGGGCATGGCCCGGCGCTACCGGAGCGCGGCCGGCAACGTCAGGCCACGCCTGGCGGACGCAGCGGACCGACGTCCGCCTGCGGTCAGAACCCGAAGCGCAGGCTGGCCCAGTACGCGCGGCCCGGCTCGTTGTAGGTCGCCGCGCCGGCATCGCTGCTGTTGGCCTCGCGGAACAGGCGCTTGTCGGCCAGGTTGTTGACGCCGAAACCGAAGCTGACCGTCTCGGTCACCCTGTAGCGCGCGCTCACGCCCCAGATGTTGTACGCACCACGGTCCTGCAGCGCGATCGACGGATCGCAGGTGCCGGTGCAGCGCGGATCATTGTTGATGTTGGTGGTGGCCGGCTTCTGCTTGCCGTAGAAGGTGCCGGTCAGCAGCAGCGACAACTTGTCGGTGGCCTGCCAGTCCAGCATCGTGTTGACGGTGTACTTCGGAATCACCGACAGCGGCTGGCCGGTGCTCTTGTTCTCGTTCTCCACCATGTAGGTGAAGTTGTTGCTCCACTTCAGGCGGTTGCCCTGCTCGCCCAGCAGCGGGACCACCAGGTTGCCTTCCAGACCCTGCACGACCGCCTTGGGTGCGTTCTCCCAGCGGAAGATGCGGCCCTTGGTGTCGGCGGTCAGCCCGATCTGGTTGTACCCGGCCTGGATCTTGTCCTTGTAGTCGTTGTGGAAGTAGGTCAACGACGCTTGCCAGCCGCTCTGCGGTGCCCACTCGATACCCAGTTCCTTGTTCAGGCTGGTTTCCGCCTTCAGGTCCGAGTTGCCGCGCATGTAGCAGCCGGCGCCCAGGCTCGGCAGTGCATTCGGGCAGCCATTGCCCCGGGTGTAGTACAGGTAGTCCGGATTCGACTGGTACAGGTTCGGCGCCTTGAATGCACGGGCGATACCGCCCTTCACCACCCAGTCGCTGTTGATGCGGAACTGCGCGTTGAGGCTGGGGCTGGTGTTGTTGCCGAACTGGCTGTGGTGGTCGAAGCGCAGGCCCGGGGTGACGATCCAGCGCTCGCCCAGGTAGATGTTGTCTTCCACGAACACGGCGGTGGTCTGCGCGTCGGACTTGCCGCGTGCGCGATCGGCCGACAGCCCCGGGATGCCGCCGCCGCTGCTGCTGGACTGGCTCATCGAGTACGGGTCGGTCAGGCGGCTGTCCAGGTATTCAAAGCCCAGCGTCCAGATGTTCTCGGCACCACCCAGCGTGGTCGGGAAACTGACTTCGCCGTCCAGCTGGTAGTTGCGCAGGCGCGAGGTCGACCAGTCGGTGCCGTTGAAGCTGCCCTCCGGGCCACCGGCCAGGCCTTCGTTGATGCGCGAGTTGTTCACCGCCTCCACTGCAGCCGTTACCCGCGAGGTCACATCACCCCAGCGGCCGCGATGTGTGATCGCGCCGGTGTTGCGGTACATGCGGTTGGTCTCGGCCTGCTGCTCGGCCAACGCCCCCAGATCGATCGGTGTCGAGGTACCGGTGGTGCTGACCGCGCGGTCGCCAGCATAGATGTTGCCCTGGCGACTGGTGCCTGCTTCGAATTCGACCACCTGGTTGGCGGTCACGTCCCAGCGCAGCAGCGCGTTGACATCGCGGTTCTTGACGCCCTCGCGACCGGCCGGCGGCACCGCGTTCGGATTCGCCGCGAAGTCACGGTTGAGTTCCAGCGAATCGGCGTCGGTCTTGTTGAGATTGCCGTACAGGCGGAACGACAGGGTGTCGGTCATCGGCCCGCTCAGCTGCAGGCCGACGCGCTCGCTGCCGCCTTCGGCGCTGTGCTCGGGCACCAGGCCATACAGGTCGACCGCGCCGGTCAGGTCGCCGGTCGGGCGCTTGGTGATGATGTTGACCACGCCACCGGAAGCACCCGAGCCATAACGTGCCGCTGCAGGGCCGCGCAGCACTTCGATGCGCTCGATCATTTCCGCCGGCACCCAGTTGGTATCGCCGCGGGTATTGCGCTCACCGCTGCGGCCCATGCGCACGGCATCACGCGCACCGATGCGCTTGCCGTCGACCAGGATCAGGGTGTTTTCCGGGCCCATGCCACGCAGATCGATCTGGCGGTTGTTGCCGTACTGGCCCGAGGCACTGTTGCCGGTCAGGTTGACGCCGGGCATGGTCCGCAGCAGCTCGGCGATGTCGTTGGCCGGCGGGCGCCTGGCGATGTCCTCTGCGGTGATGGTCGAGGTACCCAGGGCCTGGCGCGCGATCTGCGAGGCGGTGACGTGCACCGTGTCGATATCGGTGGCGTCGGTTTCGGCGTGGGCGGTCAGAGCGCTGCCGGCCAGCAGGGCGGCAACGGCAAGCGCCAGCGGGCGCGGCGAAAGGACAACGGCAGGGGACATGATCAAGACCTTCTGGCAGGGCTACGGGGCCTCTGGCAAAGGGCTTGAGGCAACGACGAGGGGGAGGCGGAGCAGTCCTGCAGCAGGCACCTGCAGCCCGTTCCGTGCGCGCATTCTCCCATCAATGCGATTGATTCTCAAATGCGTTCACTCATTGCCGCAGCGGCGCCGATGTGGTTTGCGCACCGTGCAACCCTGCACCGCGCGTAAACTGGCCGGCTAACCCGCCATCAACCGTATGCCGCCGCGGCCGATACCCGTGGTTTGCCGTACGCAGTCAGAGATCGACGTGGAACCACCCCAATTGGACGATGCCAGCCAGCCGCTGGCCGAGGCCTGGCAGCAGTGTCTGCTGCAGGCCGGCCCTGCCGCCACCGCGCTGCTCAGGGCCGCTGCTACCGATGCCCCACCCGCGCTGGCCCAGCGCTTTTACGAAGTGCTGCTGCAGGACACCCGTGCGCGCCGTTTCCTGTCCCACGACCAGGTCAAGCAGCGCCTGCAGCCGGCCATGCAGCGCTGGCTGGCGCAGCTGCTGACCACTGATGCCAGCGGCATCGCCAACACCGTGGCCTCGCAGCGGATCATCGGCGACGTGCACGCCCGCGTCGGCATTCCGGTCGACCTGGTTACCCGCGGTGCGCGCGTGCTCAAGCACGAACTGTTCGTGCGCCTGCGCGACGATGCGCCTGACAGCGACACCGCATTCGCCGCCATCGACTGCCTCAGCGCGATCATGGATATCGCCATGGAAGGCATGACCCTGGCCTACACCCACGCGCGCGAGCGCTCCACCCGTGCCGACGCCGCCTACCGACTGTTCTCGCTGGTACAGAACGTCGGTACCGAACGCGAGCGCCAGCGCGCACTGCTGCTGGACTGGGAAAACGCCCTGCTCTACGCGTTGGCCGGCCACGTGCAGGCCAGCGACAACGCCAGCCTGGCTACCTCGGAGTTCGGCCTGTGGTTCACTCACAAGGGCATCCCCAGCTTCGGCGAAAGCAGCGAAACGCAGCAGGTGGGCCAATTGATGGCCCGCATTGATGGCCACCTGCAGCGCGCGAGCGGCGATGCTCCGGCGCAGCGACTGGCGGTGCTGCCGGCCATCCGCGAGGACCTGGCCGCCATCCGCACCCTGATGACACTGCTGTTCGAGCGCATCGGCGAACTGGATGCCGGCAGCGACGCGCTGACCAACCTGCTCAACCGTCGCTTCCTGCCCACCGTGCTGCGCCGGGAAATCGAGCTGGCCACACGCAACCGCACACCATTCTCGCTGCTGCTGCTCGACCTGGATCACTTCAAGGCAATCAACGACGGCCACGGCCACGATGCCGGCGACCGCGCGTTGCAGCACGTCGCCGGCCTGCTCGGCCAGCTCACGCGCGGCAGCGACTACCTGTTCCGCTATGGCGGCGAAGAATTCGTGGTGGTACTGGTGGCTGCCAGCGAATCGCAGGCGACCGTGATCGCCGAGAGCCTGCGGCGGCAGATCGCACAGTCGCCGGTGCCACTGGCCAACGGCCAGGTGCTGGCGCTGACCGCCAGCATCGGCGTGGCCGGCCACGACGGCCATCCGGACTACGAGCGGCTGATGGCCCGTGCCGACGCGGCAATGTACAAGGCCAAGCGCAGCGGCCGCAACCGCGTGGTGGTGGCCAGTGCGGACCTGCAGGAAGCCCCGGGACGGCGCGCACTGCAGCGATGACGGCAGGACAGGTAGAGTCGACCGCGGGTCGACTATCGCGCGCACCACGGGGTTTTTCGCACGCAGGGCGAAGAGCAGTCGACTGACAGTCGACTCTACTGGCAGCCGGCACTACCGATACGGGCGCCGGCCGCTGCTTTCACCGCCACCACCCGCCACGCGGCCCACCAGAGCAGCGCCAGCAACGCAATGCCCGCCCCCAACAGGCATACTGCCGGCCAGCCATGGCGCGCCTGCATCCACGGCCCGGCCGCTGCTCCGGCACCACTGCCCACCGCATAGAACAGCATGTACAAAGCCACCAGGCGTCCATGCTGTTCAGCCGGCGCGCGCAGCAGCAATGCCTGGTTTGATACGTGCAGTGCCTGCCCACCCAGGTCGAGCACAATCACGCCCAACAGCAGCAACGACAGCGACTGCGGCAGGCCCAGCAAGGGCCACCACGCAACCAGCATCAACAACAGCGCACCGACGCTGACCGGATGCGCGAAACCACGGTCCATCCAGTGCCCTACCCGCGCCGCCAGCAGCGCACCGATCACCCCGGCCAGGCCCAGTGCACCGATGGCGGCGGTCGACCAATGCAGCGATGGCGCCGAGAGCGGCAAGGGTGCCGCCGCCCAGAACACATTGAGGCCGGCAAACAGCAGCAGTGCCAGCGGCCCGCGTTCGCGCAGCGTTCGATCGCGGCGCAGCATGCCCAGCATCGAGCCCAGCAGCTCGCGCCAGCGTGGGGGAACCGACGGCACCGGTACTGGGGGCAGGCGCCGCCACAGCAGCGCCGCCAACCCCGCCATCACCATTGCTGACAACAGGTAGACCATCTGCCAGCCAAAGGCCGCCGCCACCGTACCGGACACCACGCGCGCCAGCAGCAGGCCGATGAACACGCCGCCCTGTACCACACCGACCACGCGACCGCGCTGCTCGGGCGGTGCCAGCATGGCGGTATAGGCGATCAGCCCCTGGGTCAGCGCGGTGCCCAGCAGGCCGGCCAGCAGCATGCCCGACAACAGCCAGCCCGCCGTGCGTGACGCTGCCAGCCACAGCAGCGCCAGCACCAATGCGATCAACTGCAGCCGCAGCAGGCGTCGCCGGTCACCACGGTCCGCCAGCGGCAGCAGGCCAAGCAACGCCAGCACGCTACCGGCCTGGGTAGCAGCCAGCACCGCGCCGGCCACGGCCCGGTCCAGCGCAAAGGCGCGTGCAAGCTGATCCAGCAGCGGCTGCGCGTAGTAGACGTTGGCGACGCTGGCGCCGGCGGCAACCGCAAGCAGGACCAGCAGTGGGCGGGGAAGCGATGTGGCACTCATGACGTGGTTGCAATTTGAAACTTGATGCAGGCTACTGCCATTGGTTTTAAACTGCAACCACATCAGAGAGGTCCACCATGCACGCCGACAGCCCCTGCCCCGTCGCCCGCAGCGCCGATCTGCTCGGTGACCGTTGGGCGCTGCTGGTCATCCGTGATGCCTTCGATGGCGTCACCCGTTTCGGTGATTTCCAGCGCAGCCTCGGCGCGGCCCGCAACATCCTCAGCGACCGCCTGCGCCGGCTGGTAGAGGCCGGCATCCTGCAGCTGCAGCCGGCCTCCGATGGATCGGCGTACCAGGAATACGTGCTCACCGCCGCTGGCCAGGAACTGTTCCCGCTGCTGGTCGCGCTGCGCCAATGGGGTGAACGCCATCGCTTCGAGGCCGGTGAAGCCCATTCACAGCTGATCGAATCGGCGACGGGGCGGCCGCTGCCCTACATGCAGCCGCGCGGGCGCGACGGCCAGCCACTTCAGCCCAACGCCACCCGCGTGCGCAAGCTCAGGGACGGCGGGCGCGACACCTGATCCGCCCATTCGCGCACACCGACGAACACCCGCGCCGGTTAGCATCGGGTCTTTCCGCCACTGGATGCCGCCGATGTCGCGCGATCGCCCTTCCCTGCTGACCGCCCTGCTGTTGCCGCTGCTGGCCTGCGCCACAGCAACTACGCAGGCCCGCGAGGTTGCCGCGCCCGCCGACCACGTGCAGGCCGATGGCCCCTATGTGTTCCGCCAGGGCGACCAGCTGCAGGCCAAGTGGATCTGCGACGACAAGGTTGAGTCGCACACGCTTGCCACGCAGGCCGCAGGTACCGACATCGCCCCGCGCTGCGGCTACGAGCACACGGTGCACGTGGCTGCCCCGAATGCGCCTTCGGTTTCCGTGCTGCCGGCCGTGCCACGCATCGTTGCGCTGTCCGACATCCATGGCCAGTACGGGTTGCTGGTGCGCCTGCTGCGCGCCCACCAGGTCATCGATGCCCAGGATCGCTGGGCGCTGGGCAAGGACACGCTGGTCATCGCCGGCGATGTGTTCGACCGCGGCCCGCAGGTGACCGAGGCCTTCTGGCTGCTGTATGGCCTGCAGCAGCAGGCGGCCGCCGCCGGCGGCGCGGTGCACTTCGTGCTCGGCAACCACGAAACCATGGTGCTGTACGACGACCTGCGCTACGTCAACCCGAAGTACCTGCGCAGCGCGCAGCTGCTCGGCCGCAGCTACCCGCAGCTGTACGGTGCCGATTCGGTGATCGGGCAGTGGCTGCGCACCCGCCCGGTGCTGCTGAAGATCGGCGACACCCTGTTCCTGCACGGCGGTATTTCGCCCGAGGCAGTGCAGCTGGCGCTGGACCCGGCGCGCACCAATGCGGCCTACCAGGCGTCACTGGGCCTGCCCAAGGCCGAAGTAAAGGCCGACCCGGCCACCGCACCGCTGTATGACGGCAAGACCAGCCCGATCTGGTACCGCGGCTACTTTGATGGCCGCCTCGACACCGCAGGGGTGCAGACCGTACTCGACCGCCTGCAGCTCAAACGCATCGTGGTCGGCCACACCTCGATGCCACACGTCAGCAGCTTCCATGGCGACCGCGTGATCGCCATCGACAGCAGCATCAAGAACGGCGAGAACGGCGAACTGCTGTTCATCGAGGATGGCAGGCTCAGCCGTGGCCTGCTGGATGGCTCGCGGGTGCCGTTGGCGCCGGGTGAGCCGGGCCTGCAGGACTGAATGAAGGGACAGCGCGACGGCACCGGGCGGCGGCGGCGCGCTCCACCTTCACCCGGTTTGCGGCTACCCTCGGCAGCCGAGAGAGGCCCACCCCGTCCATCCGGTGGGCCTGACCGTTACAGGAGCCCCCGCGCATGCGCGTTCTGATTGCTGAAGACGACCCGGATATCGCCTCCGGCCTGTGCGCCTCGCTGCGCCGGCAGGGGCACGTGGTTGACCACGTCGACAACGGCGCGCACGCCGACGCGGCACTGGGCTCGACCCAGTACGCATTGCTGGTGCTGGACCTGGGCCTGCCTCAGCTGGATGGCCGCGATGTGCTGCAGCGCCTGCGTCAGCGCGGCGATGGCCTGGCGGTGCTGGTGGTGACCGCCCGCGACGGCCTGGCCGAGCGCGTGCGCGTGCTCGACCTGGGCGCCGATGACTACCTGGTCAAGCCGTTCGCGCTGGACGAGTTCGAAGCACGCGTGCGTGCGCAGCTGCGGCGGGTCACCAGCAATGGCAACCCAGACCTGCGCATCGGCCGCCTGCGCCTGGACCTGGCCGGGCACCGCGTGTGGATCGACGACCAGTCGCTGGAACTGACCGCGCGCGAGTTCGGCCTGCTGTCGGCACTGGCGGTACGCGCCGAGCGCATCGTGTCGCGCGCGCAACTGGTGGAGGCGCTGTGCGACTGGGGCCAGGACCTCACCGACAACGGCCTGGACATCGCCCTGCACCGCCTGCGCCGCAAGCTGCAGCCCGGCGGCATGGGCATCCGCACCGTGCGCGGGCTGGGCTACATGCTGGAAGACGCGCAGGACGAAAGCACGCCGTGATCAGTGGCCCGCCCAGCCTGCGCCGGCGCCTGCTCGCCTTTCTGGCGTTGCCGATGCTGGGCCTGCTCACCTTCAACACGATCCTGGCCTACTACGTTGCGCTGGACTATTCCAACCGCATCCACGACCGCAACCTGATCGACGACACGCATTCGTTCGCGCAGATGCTGAGCACCATGCCGGTGACCAGCGACCTGTCTCCGCAGGCGCGCTTCCTGATCGAGTACGACCCCGACGGCCATCGCTACTTCAACGTCGACAGCAGCCGCATGGGTACGCTCAGCGGCAATGCAGACTTCAGCCCGTACGCCCCTTCGCAGGACTGCACCGGTGTGCATCCGGCGCTGTACGACGGCAACCTCAATGGCCAGCAGGTGCGCATGGCCACCGTCTGCACGCAGGCGATGAACGATCCGCAGGACCAGCTGGCGGTGACCGTGGCCGAGAGCATGGCTGACCGCCGGCAGCGTGCGCGCGAGATCCTGATGATCATCATCCCGCTGATGACCATGCTGGCGCTGGGTACCGCAGCGCTGGTCTGGTTCGGCGTGACCTATGGCCTGCGCATCCTGACCCCGCTGAGGACCCGCCTGGCCCAGCGCCGCGGCGAACTGGCGCCGATCTCCGATGCCGACGTGCCCGAGGAGATCCAGCCACTGATCAGCACCATCGATGATCTGTTTGCCCGCCAGGCGGAAATGATCACCCTGCAGAACCGTTTCATCGCCGATGCCGCGCACCAGCTGCGTTCGCCGCTGGCGGGCATGGCCCTGCACGTGGACCAGGCGCTGGCACATGGCGACCCCGATACAGTGCGCGAGGCGCTGCAGCACATCCGCCGGCTCAACCAGCGCACCGCGCGGGTCAGCACCCAGCTGCTGGCACTGAGCCGGGCGCAGACCGTGCCCGATACCGTGGAGGCACTGGACCTGTGCGAGCTGGTACCGCAGTGGGTCGGCATGCGCGTACCGGAGGCGATCCGCGATGGCATCGATCTGGGCTACCGCGGCAGTCCCCATCCGCTGCGTGTACTCGGCAACGGCGCCATGCTGCAGGAAGCGCTGGACAACCTGATCGACAACGCCCTGCGTTATGCCGGCCGCAATGCAACCGTCACGGTGGGCGTGCACGCGCTGGACGACAATGATGTCGAACTGTATGTGGAAGACAACGGCCCTGGCGTGCCCGACGACGTGATGCCACGGCTGGGCGAGCGCTTCTTCCGGGCGCCGGGCACCGCTGCCAGCGGCACCGGCCTCGGCCTGGCCATCGCGCACGAGGCGGTGGAGCACTTCGGCGGCCGCCTGAGCTTCCTGAACCGCCCAGGTGGCGGACTGAAGGTCGCCATCACGCTGCCGCTGCTGAAGGCGCCCTGACCCGGCCCGGGGCGCTGAAAGGCTGGCGAAAATCGCGCTTGCGATCCTGCCATCCCCACTGCCGTCCCGGAGCCGCCAGGTGACCGAATCGCACGACTTCTTCCTCCCCGGTGGCCCACAGGGCGTGCTGCTGGTCCATGGCCTGACCGGCACCCCGGCGGAAATGCGCATGCTGGGCAAAGGGCTGAACAACGCCGGTTTCACCGTGCACGGCGTGCAGCTGCCCGGCCATTGCGGCAGCGTGGATGACCTGCTGGCGACCACCTGGGAACAGTGGTACCAGGGCGTGGAAGATGCGGCGGCAACCCTGCGCGGCAAGGTCGACCAGCTGTTCGTCGGCGGCCTGTCGATGGGCGCGGTGCTGTCGCTGGCACTGGCTGCACGTCGCCCCGAGTGGGTGTCCGGGGTCGGCGTGTACGGCGCCACCTTCCGCTATGACGGCTGGAACATCCCCGCCGTGGCCCGCTTCTCGTTCCTGCTGCCGTGGTTCAAGCGCTTCAACATCGGCCGCGACCGCATGTTCATGGAAGAACCGCCGTACGGCCTGCGTGACGAGCGCCTGCGTGCACAAGTCAGTGCCGCCATGCTGTCCGGCGACAGCGCCGCCGCCGGCCTGCCGGGCAACCCCTGGCACGCCCTGGCCGAAATGCGCGCCCTGAGCAACTGGACCCGCCGCCACCTGCACCAGGTCACCGCACCGTGCCTGGTGATGCACGCCCGCGAGGACGACGTGGCCAGCATGGGCAACGCCGAGCTGGTGATGTCGCGGGTCAGCGGCCCGAAGGAACTGGTGGTGCTGGAAGACAGTTACCACATGATCACCATCGACCGCGAACGCCGCGATGTGATCCGCCGCAGCGCGCGCTTCTTCACCGAAATCGGTGAACGCACTGGCGTGCTCAAGGCGGTGGCCTGACATGGGGGCGCTTGCCACGCTGCTGTGGCTGGCCAATGTCGTGCTCGATACCGGTGGCCAGCTCGCCTTCAAGGCCGCCGCCAGCGACCCGCAGGAGGGCGAAGGACTGCAGCGCTGGAAACACATGCTCAGCCGTCCCTGGCTGTGGATCGGCATCGCCTGCTACGTGCTCGAGTTCGTGGCCTGGATTGCGTTCCTGTCGCTGGTGCCGCTGTCCAAGGGCGTGCTGCTGGGCTCGATCAACATCGTTGCGTTGATGATCGCCGGTCGTTTCCTGTTCCGCGAGAAGCTCACGCCGCTGCGGGTGACCGGCATGCTGCTGGTCACGGCGGGCGTGGCGGTGGTGGGGGCCGGCTCATGAGGCGCCTGTATGTGATCGGTTTCCCGCTGCTGATGGCCTTCGACACGCTGGCCCAGCTGTGCTTCAAGTACGCCGGTGACGCCGCGCTGCCGGTCGAGGCCAACACCGCCTGGCTGCTGCGCGTGCTGTCGCAGCCGTGGGTGTACGGCGCCATCCTCGGCTACGTGGGCGCGTTCTTCACCTGGATGAGCCTGCTGCGCCATGCGCCGATCGGCCCCGCGTTTGCCGCCTCGCACCTGGAAGTGATCAGCGTGCTGCTGCTGTCGGCGTGGCTGTTGAACGAGCCGCTGACCCTGCACCATCTGTTAGGTGCGGTACTGATCGTGGCCGGCATCGTCTGCCTCGGCCGCGCCGAGGCGGACGACCCGCACAGCCCTGCCGAAACCACGACGTGAGCACGCTGCAATGAGCCTGTTCGCGCGCGAACTGCCACCAACCGCCGGCCTGCCGATGCAGGCCAGCGATTTCCTTCCCGGTGGCGGCGACCTGCGTGACATCCTGGCCAGCCAGCTCGGCACACCGCCGCTGCAGCTGACCTGTTCCGGCACGCACGCGCTGCTGATCGCGCTGCGTACGCTGCGCAAGCGTGCGCCAAAGCGCGACACCGTGATCATGCCGGCCTATACCTGCCCGCTGGTGCCGATCGCGGTGCACAGCCTGGGCCTGCGCGTGCAGTTGTGCGATACCCGGCGCGGTCATTTCGACTTCGATCCCGGCCAGCTCAAGCGGCTGGCCGATGCGCGCACGCTGGCGATCCTGCCCACCCACCTGGGCGGGCGCATTGCCGATGTCGAGCTGGCCTGCGAAGTCGCCCGCAACGCCGGCACCTGGGTGATCGAAGATGCCGCGCAGGCACTCGGCGCACGGGTTGGCAACAGCAGTGTCGGCCTGCGCGGCGATATCGGATTCTTCAGCCTGGCTGCCGGCAAGGGCCTGAGCCTGCATGAAGGCGGCCTGCTGGTCAGCCGCGATGACGAACTGCGTGCTGCGCTGGCCGAACATGCCGTCCAGCACGTTCGCTCCAGCCTGCGCTGGGAGCTGCTGCGCAGCGTGCAGTTGCTGGGCCTTGCTGCCTGCTATCGCCCTTCGCTGCTGTCACTGGTGTATGGCAATCCACTGCGCAATGCGCTTCAGCGTGGCGATCTGGAAGATGCGGTCGGTGACATTTTCCCGCTGGATATCCCGCAGCACCGGGTCAGCCAGTGGCGGCAGAACATCGGCGCGCATGCCGCGCGGCGCTTGCCGGCATTCCTTCAGGCCGGTCGGCTGCGTGCGTTGCAGCTGCGGGTGCAGCTGGCACAGCTGCCCGCCGTTGAGGTGGTCGATGGGCTGGCCGGTAGCGGTGGCACCTGGCCACTGTTGATGCTGCTGCTGCCCAGCCAACGCGCCCGCGATGCGGTACTGAAGGACTTGTGGCCACGCGGGCTTGGCACCAGCCGCATGTTCATCCATGCCCTGCCCGGCTATGCCTACCTGCGCGGCATCGTGCCGCAGGACGACATGCCCAACGCACGCGACTTCGCCGCACGCATGCTGACCCTCGGCAACAGCGCCTGGCAGACCCGTGAAGAGACCGCCGAAATACTGCGGGCACTGGCCCGCGCGTGACGCCAGGACGCACGGATGGAATGCGCCTCACGCATTCATCCATGCACCTTCCTGAACGCTTTCCGCGCCCTGCAATGCAGGCTTTCAACAGGAAAGGAACGAGAAAGGCTGCCTGCCTACATTGAGCCTGCCCCGGCATCGCGCCGGACGTTCCTTTCATCGACGGACCTGCCCATGCACTGGAGCATCCTGTGTGACTTCGACGGCACCATCAGCCTCGAAGATGTCATCGACTCGCTGCTGGAGAAATACGGCCAGCCGGGCTGGCAGGAACTGGAAGACCAGTGGAAAGCGGGAAAGATCGGCTCGCGCGAATGCATGCAGGGCCAGGTCAGGCTGCTGAAGCTGGACCCGGCCACGCTCGACGCCCACCTGGACCAGGTGCAGATCGATCCGGCCTTTGCCGCCTTTGTCAGCCGTGCCGAACAGCTGGGCGTGCCGCTGCGCATCGTCAGCGACGGCCTGGACCATGCGATCCACCGCATCCTCGCCAACCACGGCCTGTCGCGACTGCCGGTGGTGGCCAACCACCTGCGCTGGTGCGATGACCACTGGGAGCTGGAATCGCCCTACCAGGCCGAAGGCTGCCGCAGCGGCACCTGCAAGTGCACCTGCGCTGCGCAGGCGCGCGCCAACGAAGCACCGCGTGTGCTGATGATCGGCGATGGCAGTTCGGATTTCTGCGTCTCCGAAGATGCCGACTTCGTGTTCGCCAAGCGTCGCCTGATCACCCATTGCACCCATGCCGGCATCGAGCATGCCGCCATCGATACCTTCCACGATGCAATCGCACTGCTGCCGCGCCTGCTCGATGGCAGCCTGCTGCAGCCACGTCGTATCGACGCCAGCCCGCAGCCCGCCTTACTGCCCCTGCTGCTGGCCACCGCCTGAGCACTCCCTTCCAAGCACGCCCCCGCTACCTCTTTCGAACGTCCTTCACGGAACCGAACTGCATGAACATTTTTGACAAGAACGCCAACGCCGCCGCCTCCGACGCGCAGCTGCTGGCCGACGAAGCCCGTTACAGCTCCTTCGGCGATACCGTCCACTACGTCGACCCGCCGAAGATCTTCCAGCGCGGCGAAGGCAGCTACATGTTCGACGGTGCGGGCGTGCCCTACCTCGACCTGCAGATGTGGTACTCGGCCTGCAACTTCGGCTACAGCAACAAGCGTCTGAACGATGCGCTGAAGGACCAGATCGACACCCTGCCGCAAGTCGCCAGCCAGTACCTGCACCCGACCCGCGTGCAGCTGGCCAAGACCATTGCCGTGGACATGCATGAGAAGTTCGGCCTCGACGGCCGCGTGCATTTCAACGTCGGCGGCGCGCAGGCCATTGAAGACTCGCTGAAGATCGTGCGCAACGCGCGTGGCGGCAAGAGCCTGATGTTCGCCTTCGAGGGTGGTTACCACGGCCGTACCCTGGGTGCGTCGTCGATCACCTCCAGCTACCGCTACCGCCGCCGCTACGGCCACTTCGGCGAGCGCGCGATGTTCATTCCGTTCCCGTACCCGTTCCGTCGCCCGAAGGGCATGACCCCGGAAGAGTATTCCGACCATTGCGTGTGGCAGTTCGAGCGCCTGTTCGAAAGCGAATACAACGGCGTGTGGGATCCCAAGGTCGGCCAGGCGGAGTACGCCGCGTTCTATGTCGAGCCGATCCAGGGCACCGGCGGCTACGTCATCCCGCCGCGCAACTTCTTCACCGGCCTCAAGCGCGTGCTGGACAAGTACGGCATCCTGATGGTCGTCGATGAAATCCAGATGGGCTTCTGGCGCACCGGCAAGCTGTGGGCCATCGAGCACTTCGGCGTGACCCCGGACGTGCTGGTGTTCGGCAAGGCGCTGACCAACGGCCTGAACCCGCTGTCGGGCCTGTGGGCGCGCGAAGAGCTGATCAACCCGACCGTGTTCCCGCCGGGCTCTACCCACTCCACCTTCAACTCCAACCCGCTGGGCACCCGCCTGGGCCTGGAAGTGCTGAAGCTGGGCAAGGAAATGGATTACGAGCGCACCGTGCCGGAGAAGGGCGCGTACTTCCTCGACGGCCTGCGTGGCCTGCAGAAGCGCCACCCGGAAATCGGCGACGTCGACGGCCTGGGCCTGGCCCTGCGCGCGGAAATCTGCCAGACCGACGGCTACACGCCGAACAAGGAACTGCTGGATCGCATGGTCGACATCGGCTTGGCCGGTGACCTGCTGCACGACGGCAAGCGCATGGGCCTCGTGCTCGACGTGGGTGGCTGGTACAAGAACGTGATCACCTTCGCGCCGTCGCTGGACATCAGCTACGAAGAGATCGACCTGGCGATCACCCTGCTTGACCAGGCGCTGACCAAGGCCAAGGGCTGAGGTCCGATGCGCTGCCGGTTCCCGTGCCGATGGAAATGACGTCACGCGCGTCCAGCACCGCGCTGGAACCGGCCGCGCTGCTGGAGGGCTTCCTGGCCCACCCGCCGCTCGGATTCGAGGCAGGCCGCCTTCCCAGCGGCCTGCCGACCTTCCGTGCGCCACTGGACCTGACCACGACGATGGATGACGGGCTGCGCGGCAAGCTGCTTGGCCTGCCGCTGTCGCGCCTGTGGCGGCCGTGGATCACCTGGAAGACCCGCTTCGTCGGTGCCACCAGCACCGAGTACACCCCGCTGCCCGCGCACGTCGCACCAGAAGCATTGGCTGAGGACGTGACGCGTCACGCGATCGGCGATACGCGCCTTCTGGTGGTCAAGGACCTGGCGATCGATTCGCCGCTGCTGGACGACGCGGCCAACGCACACAGCGGTGCCTTCCTGCAGGCATTGCTGGCACGCGGCTTCGTCGAACTGGAAGGCATGCCGCTGGCCTGGGTGGCGATCGATTTCGATTCGATCGATGGCTATCTCGGCCGCCTGTCGTCTTCGCGCCGCAAGAACATCCGGCGCAAGCTGCGCTCGCGCGACGACCTGCAGATCGACTGCATCGCCACCGGCGATCCGGCCCTGGCCGACCCGCAGCTGCAGGCCGAACTGTATGCCTTGTACCTGGGCGTGTACGCGCAGAGCGCGGTGCATTTCGACCAGCTCGACCTGCCCTACTTCCAGCATCTTCTGGCCGACAGCCAGGGCCAGGGACGGATGTTCCTGTACCGCCACCAGGGCCAGCTGATCGGCTGGAACCTGTGTTACGTGCATGCGGGCAAGCTGGTGGACAAGTACATCGGCCTGGCCTATCCGCAGTCCCGCGAGCACAACCTGTACGCGGTGAGCTGGATGCACAACCTCGAATACGCGCTGCAGCACAGCCTGAGCCACTACGTGGCCGGCTGGACCGATTCGCGGATCAAGGCCGAACTGGGTGCCCGCTTCACCTCCACCCGGCATGCGATCCACGCCCGTTCCCCGCTGCTGCGCGCCGCCCTGCGCAGGCTGGCCCCGTACCTGCAGGGCGAACCTGATGGAGGCGGTTGAACGATGCCGTTGCGTTCCCCGTTGATCCTGGACCTGGACGGTGGCGTGCTGCCGCTGCCAGAGGCGCATACCCTGGCCCTGCCGCAATGGCACGATCCACTGCGCTTCGCCTGCCGCAATGCCACCCTGAACCGTTTCGCCACTGAAGTGCTGGCACCGTTGCCGGCCCCGCTCGGCACGGTCATGCTCGGCAGTGGCGACTTCCATCACCTCAGCCTGCCGCTGCTGCAGCGCATGCGCACGCAGGCGCCGTTCCAGCTGGTGGTGCTGGACAACCATCCGGACAACATGCGCTTCCCGTTCGGCATGCACTGCGGGTCGTGGGTGAACGCCGCCAGCAAGCTGCCGCAGATCTCGCACATCCACGTGCTCGGCATCACCTCCAGCGACATCGGCCTCGGCCATGCCTGGGAGAACCACTGGCGCCCGCTGATCGGCGGTCGCCTGACCTACTGGTGCATGGACGTGGACGTGGGCTGGGGGCATCGCCTCGGCATGGGCCACGCCTTCCGCCGTTTCGAGCATCCCGAAGCGCTGGTGGCCGCGTTCGCTGCCGAGCAGGCCAAGTCGCCGCAGCCGACCTACCTGTCGATCGACAAGGATGTGTTTGCCGAGGACGTGGCCCGCAGCAACTGGGATCAGGGCCGCTTCCAGCTGGAACACGCGCTGGTGGTGATCGAAGCGCTGCGCGCCGGCGGCCTGGTCGGCAGTGACATCACCGGTGAGGTGTCGCTGGCCAACTACCAGAGCCGCTTCAAACGCTGGCTGTCGTCGCTGGATGGCCAGCCTGACGTCAGCGCCGGGGATCTACCGCTGTGGCAGGCGCGGCACCAGCAGGTGAACCGCGAGCTGCTGGCGGCGATGGCCGCCGTGCCGACCGCCTGCTGACCGCGTCGGTAATGCCGGCCGTTGGCCAGCGTGGCTTCGGTAGTGCCGGCCGCTGGCCGGCAATGCCAACCAAGGTTGGCAACTACCAGACCCAGGCAGCGTCGGTCGTGCCGGACGCTGGTCGGCAACCTCATTGTTCCCGGGCTCACGGGGATGCCGGCCAGCGGCCGGCACTACACTGGACGCCTGCCCCAGGAGCCCTCGCCATGCCCCAGACCGTCATCCCCCAGCTGCGCATGCGCCACGCCGACACCACCCTGCCGTTCTACGTGCAGGGACTGGGCTTCGTGGTTGACTGGGAACACCGCTTCGAACCCGGCTTCCCGCTGTTCGCCCAGCTCACCCGCGACGGCCAGACGATCTTCCTCACCGAACACAGCGGCGACTGCGAGGTCGGCGGCGCGGTGTACTTCATCGTCGAGGACGTCGACGCCCTGCACCGCGCCTTCAGCGCCGCAGGCGTCCCCATCGAACAGCCGCCGCATGACACCGAATGGGGCAGCCGCGAGATGCTGCTGGTCGACCCCGACGGCAACCGTCTGCGCTTCGCCACCGACGCCAGCTGAACCGCCCGGCCTTGAGTTGTATATACGAAATATATACGCTTCGTATATCCACTCCACCAGGACCGCCCATGGGCATCGTCAACATCGATGACACCCTGCACGACCAGCTGCGCCGTGCCTGTACCGTCTCCAGCCGCTCGATCAACGCCCAGGCCAACTTCTGGATCCGGGTCGGCATGCTGTGCGAGCTGAACCCCACGCTGAGCTTCCAGGACATCGTCGCCAGCGAGCTGCGCGCGGCCGGCGTGCAGCCCCCGTTGCTGCCGCCGGGCCAGGTCTGAGCCAATGGGCATCATCAAGCGCCCCGACGAGATCGCGCTGATGGCCGAATCGGGTCGCCTGCTGGCGCAGGTGTTCGCCGCGCTCGACCAGCTGCCGTTGCAGGGCCGCAGCACGATGGAGATCAACGATTTCGTCGAACGCATGATCGTCGATGAACTGCAGGCGAGGCCGGCCAGCAAGGGCCAGTACGGCTTCCCGTACGTGCTCAACACCTCGATCGACAACGTGATCTGCCACGGCGTACCCAGCACCACCGACGTGCTGCGCAACGGCCAGATCGTCAACCTCGACATCACCCTGGAGAAGAACGGCTACATCGCCGACTCCAGCACCACCTACCTGGTCGGTGAGGTCGACTACGCCGCGCGCAGGCTGGTGCAGACCGCCTACCAGGCGATGTGGAAAGGCATCGCTGCGGTCCGCCCCGGCGCACGCCTGGGCGACATCGGCCACGCCATCGCCCGCCACGCGCGCAGCCACGGCTACAGCGTAGTGAAGGAATACTGCGGCCACGGCATCGGCCAGGAGATGCACGAGGAACCGCAGATCCTGCACTACGGCCATCCCAACACCGGCATGGTGCTGGAAGAAGGCATGGTGTTCACCATCGAACCGATGCTCAACCAGGGCAAGCCGGCCATCCGCCAGCAGCCGGACGAATGGCCGGTGTACACCCGCGACGGCAAGCTGTCGGCGCAGTTCGAGCATACGGTGGCGGTCACCCGCACCGGCGTGCGGGTACTGACCCTGCGCCCCGGCGAGACGCCGTTGTGCGCGGTGGATGCCGCCTAGAGTGGCCGTTGCTGCATCCCGGCACCCTCGTGCACGGCGCGCTTCCGTGCCGTCAGCGGTTCGCGTACCCGCTGTGCCGCATAGCCGACGCTGGCTGCGAGAATGAAGGTGTAACCAAGGAGTTCGGTGGTCTCCTCGATGGTGTTCTTGAACACGCGGATGTACTGGTCACCCAGCAGTCCGGTCCACAACGACGTCATGCCGATCAGACGCGAATAGAACAGCAGCAGGACCAGGCCGATCGTCATCACGGTACCCGGCCGGGATACAAGAAAACGCACCAGCGCCGGCATGGCCCGGCGCCAGTCGCGGCTGGCCCAGGCCAGTGAACCGATGATCAGCACGGCCACCGGGTACTTCCAGAAGCCGTGTGCGATCAGGTCCAGCGCCTCATCCATTTCACGCAGGAGCATGCAGGCGAACAGCGCGGCCGCCAGAACGGCAAAGGCCCGATCATCGGCACGTCGCAATGCAAGCCGGACGAAGGCAGCCACGCTGGCGACCAGGAAGCCTTCCTGGGTCAGTTCGACCAGCGACCACTCGCCGACTGCATTGCCCAGCCAATGGATGTCGAGCCAGGCCAACGCAGGCGGAAGCGCCATCATCAGGCCGAACAGGAAGGTGCGCCCCAGGTGGGACAGGAGCAGCTGTAGATTGTCTTTCATGCAACACCGATGCCGCGCCGTGGCGGTCGTACAACGAGAACACAGGCGACCGGGGGGCTGCCGAACGACGGCATGCGCGGCGGGGTCGCGACCAGGCGCGCATTATCCGCGCTGTATCCGGCCACGTGAACCGTACCGGTGGAACACATACGCAACACCGGCGCACGTCACGCACTCATGGCGATAAAGGACGCAGCAGCAACAACGTCGCCAGGCAGAACATGAAGATCGCCACGCCTGCATCCAGCACACGCCAGGCGCCCGGCCTGCGGAACACCGGCTGCAACAGGCGCGCGCCATAGCCCAGCGTGCAGAACCAGGCCACACTGGCAATGCAGGCACCGGCGGCGAAGGCCCAGCGCAGATCGCCCGGGTAACGCGTGGACAGACTGCCCAGCAGCACCACGGTATCCAGATAGACGTGCGGGTTGAGCAGGGTGAAGGCCAGGCAGGTCAGCAGTACCTGCCATCCGCTGCCGCCCTGCGCCTCGGCGGCGGCCAGCGCACTGCCACCGCGCCGTGCGCGCAGCCCCGCCTGCAGGCCATACCAGAGCAGGAAGCCCGCACCACCGAAGCGCAGCACCTGCAGCAGCAGCGGCCACTGCAGCACCAGCGCGCCCATGCCGCCGACGCCGGCCAGGATCAGCACGATGTCCGCGCCGGCACAGGCCAGCACCACCCTGCCCACATGGCGCTGCTGCAGGCCCTGGCGCAGCACGAAGGCGTTCTGCGCACCGATGGCGATGATCAGGCCGGCACCTGCGAACAGGCCGGCGGCGGTAGCGGCGATCCACATCAGGACAGGCCAGGCAGCGAGAGGACGCGCAGGGTGCGGCCGCTGACCCTGTTTAGACAATCTGATTTTTCTTTATCCTGTGCAGGAAAACTGAAGAGGCACCGGCATGGATCTGGTACATCCGCAACTGGCCGCGTTTGCTGCGGTGCTGGAAGAAGGCAGCTTCGACGCCGCGGCACGCCGCCTGTCGATCAGCCCGTCGGCCCTGTCGCAACGGATCAAGGCGCTGGAGGACAGGCTCGGCCAGGTACTGGTGGTACGTCAGGCACCGTGCCGGCCCACCGCCGCAGGCGAAGCGCTGCTGCGCCGGGTCCGGCCGATGCAGGCGCTGGAGGCCGAGGCATTGGCCGAACTGCTGCCCGAACGCGGCAGCGATGCCGCGCGCACGCCGATCCCGTTGGCGGTCAACGATGACTCGCTCGATACCTGGTTCGTGCCGGCCATCGCCGAACTGCACCAGCGCCATGGCTACCTGTTCGACCTGCGCATGGATGACCAGGACCATACCCTGCAGCTGCTGCGCGATGGCAGCGTGCTCGGCGCGGTCACTGCCGAAAGCCAACCGGTGAAGGGCTGCAACGTGCATCCGCTCGGCGCCATGCGTTACCACGCCATCGCCTCGCCCGGCTTCGCCCGCCAGTACTTCCGCGACGGCATGCAGGCCACGGCCCTGGCGCGCGCACCGATGCTGGTGTTCAACCGCAAGGATGAACTGCAGTGGCGCTTCGTGCGGCGCCTGACCCGCGCCCGCCTGCAGCCACCGCTACACTACCTGCCCTCCTCCACCGGTTTCGTCGAAGCCGCTGCGTGCGGACTCGGCTGGGGCATGGCCCCGGAAACCCTGGTCGCGCCCGCCGTGCGCGCCGGCCGCGTGGTGGTACTGGAACCCCGCCGCTGGCTCGATGTGCCGTTGTACTGGCAGCATGCCGCCGTACGCTCAAGCACGCTGCAGCACATCACCCAGGCGCTGCGCACTGCGGCCAGCAGCACCCTACGATGAGGACAATCCAATGACCGCAGACCCGGGCTTCACGCCGCACGCACTACCGTTTGCGCACTTCTTCACCACTGGGACGGCATGGGCGTGATCGGCCGACGTACAAGGATGCACGGCGCGAGGGCGGCGCTGGCGCTGGCAGCCTGCCTGCCACTGGCTGCAGCGGCGCAGACTCTCACCGATGCACCCGCATTGGACTGGGAACAGGCGCGGCAGCGCCTGGAGCAGGTCTCCGATGCACTGGCCGCCGCCGACGCAGCGGTGCGCAACAAGCAGGACCTGCAGGACGCCACCCGCCTGCTGCGCCTGCCGGAGATCACCGGCGAAGTGCGCCGGCTGCAGTTCCAGAAGACCCTCACCCTGCCACTGGGTTCGCTGGCGCCTGTCGCCGAGGCCTATGGCATCGACTCGCCGCTGTCATTCACCGAACGCGACTGGCGTACCCGGCCCGTGGTGACCGCGGTGCTGCCGTTGTACACCGGCGGCGTGATTCCGGCCGCGCAACGTGCCGCCAGCGCTGCCCACGAGCAGGCCAGCGCCGAGCGCGAGGCTCAGCGTCAATCGCTGACCGTGCAGCTGGCCCAGGCCTATTTCGGCCAGCGCCTGGCCGAGCAGGCAGTGGATGTGCGGCGCGACGTACGCGATGGCCTGAACCGCCACCTGTCCGACGCGGAGAAGCTGGAACGCGAGGGCTTCGCCACCCGCGCCCAGCGCCTGCAGGCCACCGTGGCCCGCGACAAGGCCGAGCGCGAATACCAGAAAACGGTGAACGACCTGGCCACGCTGAAGGCGGCGCTGGCCACGCTGCTGCGCAGTGGTGGCGAGGTACAGCCGGTGTCGCCGTTGTTCGTGCAGCGCGTGCCGCTGGAACCGGTGGCCAGCTTCGAGCGTACTGCGCAGGCACGCCAGCCGCAGATCGCACGCCTGCGGGCGATGGTGGCGCAGGCCGAACAGGGCGTGCGCGTGCAGCAGGCCAAGCTGAAGCCACAGATCTTCGCCTTCGGCCAGTACGACTTTCGCCGCCGTGACGAGATGTTGACCGATCCGGACTGGGCATTCGGCATCGGCCTGAAGTACACCTTCCTGTCGCCGAACTCGCGGCCGGCGCAGATCAGCGCCGCGCGTGCGCAGCAGGACCAGGCCGAAGCGGGCCTGCGCGAGGCCGAGAACCAGGTCGCACTGGGCGTGCGCAAGGCCTGGAACGAACTGGAAACCGCGCGCCAGCAGTACGTGCTGCTCGACAGCAGCATCGCCCAGGCACAGGAAAACCTGCGCCTGCAGGAGCTGGCGTTCCGCGAAGGCCAGGCCACCTCGCTGGATGTGATCGACGCGCGGCTCGGCCTCGGCGGCGCCCGTGTCGAGCGCGCACAGGCCGCCTACCAATACGATATTGCGCTGGCACAGTTGCTGGAGGTCAGTGGACAGATGGACCGTTTCGAAGAGTTCCGGCGGCGTGCGGACGAGGTGATCGACCATGAGTGATGTGCTGCACGACGATGCAACGACGCCCCCGGCCAAGCGCCGCCTGGGCCCGATCCTGATAGTGGTGCTGCTGGTCGTGGTGGTGCTCGGCCTGTGGCTGGCCTGGCGCAGCCCGGCCGACCAGATCCAGGGCATGGCCGATGCCGACACCATCAACGTGGCCGCCAAGATCACCGCGCGCGTGGCCGAACTGAAGGTGCGCGAGGGCGACCGCGTGCAGCCCGGGCAGGTGCTGTTCCTGCTCGACAGCCCCGAAGTGGCCGCCAAGGAACAGCAGGCGCACGGCGCATTGGCCGCCGCACAGGCGGTGGCCGACAAGGCCGACGAAGGTGCGCGCAGCGAGGACATCCGCGCCGCCGAAGCGAACTGGAAGCGGGCTGAAGCCGGTGCGACGCTGGCTGAAGCGACCTACCAGCGCGTGCAGAACCTGTTCAACGAAGGGGTGATGACCCGGCAGAAGCGCGATGAAGCGCATGCCCAGGCCACCAGTTCGCGCGAACTGGCGCGTGCCGCCCGCGCGCAGTACGACATGGCCTTGGCCGGCGCACGCGAGCAGGACAAGCGTGCCGCGCAGGGCCAGGTGCAGCAGGCACAGGGCGCGGTGGCCGAAGTCAACGCCGCGCGTGTCGAAGTGGAAGGGCGCGCGCCGGTGGCCGGCGAGATCAACAAGCGCATGGCCGACCCGGGTGAACTGGTGCCGGCCGGCTACCCGGTGTTCACCCTGGTCGACATCGACCGCATGTGGGTGGCGATGAACCTGCGCGAATCGCAGATGCAGGGCCTGAAGGTCGGCAGCAAGCTGCAGGGCAGCGTGCCGGCGCTTGGCCAGGACGGCGAGTTCGAGGTTTATTTCATCAATCCGGCCGGTGACTATGCGACCTGGCGGACCACCCGCCAGTCGTCCGGCTACGACGTCCGCAGCTTCGAGGTGCGGGTGCGCCCGGTACGCCGCATCGAGGGCTTCCGCCCCGGCATGAGCGTGCTGTTCGCATGGCCCCAGCACTGAGCCCCGACAGCAGCAGCTTCGCCGCCAGCTGGCGGCGTGAGCTGCGGTCGCTGCGCGGCAACCGCGCCGACCTGCTGCTGGTCACCCTGCTGCCGCTGCTGATGCTGGCCGTGATGGCGTGGATGTTCACGCCCTCGGTGATGCGCGACATCCCGATCGCCGTGGTCGACCTCGACCACAGCAGCGACAGCCGCCTGCTGCTGCGCATGCTCGATGCCAGCCCCGGCGTGCGCATCGCCAGCCAGCCTGCGGACATGCAGGACGCACGTTCGCAGCTGCGTCGGCTGGATGTGTTCGCCATCGTGCTGGTGCCGCGCGATGTCACCCGGCAGGCGTTGCGTGGGCGCCAGGGCACGGTGTTCGCCTATTACAACGCCACCTACATGACCACCGGCCAGTCCGCGGCGCGCGATATCGGCGACGCGGTCTCGGCCTGGAACGCACGCCTGCTGCGCGAGCGCATCGGCCTGCAGGTCGGCCCGGGCAAGCTGCGTGCGGCACCGATCGCGGTGCAGTCGGACATCCTGTACAACCCGGCGCGCAGCTACGAGCTGTTCCTGCTGCCGCTGATCTTCCCGGCGGTGTTGTCGCTGGTGCTGGCACTTGCGGTGGCCGGCAGCCTCGGCCGAGAAATCCGCGACGGCACCCTGCCCGCCTGGCTGGGCCGCACGCCGTGGCTGGCGATTGCCGGCAAGGTCGCGCCGTACATCCTGCTGTTCTCGCTGTATGGCGCGCTCGGCATCGGCTACCTGGCCTGGCTGCGCGGTGATGGTGTGGCCGGCAGCGTGCTCCTGCTGCTGCTCGCTCAACCCCTGTTCTATCTGGCCACCGCCGCCTACGCGCTGTTCTTCGTCGGCGTCACCCGCGACATGGGTACCGCACTGTCCGCGGTCGGCCTCAGCATCGGTACTGCACTGGCATTTTCCAGCGCCACCTTCCCGGTGCTGGACGGGCCGCTATTCACCCGCGTCTGGCATCAGCTGCTGCCGCTCAGCGCCTATATCAAGCTGCAGACCCAGCAACAGTTCATCGGTTCGCCGCTGCAGGTTTCGGTATGGCCGCTGGCCACGTTGCTGCTGATGTCAGTGGTGGCTGGCGGCATCGGTGGGCTGCGCCTGATCGCCTTCGCGCGTACGCCCGAAGCCGCGCAAGCGGCGGGGGCCGACGCATGAGCGCACTCTGGCGCAGCCTGCGGCAGACCCTGATGGCGGTGCTGTGCGACCGCTATGCGATCGTAGTGATGGTCGGCGCGGTAATCCTGTACTCGTTCTTCTACCCGGCCGCGTATCGCCACCAGGTGGCCGGCAACCTGCCGGTACTGGTGGTGGATGAAGACCACAGTGCCACCAGCCGCGAGCTGCTGCGAAAGCTCGACGCGTTGCGGGTCGCACGCGTGGTCGGGCAGCCTGCGGACATCGACAGCGCGCGCCAGCAGCTGGAAGCCGGTCATGCCGAAGGCATCGTGCTGATCCCGGCCAACCTGGAGCGCGACATCCTGCGCGGCCACCCGGCCAAGCTGGTGCTGCTCGGCAACGGCGCCTACCTGGGCCGTGCCAGTTGGGTGCTGGGCAGCGTAGCCGATGCACTGGGCGCGTTCGGACGTGATGCCGTGGTCGGCCAGGCGGCCTTCATGGGCGCACCGCAAGCACCACCGGTCACGCTGGTGCAGCGCCCGCTGTACAACACCCAGGAAGGCTACGGCAGCGCCATCGTGCCGGGCGTGGCCGAGCTGATCGTGCACCAGACGCTGCTGATGGGCATCGGCGTCCTGCTCGGTGGCCGTCGTCTCGCACTCGGCCGGCGCCTGCGCTTCGACCTGCCGACGCTGGGCGGCATGGCACTGGGCTTCGGCCTGATCGGCCTGTTCGGCCTGTTCTACTACGCCGGCTTCACCGCCTGGGTGCAGGACTATCCGCGTGGCGGCAACCCATTGGGCCAGCTGCTCGGCGGCACCTTGTTCATCGCCGCCACCGTGGCCTTCGGCCTGTTCGTCGGCAGTTTCTTCCGCACCCGCGAACGCGCCTTCCAGTACATCATCGCCACCTCGATCCCGCTGTTCTTCCTGGCCAACCTGTCGTGGCCGGCAGTGATGACGCCACCACCGCTGGTCTGGCTGGCGCAGCTTCTGCCCACCACCTCGGGCATCAACCTGATGGTGCGCCTGAACCAGATGGACGCCCGCCTGGCCGAAGTCAGCCACGAACTGGTCACCCTCACCGTCCTGCTGCTGCTCTACGGCAGCCTCGCCAGCTGGCGCCTCCTCGCAAAAAAGGGGACGGAGGGGATTAAGTCGTAAACGGCCGGTTTGGGCGATTGCGACTTAATCCCCTCCGTCCCCTTTTCCCATAACGACGAACGCCGGCGCTGGGCCGGCGTTCGAGTACTGCGGTGTGGAAGGGGAAGCGGGGTCTGGCTGTGATCGATCAGCGGTAGACGCGTTCGCAGCGACGTTCCACCACGCGGTCGCCGTTCTTCTGCTGGCTGTTGCCCTGGATCTGGCGACCGGCCGCACCACCTGCAACGGCGCCTGCCACGGTGGCCAGCTTCTTGCCGTTGCCGCCGCCTACCTGGTTGCCGAGCAGGCCACCGATCACGGCGCCGGTAGCGGTACCCGTGATGCGGTTCGGATCGCGCGAGTTGCGCTGCACTTCCACGTTCTTGCAGACCACGCGGCTGCCGTCGTTGAACTTGCGTCCCTCATCGCGCGGGCCATAGGTCTGCGCGCCGGCCACCGACGAAGCCGCCAGCAGGGTGCCCAGCACAAACAATCGGGTCGAGGTCTTCATGGCCATCTCCTGAGTTCCGGTATGGCGCCAGTGTCCTCCCGCGGTTGGCAACCGGAAGTGAAATGCGCGTGTCCGCCACTTCATCGGCCATCGCACGTTCAGGAAGAAAATCCGCGCCCATCGCGACCAGCCGTCGCGATGGGCGCCGTCTCCCTGCCGGCCTTGCCCTCTTCTAGAACTCTTCCCAACCACCCGCATTGGCGGCCAGCGTCGGCTCGATCCGCGGCGACAGCACCGCGGGCCGGCGCACCGGCGCAACCGATGCCGCCACGGCTGCCAGCGCCGGGCGCACCGCGGCGGCAGCGGTCACCGCCCCCGTGCGGAACACCGAAACCGCCTCGGCCAGCAGGTTGGCCTGCTCCTCCATCGAGCGTGCCGCCGCACTGGCCTCTTCTACAAGCGCCGCATTCTGCTGCGTGGTCTCATCCATCTGCACCACCGCCTGGTTGACCTGTTCGATGCCCGAGCTCTGCTCCTGGGAGGCAGCAGAGATATCGGCCATGATGTCGGTCACGCGCTGCACCGAGGCCACGATCTCGCCCATCGTGGTGCCCGCCTGGCGGACCAGCGCCGAGCCGTCGGCGACCTTGCCGACCGAATCCTCGATCAGCCCCTTGATCTCCTTGGCCGCACCCGCCGAGCGCTGCGCCAGCGTACGCACTTCGCTGGCCACCACTGCAAAGCCCCTGCCCTGCTCGCCGGCGCGCGCAGCTTCGACTGCCGCGTTCAGCGCGAGGATATTGGTCTGGAAGGCGATGCCATCGATGACGCTGATGATCTCGGCGATCTTCTTCGACGATGCCTCGATGGCCGACATCGTGGTGACCACCTGGCCCACCACTTCACCGCCCTGGGAGGCAACACCATGCGCGCCGATGGCCAATTGGTTGGCCTGTCGTGCATGCTCGGCATTCTGCTTCACGGTGGAGGTCAGCTCCTCCATCGATGCTGCCGTTTCTTCCAGGTTTGCCGCCTGCTGTTCGGTACGCCGCGACAGGTCGGTGTTGCCCGAAGCAATTTCACCTGCGGCCAGATTGATGCTGGAGGCGCTGGACTGGATGCGGCCGACGATCTGCTTGAGCTGGTCGACGGTGGCATTGCAATCATCACGCATGCGCGCGAACACGCCATGGAAATCACCCTGCATGCGCACGGTCAGGTCGCCGCGCGAGATGGCCTGCAGCAGGGTCGACACCTGCACCAGGTTCTCGTCGGTGGTCTGCATCAGGCGGTTGAGCCCGGCCACCATGTCGCGGAAATCATAGGCGAAGCGATCTTCGTCGCCGCGCAGGCTGAAGTCGCCTGCCGCGGCCGCTGTCGCCAACCGGCGGATCTCGCTGTTGATCGCCGACAGGCTGGACTTGGTTTCGTCCATCGCCTGGGTGATCGCCGCCTTCTCGCCGGGCAGCGGGTCCATGTCCACCGACAGATCGCCGCGTGCGTAGTGTTTCATCACCTCGATCAGCCGGTTCTGTACCTGCACGTGCGATCCAACCAGCGCATTGGTCTCATGCACCATGCGCCCGTAGTCACCGGGGAATGCGCTTTCGTCCATGCGGTAGCTGAGGCTGCCGGCATCGTGCTGGCGGGCCAGCTCCCCCTGTGCCGCCATCACCGACTGCAGCTGTGCCTGCATGCGCTGCATCGACTTCAGCAGCTGGGTCACCTCGTCGTTGCCGGTGGCGTCGATGCTGCTGTCCAGGCGGCCACTGGCGATGCCGTCGGCCAGCTTCACCGCTCCTTCCAGCGGGCGGGTCAGGCTGCGGGTGATCGCCCAGGCCGCCAACGTCCCCAGCAACAGGCTCAGTGCCCCGAACGCGATCGACAGGGTGCCGGTCCACGATTCGGTTGCGCGGTACTCTTCGCGGCTGCGTTCGGTCAGTGTTTCCTGGTGGCGCAGCAGGGCCGAAATGGATTCATTCCAGGCCGTTGCCAATCCGTGCTCGGCCAGCAGCTCCTTCGCTGCACCATCGAAATCCCCCGCCTTCATGCGCTCATGCAATTGCTGGGTTGATGCATCGGTGGCCTTGCGGGCCGCCTCGATGCGCGCGACCAGGGTATCGCCGGTAGCGTCACGCGGAATCTTGATGTACTTGGCCCAGATACCGTCATAGGTCCGCGACAACTCCTGGGCACGCTGGTAATCCTTGTCGAACTCGTCACCCCGCTTGATCACCATCAGGCGACGATGCATCAGCACCGCGTTGTTGGTATCAAGCATGTCATTCAACAGGCGCATCTTCACCATGTTGACGTCCACCACTTTCTCGAACTGGGCGGATTTCAGCTGATTCCCATACAGCACCAGGCCGACGATGGCCATGATGAACAGCAGCAGCAGACCGAAGCCGGCGCCAAGCCGGGATCCCACACGGAGATTACGTAAGGCAAGCATCTCAATTCCCTTGATCGTGGCCGTACGTTCGATGGCGGCGCAGCGGAGGGAAACTTTACGGGACTTTATATATGGACCGATCCAAATATATGGAACTGTGCAGGCAGTCAGAAAATGCGGCGACCGATAATGGCGCCATATCCTTATCGAATACCGCTGCCACGCCAGCGCCCGATGAAAATCACGCAGGATTAACACCATAATAACGCCACCCCATCCAGGGCGGTCCGGATTATCTGCGCCGGACACAACCGTCGCCCAGGAGCGCTACAGTCTGCAGATGACACGGATCCTGCACATCGAAGGCGCGTCCATCAACGACATCGCCAGCCTCTACGTGGAAATCAATCGTGTATTCATGGCCGACGAAGACTGGCGGCTGGGCGCAAGCCTGGACGCGCTTGATGACCTGCTGCACGGGGGCTACGGCGCGCTCGCCGGTCATGCCACCGCCACGGTGGTGTGGCGCGACATCGCCCACAGCCGCGAGGCACTGGGCCGCGAGACCACACGCGCCTGGCTGCAGTCGAAACTCGATCAGGGCGGCAGGTTCAGCGGTCCGGCCATCCACGCTCAGTTGACGGCACTGTCACTTGGCCAGGGACAGACCTACTTCGAGATCGTCATGGAGATCTTCGGCAGCCATCCGCAGATCACCCTGGTGCCAGGCTGAGCACTCTGCAGCAACCAGCCGCCGCATCAACTCAAAGCTTGGCCAGGGCCTCGCCCAGCCGGCGTGGGAACGCCACTTCGCTGGCCAGGTGCCATGCGCGTGCATTGGCGCCCAGCCGGCTCCACTCGGCCTCATCCATCGCCAGCGCACGCTCGACGGCCTGTTCCAGCGCCTTCTCATCCACATGCCAGGTCCTGGACAGATGGCAGGGCTCGCCCTCGTGCGCGGCAACCAGGATGCCGCGGCTGTCGTCGATCATCTGATTCATCGGCGCGCCGTCGCAGGTGATCACCACCGCCCCGCAGCTCATCGCTTCCACCAGGTAATGGCCCCAGCCTTCGGTCTGCGACAGGCACAGGTGGAACGCATGTTCGTTCTGCAGGCGCTGCACCTCCTGGTCGGGCAGGCGCTCGCGGACGATCCGCAGGTTCGCGGCCCCGCCCTCATCTTCGTCCGAAGGGCCGCCGCGCAGGATGGTCAGCAAGGGCCACTCTGGGTGCCGCTTCCAGACATTGACGAGTGCAGCCGTCCCCTTCATGCGACTGGTACCAGCTGCATGCAGGAAGCTGCGCGGTCTGCGCGGCACCGCCGGGTCGTAGCGGTCACGGCTGCAGAAACCGACTTCCAGCGCGCGCATGCCCAGCGCATTGAAGATGCGCGTGGCGTCTTCGGTCTTGGTCAACAACGCATCGAACCGCGGCAGGATCCGCAGGCTGCGTGCGGACACCCATTCCGGATTCGGAATCAACAGATTGACCTCGGCCAGTCCGAAGCTTGCCGGCCGGACATGCTCCAGCGAGATGTTGATGTCGAACCGGGCCGGCGTGCGCCCCAGGCTCAGCCACGAGGCCAGCAGCCTGCGCAGGCGCATCCCGCGGAGCTTCCAGGCCCCCCCATTGCGCACCGCGTCCAGACGGCTGACCGTCACCGTGTGCCCGAGCTGCTGCAACGAGCGCTCGATCACCTGGATGTCATGGGACAGGCCACGCTGGTTGTCGGCGGCCAGCAGGTGGATATGCGCCATCAGGAGGGACTCCCTGGCCGGCGCAGGTCGCGCGCAGGCAAGGCGGTCGCCAGCATGAAGCCCAGCACCAGGTAGAAATAGAACGAATGCGGCATCGCCCGGTAGAACACGTTGTCCGTGAACGCCGACAGCGCATAGACGATGACCACGGCAAGTCCGGCGGTGGCGATCATCGCGGTGATGTCGTCGGCGTGGCCGAGACGTCGCACGAAATGAATGCCGGGCAGGATGAAGACCAGCAGCATGATCAGCAGCAACGGCACGCCACCGGTCACCGCCGCTTCCAGGTACTCGTTGTGCGGGTGGTTGTAGCGGAAGATCGACTCGGACACCTCGCCGCGGGCGATGCCCTCACGTGCATAGGTACCGAACTGGTTCAGGCCCACCCCTGCCACGGGATGCTCGGCGAAGGCGTCGACCGCCACGCCCCACATGGCGATGCGCTCGCGGACCGAGCCGACCTCGTTTTCCTGGTTGAAACCGGAGATCTCGCCACTGACCTCACCGAAGCGCTGGATCACCTCATGGTTCAGCACCGAGGTGGCACCGACCACGCCAATGACCAGGGCACCGACGAAGGCCAGTGCCCCCCGCCAGCGCCGGGTGCGCCGGACGTGCACCGCAATCACCATCAGCATGGCGGGAATGAACGCCAGGATCGGCCCGCGGCTCTGCGCCAGGATCGAACCGTAGACGCCAACGGCGATGGCCACGCCGTGCAGCCAGCGTTCGGCCGGATGCACATTGGGCTGGATCAACCGGATGACCGAGAACAACGCCATGCACAGCGTCACCATGGTGAACTCGATCGCCGTCCATTCGCCGCCACTGAAACCGTGCGCGCGTTCAAGGCCCATCACGTGGTGCTGCACGATGCACGACCCGCCGAAGACCAGGGTGGACACGGCGAAGATCTTCCAGATCAGGCGCCAGTCCAGCGCAGTGGCGAACACGGCAGCGGTACCCAGGTAGAGCAGTGTCTGCGCCGGCAGATCCAGCTCGTTCCAGCGCAGCCCGTGCCAGAGGATGCTGTAGAAGGCATAGGCCAGGCGCAGGAAGCAGACGATCACGATGAACCGGGCGATGCGGTAGCGCAGGCGGACATCGGGCTGGCGGCGGATCAGAACCACGCCGGTGACCAGCAGGGCCAGCAGCAGCACCGCCTTCAGCAAGGTGTAGGGTGCGGAGCCGGCAAGCGGAACGATGGCGACCAGGATGCTCAGCAGGACGGTACGCCAGGTGTAACGAGGTTCGGCGGCCATGCAGGCTGCAGTCATGCTTGTTCTTTCCATCAACGCCCGCCCGGGGGATAAGTCGCCCCGGTTTCCATGGAGGCCGCTTGGCGGAAATCGCCGGGGCTGACACTACCGTGGGCCCCTGGGGAAATCAACCAAAGTGCCGGCGCAGGGGCGCAGGCGTTGGCACAGGGACAGCCCCCGGGCCCAGCACGGGTGCCGCGGATCATCGACCTCCCCAGGTCGCTACACTAATGGCCTCTCCGGCCATGCCTGCGCGTGGCCACGCCCCGACGCCCTGCCAAGACGCGAAACGCCCCAAGTGACTGATACAAAAGACAACACCAGCAACGCCAAGGCGTCCAAGGAACACACCCCGCTGATGAAGCACGATGGACTCATCGGAATCATATGCAAGCAAACCCTTCTGCAGCAATGACTTTGGCCCATTGGTGGCCGAACAGCGTTTAGAACGCAACACCGCCGCAACACGTTCCCCTGCAGCAAGCGCGACCCATTTGTTGATTGGAATCGATTCCAATCTCCGAGTCTGAGGAGATGAGACACGAGCGGTAGTAGGATTGGGTTGCCCCATTCAACTGGCCACTCAACAGCTGCCTGATGACGAAATCCATCCAGGTTATTTCTGCATCTAAGTTCGCTACAACCTTTGCCCTTCGACCCGAGCTTCATGCGTGGCTTCTGGGTGCCGGCGCTTCTGCGGCCTCTGGCATCCCGACCGGCTACGACATGATCCTGGACTTCAAAGCTAGGCTCTATTGCCAAGAGACCCGGTTCCCTCGCCGAAACGTTGATCCAAGTGATCCGCTGTGGGTTCAGCGCATTGACGAGTTCTTCTCTCGCACCCCACTCCTTCCGCCTCCTAACGATCCGACCGAATATGCGGCCGCGTTCCAGGCGATTTATCCGCAAGAGACCCATCGTCGCCAATACATCGCTGACGCCATCAGCAAGGGCACCCCCTGTTTTGGGCACCGCATGCTGGCCGGTCTGATAAGCGCCTCAAAGGCCCACTGCGTCTTCACGACCAACTTTGATCCTCTGATTGAAGAATCCAGCCTGCTGGCGGCATCGCTGATGCCCCCAGGAGCCGCAGGCAAGCCTACGGTGGCGACTCTAGACTCTGCACACCTGGCTACGCGCTGCCTGGATGAGTCTGACTGGCCCCTCATCGCCAAGCTTCATGGTGACTACCGTTCAACATCCCTGAAGAACACTTCGAGCGAGCTGGCCTCCCAAGACCATGACCTGCGCCGGGCTATGGTTGAAGCATGCAAGCGGTTCGGCCTGGTCGTCGTCGGCTACAGCGGACGCGATTCCTCCGTGATGGAGGCGCTTGAGTCCGTCCTGACCTACGAGAACCCCTTCCCCAGCGGCCTCTACTGGTGCGCGTCTTCCCGCTCCAAGCTCCTGCCGGCTGTGAATGATTTTTTGGAGAAGGCTGTGTCTGCGGGGGTCAGCGTCTTCATCATCGAGTCCGCGACGTTCGACGAGTTGGCCGGCGATCTGCTCAATCAAATCAGCCTTCCAAGCCCGCTGCTGGATCATGTCCTGTCGTTCCAGCCGACCCAGCTCGCAGCTCCCATCCCGGTGCGCACGGCGGAAGCACGGAAGTTCCCCGTGCTGCGCCTCTCCGCATTGCTGGTTGAAAGTCTCCCCAAAACGGCAAGAAGAGTAGCCTTGGGCCACCCATCCTCCATCGTTGAGGTGCGGGAAATGCTCAAGGCCACCAAGTGCCGGTCGGCGGTGGCAATGGTTGGGAATGAGCTCGCAGCCTTCGGCAAAGATGCAGAAATCCTCGCCTCATTGCACAGTCTGAAACCAGTGCTAAACGGGCATTGGACGCTGGACCCCGTCCAAGACAGCTGGGCGCTAGGCCTCATCTACGATGCCCTCCTTCGCGCATTGGCTCGGCGACGACCGTTGATTCCGAGACTTAAGCGTTCCGGGCACTCGCTTATGGTTGCCAGCGCAAGGGTCAACGAAACAGACGAGCAGCGACATCGCCGCGAAAGCCAACTATCCAAGCTCAAGGCAGCCTATGGAAGCGAGCTCACGGGGAATAAGTTCGGTCGCAACTACAGCGAAGCCATCTCGGTTCGGCTGGAAGAGATTGAGGGACGCTGGTGGTGCGGGTTTGACCCCTACACTGCCGTAGAAGCGCCGCAAGATGAGCGGCTTGCTCCTTCTGACACGGCCCAAGGCGACCCGCTGGGCTGGTCGACGCAGCGCAAGCCAGATCCGACCGCTGACTGGAGACGAGAGCGCTGGGCGACCAAGTACAACGGCGCTTGGGCCAACCTCATCGACGCGTGGGCGACCTTGCTCACGTCTCCACGCGGCGTCACCTTTCACGCGTTCGGAATCGAAGATCAAGAGGGAGTCGATGCAGCTTTTCGCATTTCACCGCTCACCGGCTTCAGTCGTCCTGGACATCACGACAAATACTTTGACCGGAGGCAGTGATGGTAGATATTTCTCGCTCGCAGCTACCGCCGCTGTCTTTGCTTTCGGAACCGGAGCTGGCCTTTTCTCCTGAGCACTCCGGGGGTCGAGACGTCCACCCCTTACGCGGGCTGGTGCACTACGGCCCCTTCTCGTCCCAGACATTCAGCCAGTTCACGCCCACCGTTCGCATCGCCACAGTGGGCCCAGCAAGTGCGTTCTGGACTCGGGGCGCACTTATGGCATCGCTGAAAGAGCGACATGGGGCTAGCGATAGAAGCGGTTACGCCCCAGATTTTCCCGGTTTCGCCAGCGTATTCGGCGTGGACTTGGCTTCCTCGGACAAGGCCAACCACATCCGCTGGCCCGACTCCATGAACGATCTTCCAGGATCTGGCCCGCTTCAGCATCGCCTGGTGGCCGCCTTCGACGCAGCCCTCTCGCAACTAAGCACAAGACACGAACAGTTTGACGTGGTTCTAGTCCATCTCCCAGAGGCGTGGCTTCCTCACACGTCCGGGGACGGGTTCGACGCGCACGATGTCCTCAAGGCATTGGGAGCAAAGCACGGCATCCCAACCCAGGTGGTCAACGACCGGACCTTCAGCTTCTCCAACAAGGCTCAGCTGGCTTGGAGGCTATCGATCGCGCTCTATGTGAAAGCCGGCGGCATTCCTTGGAAGCTCGCCCCTCTGGCCGGAGTGCCCGCGGACACTGCCTACATTGGTTTGGCATACGCGCTGAAGAAGATCAACGACGAAACCCACTTTGTCACCTGCTGCTCGCAGGTATTCGACATGGACGGGGGCGGCATGCAGTTCGTGGCGTTCGAGGCAAAGGATCCGGTCAAGGACGTGCGCGAAGCACGAAGGAATCCGTTCTTGTCACGAGAAGACATGCGAGCCGTTATTGCCCGTAGCCTATCGATCTACCAACAGCGCAACGGTGGCACTCTTCCCCGGCGAATGGTCATTCACAAGAGCAATGCGTTCAAAGAAGAGGAGGTTCTTGGTGCTCGCGACGCCTTGACGGCCGTCCCCGAGGTGGAATGCATCGAGATCAGCTCCAGACCGACTTGGCGGGGAGTATGGCTGGTCAAATCCTCTGGTGGGACGGCGCGCACCCAGCCAGCGAGATACCCAGTCCCCCGCGGCACCTTCGTCCCCCGGTCGGGCACGTCCGCTCTTCTTTGGGCTGCAGGCAATGTTTCAGACGTTTCAAGCAAATCAGACTACTACCAAGGCGGGAAGAGCATCCCACGTCCACTTCTACTGACCCGTCACGCGGGCAGCGGACCACTGGAAACGATCGCCCACGAAACGTTGGCGCTGACCAAAATGGACTGGAACAACGACGCACTCTACGACCCAGTGCCCGTCAGCATCCGCTACTCCCAGAAGCTCGCCAGGACCATCTCCAACGTCCAAGATCTTCCTGGTAATAGTTATCCCTACCGACTTTTCATGTGATCCGAAATCGCAACGATAGAAAAAGGAGCTCAACGTCATGATCGGCAAGAAGCAGGAAGCCTTCATCGAAAAACAGTCTGGGGAGGTGAAAGGCCCATACCAAGCCACCTTTGCGGGAACCACCGTCATCTTGAATGACCCGACCGCAGACGTGGACTCTGGCGACTACGTGACCCGATCACTGCCAGGCGGGAAAACTGAGCGCTCATACATCCAGAGCGCCCCTTTCTATGATGTCGGCATCGGCGGCATTGGCGCTCACTTCCAACTGAAGATTGGAAATCCACCTATAAAACAGCAGCAAGCGAATACCATCAACATTCAAGGGTCGCACTCTATCCAGATTGGCGACCACAACACCCAGAACGTTGTCGGTGCGGTCCATGCGCTGCATCGGGCTATAGATGCCTCTAATGCGACAGAAGATCAGAAAGTAGACGCCAAGTCGCGCTTGGCCAAGCTACTCGAACATCCGATTTTCGTTGCGATCGCCGGTGGTATTGCGGGCGGCCTCGCTGGCTGAACACCAGCCAGGAGACGAGGCTCTAACGCGTCGGTGGTCCAGCGAGTCGCCAGACCATCTTCAACAGCTTCAGCGCATTGCGGACATCAAGCTTCTCAAGGCCGGGTAGCCTGCTGAGCTTCCGAGTCTGGTCTTCAGGTCACCGCCTGGCCTGTGCGAGCCAGTCATCGATGAGCCCTGCCAATGTGCGATCGGAATGCCTATGCGCGTTTTCAGCACGGCCAAAGCTGATGGTTTTCCAGCACGACCAACTTCGGCTTCTGTGAAAGAAGGCCCAAAATCCCGGGTTGCCAAGTGAGGCGATGGTGTTTTGATGAGCGCACCACCTCGGCTCAAAGGAGCTCAACCATGTTCTCTCACCCGCAATTCCAAGTCGCCAGCCAACTGCTCATCGGGCTCATGTTCCAAGGACCCTCTCGTCAACTCGGCGACCGCGTCGAAGACGTGAGGCATGCCTTGGAGGTGTCTGCTGAACTGATCCGACAGTGGGAGGAGGACCAGCCACGGCGTGGCAAGTTCACACCCCCAACGCCGGTGCCACAGACGCGCACACGTGAAGCCGTGGTGGACCGCACCTTCATCCCTACAGATGAGTGGCGGCGTAGCCGCGCCAAGAAGAGCACGTCACCCTCAACATCGCGAGACTCGGGCCCTGCTATTCACTGAAAGATGCCACCTGAAACGAGAAGAGCCCCGCTAGGCGGGGCTCGTTGCGTTTAGTGCAATCTGGGGTGCCGTGGAATGGCGGATGGCCGGGACGCGTCCGACGCGACGGGCCACTCTTGGAGATCCGACTGCTCCTCCCGGGTTGGCTCGGCTCGAACAGAGCAACGTTCCAAGACAGCCACGCTCGCAGCCTCCAAGCACTCTTTCCGCAAGCGTAGGTCCTCGGCCAAGATCGCCTCTTGCTCCGGGCTTGTGGCAGCTTGGGCTGCAGCCAACTCAGCAGACCGCTGCTCCAGAGCTGCCAACCGGCGGCCGCGACGCCTGGCCCACTCACGAGCCGTCCAAGACACCCCGGGTTCCGGGTGGTTGGCCACAAAGTCGTCCCACGCCTGTTCAGCCATGTGCCGCAATCGGATCGCACGGCGCACAGCTTTAAGACGCTTGGGGAAACGGACCAATGCTGCTGCAAACCGCTTCAAGCCCAGCAGCAGTGCGTTGAGCGCCGAACGATGCTCCTTGCACTCTTCGGGAACGACTTCTCCGCTCGCCAGTGCACTGACCGCTTTCAGCGTGGAATGGAGCGCATGGGCAGCCAATTCATCCCTGAGCGCGTCGCCTTGACGGACCACCTCAATCCGGATGGTCTCCACCGAGGGGGCCTCCCTGGGAGCGCCCTCGGTGCTGCCGTCGGAGCGCCTCTCGCCGATGGCTTTGCCCAACCCGTGCGATACAACGATCTGCCCATCGGAGAAGGCAAGCGTCTGATCGATGGTCGAGCGCTTTGCCTCGCGGTGGGCCTGCGCTTCACTGTGCCCCTCAGGCGCCGCGGCCCGGCTTTCCTGTTCAAACCGGGCTAGCACTTCATCGAAGCCGTGTTGGTTCGCCTCCTGAATGGACCTGTTCCTCTCCCCTAGCTCTGAGTACTCCCCTCGGCGCTCGATGGCTGACGCGTTTTTTCCCAGGTGACGCGTGGGGGCGCGTGACAGGACTGCGGCAGCCACGAGATCCCCGCGCGCGAGCGCCTCGTCGGCCTGGGCCTTCAGACTGCGGTGATCCACGCGAACGTCCAGATTCGCAGCTTCCAGATGCGCATTCGTCGTGGCGGCCACCAACTCCCGGATCCACTCGACCTCGGCCCGACCCGCAGGGCCCCCGTCGAGCTCTCGGGTTTTGTCCTGGAAGCCGTCAGGGCCAAGCCGGCGGGTGGTTGCCAGGATGTGGACATGCCAATTCATGCCTCCTTTGCTGCCCGGACTGTGGATGCTGGCTTGTGCAGCAAAGCCGTAGCGGTCCACCAATGCCCGCGCCACTGCGAGGGCAAGAGACGATCGCTGGTCATCGTCCAACTCGTGGGGCAGCGCAAACTCGAACTCCCGTGCGATGGTGGAATCCTTTCGGCGCTCTGCAGCTTCGGCCTCGGTCCAAAGTGCGGCAGGCACCAAGGCCCAACCTGGTGCGTCATCGGGAATGATGCAGCGTGATTCAACCACGCCGTCTCGCCGACGGTAGTCGTGGCGCTGCCCGGTGCGCGTGTCTTCGAGAAGAAGTCCGGCACGGTAGGCGGCTGCCGCGACGGACGAGTGCCCCTTGGCTCGGCTGAAGGTTTTGACGTTGGCGTGGTAGATGGCCATGCAGCTCCAAAGCAGTGGATGTGGCTTTGTTTATGCCGTGGCTTTGGATTTTCGCAAGCGCTGAAAGCGATTGGGGTTCAAGGGGCGAAGCCCTTTGCGCACGCGTTCCGCAGGAACGCCTAGGTGCGCTCTTGCTTTTTTCTTTAATGTCGTGAGCTTCAACATTTCGACACTCCCACGCCCAGTGAATGTTCGCGACCACTCAGAGCTTGACGATGCCCGTTTGCATGTTTGACTCAAGGACCATTCTTGGAGAAGCATATGGCCGCAACAAGTCACTACCGAGACCAAATCCACCGAGCCACAGAACGATTGGCTCAGCTGCAAGCGAGAGAGCTCCTAGCCAACCAGCGCCTTCAATCAAAAGCTAGGGAAACGGCGAGGAAAGAGGAAGCAAAGCGACGCAAACGGGTAGCCGATTTGATCTTCCTGGCTGGCGCCAACGAACTCGACGATGCCGAGCTGCTTGGGGCATTGTTAGATCACATTACGAATAGGGAAAACCAAGCGCTACGCGCTGCCGTCCGATCTCGGGGCATTGAGCGTCTCGGCGGGTCGCAAAAGTAGCGCCAGGCATTCCACCGTCCTGTCTTGTGGATCACTTTGGTCGACTGGCATGCTTATGCTAGGCATTCTCCATCAAGCACCGACAATCGACCTGGAAACCTTCATGAATCGCGCGGATGAAACGGACTCGTCAACTGCTCATGGGCTCCTACTGGCTCGCCAGGCGATATTGGAGGGACGAATGCATCTTCCTCCACACCTCCAACGCATTGCGGATGAGCTTACGTCGGCGCCGTTGACGGCCCTGGGTTTAGTGGACCCGACAGGCTTGTCTAGAGAGACAGTCATGATGGCGAAGTCGTTCGCTGCTGCCACCGAAATGGCCCGGCAGCCTGCACCGGACGATAGCCCCGCCGCTAGCCCAAAGCCTGCTTCAGAGTCACAGGCTGAGCTTTTCCAGCTATTCAGCAATCTCTTCAGCGGCATCACGGGTCGCGCGCACGGCCTCATCGATGACGAGAGAGAGATAAAGTCACTCGTCCTGTCGCGCGTCCAAGATCAACCAAGTCTATTTAGCTCTTCTGTCAATCGCGCCATTGAAGAGCTTGAAGATTTTTATCAGAGGCATGCGGTAGACACTTTCCGATATGCTAAGACCCTGGGTGGAATGAGGCTAGTGACCGGGGGCCAGAGGACGTTCGGACCATCCGCTCTGAACGCCGTCCGGATCACGGGTCTTTACGCCGACACTCAGCTCATCCCCGATCCCATCTATCCCTTCGTAGGATCAAACCTGAGCCTTAACGCCGTCCATCTACAGCTCGCCATCCAGCTTTTCTATGTCCTTCGTCTGCGCCCCTTGGTCGACGCTGAGTTGCCCGTGCCCCCCGTCTTCGTTTTCCCGAGCTTCGAAGAACAGCTTGAGGAACGGGATGCGCACACCAAACTTGGTATCGAACAGCTGGCCGTAAGGCTACTCGGCCCCTTGTGCAACGGAGAAGTCTCTTCCATCGAGGGTGTGTTCGACTATGCCCTGCACTATGAAGACTCGTTCCTCGCAGCATTGATGCCCTCCGGTCTCTTTGTTGCGCCCGGGGCTTGGCCCAACATTATTCTGCCGCCTACCGAAGCCGCCAGTCGATACCTTCAGGAGCTTGAAGGCGTCAGAGCAACTGACTACCTGGAAGAACTGAAGCGGCTGCCCACGGGCGTATTGCTCACCTACGGAGTTTTGGAGCGACTGCGCCCCCAATATCACCTCCTGGAAAATGCCAGTGAGATGGGAGCTCAGCCCTTGCTGTCCCAACCGGTTCATTGGCACTACTTCGAAAAGATTTCCTTAGCCAGTGCAATGGAACTCCGGTCAAAGGACATTCTTTCTGAACAGGCTTTTCAGACACTCAGGTCAATTCAGGACGATAGCCTCTCATGGCTGGCCAACATCCCGGTTGCAACGCTTGCCAACCTACTGGTCAACAATGAGCACCGCTGGTTCCGAGAGGAGCTTAATAAATACACCAGTCAGCTGGCGACGGCCGGTCCCATTGAGACCGACGCAATGGTTAGAGAAGTCAGCCACGGTTTGAGCTCCCTGGTTCAAAGACAGAAGAAGGTTCTAACGGAGATCGAGCGCAAATATGCGCCGAAGAAGGCAGCAGCCGTGGCTGGGGGTCTCATAGGAGCGAGCGCTGCAGCAACGGCTACCCTACTTCCCAGCCTGGCCCCTCTTATCGCTGCCGCCGTCCCAGCAGCGGCCATTGCCGGCGCCGTTTGGGGTTATGGGAGGGAGAAGGTTGGAGAAGAGGTGGAAAAACGACAGGCAGCGAACTCGATGTTGGGAGTTCTCGCTACCGTGAGGCCCGCTAGCTAGACGCCGCCGGCAGCCCCATAACCTCGCCCTTACGCGCATGAGCAAGAGGACAGTATGAATACCGATCAGGTGATTAGTTTATTGGTAGCGGGGACCGGAGCGCTGGCCACTGTTCTCACTGCTGTCGCCACCTACTTTCTCTTCAGGGTTACCCGTGTCCTAGCCGTTGAAACCAAGCGCATGGCAGAGGCGTCCGCTCAGCCCCATGTGGTAGCGACCCTTGTGCCCAACCGTTGGTCTCTCAATTACTTTGATCTCAACGTGGACAACACTGGCAACGCCACTGCCTACGACATCGCGGTCCACTTCGACCCTCCACTTACAAACGGAAAGGCGCGCTCGGGTAACGCAATTCCTTTCCAGCGCCTCAGTGTCCTGAAGCCCGGGCAGGGCTTGTCGAGCTATCTCTGCGAGTTCGCGCACCTCAAGGGGAATGTCTATCAGGTTAAGATCACGTGGCGCAAAGCAGCGAATGCGAGTGAAATTCAATCCAACATCTACACGTTGAGCATGAACGACCACTCAGGCGTTAGCCGCCTCGGCAACGATCCGCTGATCCAGCTCGCAAGTTCGCTCAAGCACATCGACGAGCGACTTAGCCCAGTTTTGCGCGGATCGGTCAGATTGAAGGTGGACAGCTTCTCAAGCGACGATCGGCAAGGCGAGAGAGACAGAGATAGGAGGGCGATCGAGGAAGTGAAGAAGAAGAACCTACAGGATGGCAATGCAAGTTCCGACCAAAGCGAATAACTGTTGGTCTAACAATACCACCACTCATTTAACTTGCGTTCATATATAATCAGCAATCCAAGCCCCTTACTTGTTAGTCAATATTGTGCAAACAGTACGCAATTGACTGCTATTGATTACTTGAAAATCACTGGAAATCCCTTGTTTTAATGGACTTCACGGAGATAACTGATTTAGCGGGTTCGTGCGAGCACCCTCGCAGCCGGAGCGACGTCTACGGGTGTTGAGCGGGGCGAAAAATTTTGTATCAACCCGGTTGACGAATTTGCGGCCTGTTTTATCCGTACTTCCATCCCCCAGATGGAAGTGAACCAATGACCGCTCTACCCTCCGCAGCACTCACCGATTACATCGCCGCGCCCTTTGGCACCCTTCATCTGGAGGGCATCCACATTGGTCGTTTCCGGATTGAACGAGCTACGATTCAAGGTCGCGAAGCTGCAATCAATCTTCAGGAATGCATCCTGACAGCGCTGGACGAAATCGGCCGCAAGAGCGCGCTGAAGAACGGAACCCGGTATCCCCAGCAACTGCCCATGGGGACACCGGCGCGTCCCTTGGCCAAAGAGATCGATGATCATCTCGCGGACATGCGCCGTCGGCAGCTGGATCCCAAGACCGTGCTCGCCACCGAGCGGACCCTGAAACTCCTCCTCCTGACCTGCGGCAACATTTCGGCCTGCCGCGTGGATTACAAGCACATCCAAGCATTGTGGCAGCTGCTGCGCTGGGCTCCGAAAAACCTGTTGTCGGATCCCTTGCTAAAACGCCTCAGCTTCGATGACGCGATCACTTTGGGGAAGGAGCAGGACGTGCCGCCCTTGGCTCCGGCCACCGAAGAGCGCCATCGGCGCTTCCTTGTCGCTTTCTTCAACCACCTGGTCAATGGGCAAGCCATCGCGTCCTCGCCCATGAAGGCCTTCCGCAAACCAAAAGAAGATCATGCCATCGATCCCGACAAGGCCATCCGCCTGTTCGAGGACGGAGACCTGCAGGCCATCTTCGACCCGGCAGCCTTCATCCCTTGGGCGAGAAAGCCGCAGCACTGGTGGGCACCGATGATTGGCCTCTACACGGGCGCTCGCGTCAACGAAGTGTGCCAGCTGAAGCTGGCCGACATCCTCCAGGAGCGCGGCATCTGGTGCATCGCCTTCCAAAAGACCATCGATGAAGACCTCGCCGCGGATCCGAAGCGCCAGCGCCGGAGTCGGCAAAGCATGAAGGGAGCCGGGTGCATGCGCATCGTCCCCATCGCCAAGCCCCTATTGGACGCCGGCTTCCTCGAGTTCGTCGAAGACATGAAGGCCACTGGCCACCCGCGCTTGTTCCCCCTCCTGTCTGCCGGCGTAAACCGGAAGACCGGGGAGACCAACGCGCGCTACAGCCAGCAATTCGTGGTGGATTTCGGCCGCTACCTGAAGAGCCTTGGGTTCGCCAAAGGAATAGGCTTCCATGCCTTCCGCCACACCCTAGCAACCGAATTGGATGTCAACGACGTTCCAGAGAAGGAGATTGCGCTGGTCACCGGCCACAGCACCGATCCACGGGATCGGGTCCAGGTGTTGCGCAAGCACTACCTCCACAAGAAACCGCAGGTGACCCGGAGCAAGCAGATCAGCGCCCTGGAGTTGTACCAGCCCAACGTGGAACTGCCGCGCTACGAGCGCGGTCAGTTTGCGGAACAGTTGCAGGACCCGAGCAAGTTCCATCCATAAGGCCGCAACGGGTGCCCAAGCTCCTCCAACGCGGGGAAGCAGGAAGTGAAGGACCCGAAGGGTCATCGACGCAGCACCTGACCTTCGCTGTCACCCAGCGATACGAGCACCCCCACAACCACCGGGGGCCCGCTCACCGAGATGTGTCAGCGATGCTGGCATTTGGAAGAGCAATGAACGTTCATCAGATCGGTGCCGGCGGCACTAAGACGCTCCGGGATTGCGCGGCAAGCGCCGTCCCGCCTCTCGCCAAAAAGGCACGCGATTGAAACCAAGACACCGGTGGGAACGAGACGCCTGTGGAGCGTTCGGAAATGGGTAGAAGGGAGGTCATAAAGATGGGCTAGGCCAGCTGCCTTGTCGGTCAATTCGGGCCGGCAGGGAGTGGCGCCCGGCCACAGGCCTAGCTACCGGAGCGGCGCTTCCACACTAGCCCTCCTTGCTCCGCATTGTGCGACGCCTCGCGCTCAAGCTCACGCCCTCATCAAGGCAAACGTCCCTCCGGTTGACAGTGCGCAAATGCGTGGCATAAACCGTGTCGTTAATTAACGCGTGTCCTATGCAAAACCCCACATGTGAGTTCATCGATCTGTCCCCTGACTTGGTGCCCGCACTCGTGTTGGGAGCCAAGGCCGGCCTCTCGGTTCACCGAGCGGATCGAGAGCGGGCGCTCGCTGAGATCGACGACCATTTGAGTCCCTCCCAGTTGATGGACCTAGCCTCATGGTCGAAACGTTACATCGCGCAGCCAACCGATTCCTCACCGGCTCACGATGTGTTCTGGCAAGCCGGAGTGACTTTAGAGGCGAGAATTCATGACGAAGCGGGGATTGAGGTCGACTGGAAATGGGTCGAGGCAAACGTTGCTGGCGAATACGAGTATTTCACTCGCATGGCACTCGAGAGGGTAGGCGCTTCCTTCGTCCTACTGACGACCGAGGTTTACCGGTGCACAGCATCTGATTTGCTCCCGGGCAGGATGAGTGAAAGCTGGAGCGAAACTGAGGAGATTGAAGTTAGCAATCATTTCAATACAGCCCGTCGGGCGGCCGATCTGCTGTTTGAGCTAGGCGATCTCGAGCCTTCATTTTGAAGAGGAACGGCCGCCACGCCAGCACGAACGGGGCGAGACCGCAGATCACTTGACGTTGCCGTTGGCTTGGGCCTCAGCCATTGCTTTGGCTTTAGCGTTGGCTTTGTCTTTCGCCGCCTGTTCATTGAACGACTTTTCAGCTGCCGCCCCTGCTAATTCGTTGAACTTAATGTAATCATCGTCTGAGTTGATCGAATCTTGCACCACCTCTCCTTCGTGCATAAAATCTCCTCCAATTAGAAAGGTGGCGGCGGTTAGCGTATTTTTCACCCCATCCAGCTTCAGTGCGTTCGCAAAACTGTTCTCACTAAGCCCTTTCTTGACAAAATAGAAGACGACGATGCAGTTCATTTTAGATAATGTCTTCAGATGCAAGAACGTCGCCCTCTCAGGCCAGTGGTGATGGACGACTTCAATGATGACCATCGGATTGCGAGCGGTCCTATTCATCCGCGTGGTGTCGACGCCCACGATGTCCGGCTGAATAAAGTCGCCACATTCCATCAGTAGCCGCGTGCCTGGCTCTTTGTGCCACGTATATTTGCTCAAGGAATGCTGAGCCCAGAGTTGCGTGCGAATGTGCTTCCTATTGGCATCCCGCCCCTTGGACATGATCTGCAGTGAAGTGCCGTCGGCCGCTAGACGACTCTGAAGTTCGTTCACTGCATCATTGTGGGTCGGGTCGGCGCTGTCGCGGTGGATTGGCGTCCTGGGTTCCCCGGACTTTAGTTTGAAGTGAGCCCTAGCTGGCTTGCGAGTGCCGTTGCTCTGGCCCTCTGGAACGATGATGAGGTCATTAAGATCGTCGTCCCATAGCCCGCAGCTCAGCCGCATCTGGCGGCGCTTCTCGGAATCATCGATGTCCCTTGGTGAGAACGACTCTCCCTTATCTGTCCAAGCGCGCTTCGTCTTCAAACCGAGGATGCTCGCGTCGTCGAAATCTCCGCTACTCATGACATTTACCGAGGTGAGTGTGCTACCAGATGATACGCGCTGAGCATCACTCATGGTCACCGCGTGGCTTCGCATCGGATTCCATTTGGAATTACACTGAAACCCTCGACGCTTGGATCAAACAGATGACCATCGATGTCAGCGGCCTGTCGGCCAAAGAACTCAAGGCCCTGATCGCTCAGGCAGAAAAGCAACAAACCAAGGTGCTGACCCGGCCCAAGGCTGCCGCCATGCGAGCCAAGATCAACCAATACGTCAAAGACCATGGTTACACGATAGATGAGCTTTACGGAGCGGTTTCAACGGCCTCTTCCGAGACCTCCAAGAAGCGCACCGGCCGCAAACCCGCGAAGTCCGCCGGCGGCAAGGTCGCCCCTAAGTACCGCAATCCGGCCAACCCCAGCGAAACGTGGTCCGGCCGTGGCCGCCAACCAAGGTGGCTGGCTGCACTGGTACAGAAGGGCAAAGAGCCCAGTGAATTCCTGATCAAATAGTCGACAGCGTCGGGCTCCGAACGCACTCAAGGCAGGCTCGAGTCAGAGGAGAATTTCGACTTCTGGCGACTTGCAACATGGGCTGCTCAGGAGCAAAGTTCACTCATCCAGGGGGGATGAGCAATGGAACGCTCGCAATTCACTATTGATCGCGCACTGTATTCAGACGACGTCGCGGCTCGGGCCGCGCATCGTTATACCGGCGAGCTTGGTGTCGAGGTTCGTAGCCAAGGCGCCAACCTCATCGTTGGCTTTTGGTCTCTGGACGGCTCTAAGTTGCCAGAGGACCTCTGGGCCCGGTTTTCCCGAGACTTACTGGACGAACGCCTGCGGGCGGCCGTCCGAGCGGAGACGAGCGGGCTGCAGCAGGAGCTGCTTCGCGCTGCGCTAAACCAAGCTCAGCCGATGGTCTCCCATGTCGAGGTTTAGGTCCGCTGAGGCTTTTGCCGCCCCATCGGACTACCAACTTTTGCCTCTGCGGTTCCGGCGACTCCCGTGGGATCACGATCGGGCTTTCGTCTCGTCGATGGCCGGCGACTGGCTCTTGATGAAGATGGAGGACGTCGAGCGCCTGGTGAACCACCAGCTTCCGACCGAGTCTGCCCTCTTTGGGGACTTGGAAGCCCGGCACCTTGCCGTTGCGGGGGCCGACCGAAGCAGCCTGGCGCCCCTGCTTAGTCAAATCCGCAGCCGAAAGTCCTACCTGATGGGTGGACCTGCTCTCCACATCTTCGTGGTGTCCCTGCGCTGCCACCACACCTGCAACTACTGCCAAGTGTCAAGGCAGGAGACGAGCGCCACTGCGTTCGACATGGAAAGTGCGCACGCCGAACAGGCGGTGGAACGGTTGTTCGAATGGCCGAGCCAAGAACTGACGATCGAGTTCCAAGGGGGTGAGCCCCTGCTCAATTTTGGGCAAGTGAAGGCCATCACCCGGCGGATCGTCGAGCGCAATCGGAGCGCCCGACGCACCATGCGCTTTGTGCTGGCATCCACCCTGCATGACCTCACCGACGACCAGCTGGCGTTTCTGGCCGAACATCGCTTCAAGTTGTCTACGTCGCTGGACGGTCCCGAATGGCTTCACAACGCCAACCGCCCCCGACCCGGCCGCGACAGCTACCGGCGGACTGTGGAGGGGATTGAACGCGGACGCCGTTGGCTGGGAGACGATGGCGTTTCGGCGCTGACGACGCTGACCCGCCAGAGCCTCGAGGTTCCTGAGGCCATCATCGACGAATATCGGAAGCTGGGTTTCCACAGCATCTCCTTGCGACCATTAAGCCCCTACGGGTTCGCCACCAAGACGGCCCGCCGCACCGGCTACCCCACGGAGGACTTCCTGGCCTTCTACCGACGCGCATTCGACCACTTGCTGTCGGTGAACCTGGCCGGCTACGCCATGGAAGAGTCCTACGCGTCTCTCCTTCTCTCCCAGCTCTTCACGTCCTTCGGGCACGGCTATGTCGATCTCCGATCGCCCTCCGGAGCCGGATTGGGCGCCGTCATTTATGACCACGATGGGCGGGTCTATCCGTCGGATGAGGCACGCATGTTGGCCGCCATGGGGGACGATACCTTTGCCTTGGGCCACGTCAGCCAACCGGTCAGCCAATGGCTGTCCTCGCCCGCCATGGCCCGCTTGCTGGACGCCGGCGTCGCCGAGGCCCTACCCACGTGCTCCGACTGCGCGTTTGTGCCGATGTGCGGCGCCGATCCGATCGAGCACCACGCCCGCCAAGGGGATCCCATCGGCCATCGGCCCAGCAGCGACTTCTGCCGGCGGAACATGGGGCTCTTTGATTTGCTGCTGGAGCGCTACGAGAAGGCTGACCGGAACATCCAAGCGTTGATGCGCTCTTGGGCCAACCCGAAGCCATCGGTAGAGGACGCCGTCCATGCTGCCGCTTGAAACCCGAGCCGAACTGGCACCGTCGGCGAAGGCCAGCCTGCTCAAGGTCGTGTCGCTGGCAGAGTTTGCCCAATCAGCACTACCTTTGGAGCGCTTGGCCCTGGACCTGCGGGACGTCTCGGAGGACCACTTCAGCAATGACCTGCTAAGCCTGCCGTGGGGTGCAGTCTTGCCTTCAGGCGGGTTGCGCTCTGCCGGTGAGACTCCCCTCGTTCGCCTGGAAGGTCCGCCAGGTGTTTGCAAACCAGGGGACGTGGTGGAGCTCAATCCCCTGCAGAAGAAGGTGGCGATCCGATATCGGCGCGGAGACACCGGCAATGTGTTGTTCGCCACCGAGCGCTGCAACAGCTACTGCCTGATGTGCTCTCAGCCGCCCCGAGACGTTCAAGACGATTGGCGGGTGAGGCACCTCCTGGACCTGATCGACCTCATCGATCCCGAGGAACCTTCGCTGGCGATCAGCGGCGGGGAACCGACCCTGCTGGGCGACGGGTTGGTCGACGTAGTGGCAAAATGCGCGCACGTGCTGCCCAATACCCACCTGCACATCCTGTCCAACGGCCGACTGCGTGAGCCCGGCCTGCACGCGAAATTTGCGGGCCTCCATCCCAACCTGAGCTGGGGCATTCCGCTCTACGGGGACCGCTATGCTCTGCACGACTATGTGGTGCAAAGCGAGGGGGCGTTCGCTCAGACCCTTCGTGGGCTTTACGCATTGGAAGCCGCCCAGCAGCGGGTGGAGATCCGAGTCGTGTTGGTTAAGCCCACGGTCGAGCGCCTAGCACAGCTGGCCCGCTACATCTGGCGAAACCTGCCCTTCGTCGAACACGTCGCACTGATGGGCATCGAGCCCATCGGGTTCGCCAAAGCGCATCAGCGTGAGCTTTGGGCCGATCCGGCGGACTACGGTGAGGTCTTGTCCGACGCGGTCGGGCTGCTGGCCGAGGGCGGAATTCCGGTCTCGCTCTACAACCTTCCTCTGTGCGCGTTGGACCGATCGCTTTGGCCCTACGCCGTGCAGAGCATTTCGCCTTGGAAGAACGACTACCTACCTGCCTGTGACGGCTGCTCGGTTCGGCAACGGTGCGGCGGCTTCTTCTCGTGGGTCACACGAGCTTGGACCAGCCGGTCCATCTCTCCCATCCTGGAAACCTGATCATGTCCAACGCACTGATGATCGTCGGCGCCGCTACCTTGGGAACCTTGGGCACGGAGCCCCCCAAGGGCCAGTCCGACCTTTCCAGGCTCTCCGAGATGGACGGGAAGTACGCGACCGTCCTGAGCACCTCGTTGAATGCAGGCCGGCACAACCTGTATGCAGGGCACCGCAGCCACAGCTCCCATCGATCACACAGCTCCCATCGTTCCCATTCGTCCGGATCGGGAAGCTCATATCGCTCCTACACCCCGCCACCGGCGACCTATACCCCACCGCCCACCCGCTACACCGCGCCAGCGGCACCGGTGGCCCCAGCAGCTCCACGAACCACAGGCACAAGCGGCAGTGTCGGCAGCCATTTGAATAGCTACCCAACCCAGAATCTGGATCCAGCCACCCGAGCAAACTCGAGATCCACGAACAACTTGACCTTGGAGCCCGGCACCTACGACAAGCCGGTCACGGAGGGACGGGACGCCGATGCGCTGAAGCTACTCATCATGCGCGTCCAGGCAGCGCTCTATTCCAAGGGCTACGATCCAGGTGCCATCGACGGGGTCCTCACTCCTGAGACCCAATCGGCGCTGCGGATGTTCCAATTGGCCCACGGCATCCGGGCCACCGGAACGATGACGACTCCCACCCTGGACGCGCTTGGCGTGCGGATCTAGCCCTCAACACCCTCGATCCCGCGGCTCCGGGAGGCCAAAAAGCGACCGGCCTCCAGAAGAGTGAGACACCCGTGGCATTTAAGGACCGAATCGCGAACGGCTCGACACATCTGTAGATCCGCTCCTATGTGCACCTTGCGCAGCTTTGCGCACATGGTTAGATGCTTCCATCTTTAAGGGGAGCAGAGACGATGGACCACAATTGCAACAACAAGCAGCACAGAGGCTCGGAGCACGACTGGCAACAGGCCATCGATGCCCTTCCGATTTTGATCGTCGAACGGAACGAAGCTTCCGTCATGAGCACCGATGCGTTGATCGCAGCGGCCCAATCAGGCTTGAGGGACGCTTGCGAGAACTATCGGACGGCTTTGATCGAGCATCGAGGGACGTAGGCGGCCATTGTCGCCGGCGTCTTTCGCGAACCGTTGAAAGGGGGCATTTGCCCCCTTTGACGTCTGTCAGAAGCCCCCGGCCCGCCCTACAGGCTGGTGGCGCGCCACACGCGCCCGATCAACCCACCCACCAGTGGCGCAATCGGGAAGACGGTGTAGAGGGCGGTCAACGCCAGCGGCGGGACAGACACGAAGAAGTTGCGTTCCGACTCGATCAGGCCAGGGTAGAAGATTCCCACCCCGATGCTTCCGATCTGCACGGCCACCACGACCAGCGTGCCCATCAATGCTCCCTTCCAAAAGCCCCCGCGCCTCGGCTCCAGAAAGGGATTGGCCGCCTTGGCTGCCCGAACGCGCGCCGCTCGCCAGTTCAGCATGTAAAGCAGCAGGAGGAGCGCCAGCACGCCAACACCAGCCGAGAACGCCGCCACAGCCTGCCAGGCAAGCCCCAGCTCTACAGAAATTTCTGCGCCGCCTGCGAAGGCGAGCAGGCCAGCACCGCCCAGGAGGACCGTTGCGGGTGCGAGCAGGCCCCACTGCATATGGGATGCGGTCGAGTGAGAGCGGGCATGGGCATTCATGGAACCTCCAGATGAGCGAAAACGAGCGCGGGTTACGAGCACCGATCAGGGCTTCCTTTGTGCGTCGGTGAGCACCCACTGCCCTGCCCGCTTTTCGAACACCAGGTCTGCACGGGCCGGCACGGGCGCAGGAGCCTCTTTCAGCTGGCGCCCACCCTGGAAACCAATCACATCGAGGGTGCCGCCCGTGACGCACGTCGTTCGCTCGGGCCCGCTCTGATTGCAATCGACGTTCAGGCCATCCCAGCCACGCACTTCCACCCGCTGCCCCAGCTCGGCCACCAGGTTCGCGTTCAAATACTGCTCGTACCCCTTTGCAACCTGCTCCACCGACGGTCCCTGTTCCGCCTTACCGCAAGCGATCAAGGCAACGGCTGCTACCGCGGCGACCACCGTTCCACGTGTCATGGACCTTCTCCTTGGTTCTTGGTGACGTCCACTTCGACCGTTTCGTTCCGATAGCCCAGGCTCACCTTCTCGACGGTCACGTCCATCTTGGGCTCCGTGCCATCGATCCAAACCCGATTGACCGAGAAGACCACGCGGTCGTCCTGGAACGAGCGGCCTTGCCGCGCGAGGTTGGCCGCTTCGGCGGGGTCCATCCGGATCAGCAACCGGTAGCGCCCCGCGTTCGGCGGGCTGGACACTCCCGTCGGCGTCTTGCGGATCCAAGGGACGAAGTTCTTTCCCGTGACACTCAAGCCAGCAACCGAGATCTGCGGCATCGGCACGAACACTTCCATGGCGCCCCGATCTGCGTTGTAGCTGACCCCACCCAGCGCCTTGAAGTTCGGGCGAACGGCATACCGGCGAACGCTCTTGAACCGTTCCAGCCGGGCGTCGAAAGCAGGCCCGAAGCGCTGCTCGATCACCGCCGAAGGCGGCTCTGCCTCATTGCTACCCGTCGTCCTCTTTGCAGCTACCCACGCCTGCCGCAAGCACCACTGCCGTTTGTCAGGCCTCAACTGGTAGGCGGAATGGGCCATTGCCAACAAGCCCATGTCGCACATATCGATCCCTTGCGCCCCGGTGGAGGAGAGCCCTTCGCGCAGGTGCTGAGCACCCTCAAGGGTGTCCTCGTCCAGGTCCCAGTAGATGCCGGCCGGCTCGGCGTACAGGGGGTGGGGCACCTTGGCCTGTGACCCGGACTTTCCTGAGAGGGCCCCTTCAATCTGCCGAAGCAGGCCCGATGGGGTCATGGATTGGGCGCTGGCGCCCGTCGACACGACCAGCGCGAGCGCGCCGGCCAGAACTGCACCGTTCTTCATACAGCCCCTCGTTCCGTTGGATGGACTTGCCACGAACTTACGCGGCACGTAGAGTCTACCCGTGACGTAGGCCTTGGGTCATCATCGGTGCATGCCTGCACTGCATCCGTTCAGCCTGTGACTACGCCGACAACTCCGCGAGCGATCGTGGCGGCGCGACTGCGCCAAGCCAGGATCCTTCGAGGCTTCAGCCAGCGCGAAGTGGGGGTCAGGATGGGCCTGGACAAAGACACCGCATCGGCTCGCATCAGTCGCTACGAGAGCGAATCGATGACGGTGAGCCTGGAAGCACTGTTTGAGCTCGCGCAGGCACTGGACGTGCCGCCGGCTTACTTGCTGGCGACGACGCCGGCGATGGCAGACGCTATCTTGGCGCTGGGTGTTCAAAGCGAGGCTCAACAGGCCAAGCTTTCTCAAGCCCTTGAAGGTCTGACCGCGCTCCCGCCGGCCAAGCGGAAGCAAGCCATTGACCGCCTCCTGGCAGACCTCGAACCTTCATAAGCTCCTTCCAGCGAGCCGGTCTCAGCGATTGCGACGGCAACAGGTGATAATCCGCCCGGTATGGACACGGGGGATACGGGATGTTGTTTTCATCGACGATCAGCGATCGCTTTCAACGGTTCAAACTGTGGTGGTTCATCCAACCATTGACCGTTAGGGCTTACTGCAGTGGGGCGGCCCTCATGGGCATCGCCCTTCTTCTGTTCCGCTTTGCTCCGAAGGCTTTGGCCACCGACGTCATCACTTACGCGGCCAGTTTCTTCTTTGCAGTTGGGTTCCTACGTGAAGCATTTCTCTGGCTCTATCCGAAGCTCCAGCTGCCACTGGCCAAGTTGGCTGTCACAGCAATGAGCGTTATGGCGCTTGCCGCCGCAACAGGGATCAGCCGCCTGGCAGTCAACGATGGCACCGGACAGGATCCTTCTCATTTTCCAACTGCAGTAGCCCTACTTGTGCCTTTCGCTTTCGTGCCGATCATCGCCTTCGTGATTACGGTTTCAAGCGGCCTTTCAGCCATAGGCATTCTCATTTGGGCTGCAGGAACTTCCCCTTGGGGGAAAACGAAGAGGAGCGACTTTGACTATTTGATGCTTTGCTCACGCATTTTTGCCGCAGCAGTGGTGTCCATCGTAGCTGCGTTCGCGATAGGAGACTCACCAGTAGCGCCGTCCTGGATGAGATCAGTGGCCCGCCACACCGCATTTGCGCTCGACCTTTATAGCGATGCTTCGTGCGCCGTACATCCGAGTGATCGGTTTCACCGCATCAACGATGACATCGTGATCTTGGGGAGGATCACACCCGACGGTCCACGCTATGTTCGCCGCAGTTGCCCCTTACAGGCCGAAGCGGAGGCGCCTGAGCTGCCTCTCCTTGGCCCTCACCCCAACCTCTAGACAGGGGAATACGTTTCCAGAAAATCGGCGAATTCCTCGTCTTGACAGGCCAGTGCTTCGAGCCGAGGCTCGCCCTCCTCTATGCACGCACCGGCCTTGATAAGCATCAGGGCCACTTCCTGCTTGGTTTTGCTATCTAGATCGCTTGCCCATGCAAGCCACACCAGAGGAGGCTGGTCCATCTCGTCGTAGGTGTAGGGGTAGCCGTCCGGATCTACCCCGACTTCCAACATCGCGGCAACCATCTCGATATCGCCATGGGCGCACGCGTGGTGGAACTGCGGGAACGGCAAGGCTCGGGCGCGCACTTTGAGTTCCAACGGCAGCCGGCTGATGAGATTGTCCATCTCGTCCATGACAGCCCGGGTTTCCTCTTCACACTGAATTGGCAGACTCCAATGCGGATCTCTGGCGCTACGATGCCCTTCAGCGCTCATATCATTGTCCGTCTCTTTGCTCATCGACGCTCAACCAAAGACGTTCCCGGTTGGAACACCGTAATGTTGGCGAAGGGGAGCTGTAGGGCTCACTAGGCGCTGTGGCGCTTTATCGGGACATCTGTCCCGACAACGCCCGGTCGACATAGGGACATTGCAGGCGCGATTCACGAAGACCCCGGCAGCCATTGACAACCCTGCCCCACCTGATAATAAGGCCCACCAGTAGAGAAGAAGGCCAACATCATGAAAATTCAAGATTTCTGGAACAACGCCTATTTGGCTTGCCTAGCACGCGTCCCGCCCGAGGATGCGGAGAAACAGGCCACCGAGGCAACAAACCGCTGCATCGAATTCTGGCAATCCAATATGGAGCGCAGAGGCCTCCCTACTAGCGCTCCTCTTTGGAAAGATCAGGACATTACGTGGGTGCCGTTGTCGGGGGATGAATACCGCCAAATTGTCAGCCGACGCTCACCTCTCGAAGGACCGGACCAATAAGCTACAGTCCCCTCAAATTTAGTTGGGCTCTGATGTAGCCCCTAGCATCGTGGCATGAGCAAGCGCCTCAGCCATCGATTCAAACTCCGCCAGCGGGGGCTCTATGAGTGGCATTGTGTCCTCATACACGGCCCATGGATTACTTGGCGACGAGGGGCTAATACTGCCATCCGGGAGATAGCGCCGCCTGTCGACAACCACGTACTTCTTGTTACGCTCGGGCGGCACGCCCGTTGAACGACTTGGGAAATTCATTCAGACCTCCGGCAGGATTTAAAAACTCATAAGTAAAACAGTGAGCAGCTCCCTTCGCGACCCGAGCTCCAATTATTCATCGACAAGCGCGAGCCACGCGTGATGGCTGGTCTGGACAGACAAGAGCAGTGACGTCCCTCATGCAGCTCGCAAAGGACGTAGTTCTCGGCAGGGGCCACTCCGCGAGCGCAAAACGCGACAAGTGGCGAAGTTGGTGCCGTATTAGCCCTCAACTGAACTTTTCCAATCAACAGCCCGCAAAGCCGTTGCAGGGCATTGGGACAACGACTGAACGACCAAATCGTGAAATGGCGCTCGATCTTCCACGCTAACCCAAGATCGGCGTAGCGCCTCGTTGAGTGAAAGAGGTGCCGCTGGAAGCTTGGGATAGAAGCCTGATAACCCCCTGATGCGCTGCTCTTCAGTGAACGCCCATGGAAGGTCGCGCTCCAACCCGGCAAGCCCGAGCTTCTTCAAAACCTTCACGACATCTTCCAAACGCTCGGCAAGAACTTCGCTCTGAAAGCGCTCCGCCCCACCGCAGCGAACAACCGATGACCAGCGGTAACGCACTCCGTGCTTGTTACTTCTTGCCGCCCGATGCTCGGGAACAACGCCTTCGCCACGGAGTCGACGCTTCTTGAGAGCTTCCTTTGAAATCCCAAGGATGTACGCGGCGACGCCAGGACCGACCCACTCCACTCGCCCGGCCTTCGCTTTAGCCAACTCCAGCTCTTCTGCTTGGGTCAGTTCGATTGGCTTGGGCTGGGCTGGACGCCGTCCTGGGCGCAGGCCCATCACCTCCTTATCCAGTTCAGTTCCAGCCGTCATGACGCCTCCGTATGCCGGGCGAAAGGCCTCGCCGAATTGCCAGACACTGTCCCCGGCGCCCAACGCGCCTCCAAATCGCTTGCCTGCTGGGCAGCCTTGGCTTCGCGGAGTTCTTGTATCACCGTCTGAAGCACGTTTGCGTAAGCACAGTGGTAGGGCTCACGCGTCTCACCGTCGATCCAAGCCGCCTGTAAGGCAACTTCGACCGTGGCATCCCACACGTCACCCCGTTCAAGTGCATCGCTTAGCACTTGGTCGCTCACCACCAAGACATGGCCGGCCACCCGGCCGTCCACCAACGCCCACTCATGGGGAACCACGGCAATGTCATCGAGCGTGGCCAGCGTGGCAATGCGCCCCAACTTCTTCTGAAGCCGGCTTGCGTCGTCGCGCGCCTGCCGCAAGGCCAATTCGATTTCCAGCTCACGGACCCGTTGCTGGGCTGCGTCCAGTTCGTCGATCAAGCGACGCTCTTTGACGCTGCGGCCCACGCGTGAGGCCTGCCAAGCAACGAGTTCGGTGTAAGGGTAACGGACGTGCTCGTTGGCCCCTCCAACAGCGCGGCCGGCGCCTTTCACGAAGGGCGGCCCTGCAGGAGGCGTTCGGCGGCGCCACTCGCCAAGCGTGTCGAAGTGGACCCCGAGGTAACGCGCCGCTGCTTTGGTGCTGATCGTCGGAGGCGGCAAGCCTGCGGCGGCTTTGGTCAGCTCAGCATCCAGTGCCGCAGAGCGCTGCTCCAGGTAGTCCTCTTCTTTACGCTGGCATTCCATTGGGTCGCTCCTTACTGGGCGTCGCGTCGGTTTCTTGCTGAGAAAATGGAGACTGGGGCATCGCCGGACTCGTCCAGCCGAGGCTTATCCGTCCCCTTCAAGCGATTCCAGACACGAGGACTGGTCGCGACCATGTGCTCCTCCACGCGGCCCATAGCCTCGCGAAGCTTTGACCATTCCTGCTCGGTGTAGCGTTCGGAGACAACGGCCATGCGATCCTCGCCTCGCCCCAACGTTCTGTGGTGGAGCAGTTGGGACACGATTCGACTTTCGCCGAACAGGAGGGCGGCGTAACGGCCGAGCGTCCGGCGCAGATCGTGGAGGGTCAGCCCAATGTCCACCTCTGCCCGCAAATCGAGCAACCCCGCGTCCCGGCGCACGTTTGCCACGATGCTCTTGCTGTCCGAGTAGTGCCCCGTGGTGCTTCGGTCCGATCGGGCGGGGAACACGAACATGGTTTTGGCCAGCGCGCGGCGCGCCCTCTCCACCTCCTTTTCCAGCCGGTCCAGCAGATCCCGGCGAGCACGCCTGGCTCGGGCGGCGGCCAACACTTCTTCCGCGTCCGCCAAGTCTTGCTTGAGCCTGGCTTCGTGCGCGCGCTCGTCGAAACGCCGCTGCAAAATCTTTTCAGCAAAGTAGGCCACCGGCAGGTAGCGCTCCTCGCCATTCTTCGTGTCAAACAAGTAGACCTGAGAGCCCGCCCGCCGCGTGTAAGGGTTGACCTCCTCCGGACCGGCCAACCAGACCCAGGACACCTCCGACTGGCGCAACTCGCCTGGGGAGCACCGGTCAAACCAGCGCAGGGGAGCGGCCTCGCCGCGGCGGGTGCCCCAGAGCAAGGTCAGCAGCAAGTAATCCGCGCCGGTGGCGTTCAAGCCGCCCTGCTCGTCCCGCCTGGCCAAGATCACCTTCAAGACCGTGGGCAGCGTTTCGTTCCCCAGCGGGTTGCGCACCTCGGCACGCTCGTAGTGCCGGCGCAGCGCTTGCGAGTCCCGCAGCATGTCGTCGTCGTGGATGACCTGGAACGGGTTGTAACGCAGCACCGGGTCCCGCTGCTGCTGGGCCGCCGCCTTGCGTTCCCGCTTCAGCACCAGGTCGACCGCCCTCTTCGCGTCTGTGAACGCGTGCTCGGTCGACGCCAAACCGGCCGCTTTGACTCGCTGGATGTACTTCCCGGTCACGCCCAACGCTTCGAGCTGTTGCGTGGAAAGCTCGGCCCAATCCGGCTGATCTGCCAGTGCTTGGCGCATCGGGGTGGGGATCCGGTTGGAGCGCACCATGGACGATCGCCGCAAGCTGTCGAACGCACGGTGGATGTCCTTGTCCAACAGCTGAAGGATCGGCTTGTCCGCCAGCCCGACTTCCGGGCGAGCGAACCGCGCCAAGCTGTCCTGGATCGCCCGGATGCTGGCGGGCTTGGCTTTCTTGTTGCGAACGCGCTTCTGCAGGTCCTCAACGTAGGCCGCAAAGCAGTCCGCCAGCGTGAGCCCCTTTAGCTCCACCAGCTGCTCGGCTCGGGCCTCTTCCTTCGAAGGATGCTCGCCCGTTTCTCGGACCACGGCCAACTTCCGCCGAGCGAGCTCGTAGGCTTGCTCGGGGCCAATGTCGGTGACGCTGCCCAAGGAGAACCGACGAACCCCGGCCGGGCCTCGGACCACGACTTCGTAAGTGGTGCGGGTCGTGCCCACGTAGAAGCCAAAGCCCGTTGGCGCGCCCTGATTGCCGTCCAGGACGCGGTAAGGCTTTCCGGCGTCTCCGGGCAGTCGAGGGGCGATGACCACCCTTCCCTGCTTGCCTTCGACCGGGCCTTTGGCCACGCTCAGTTCGCAGATTTGGCGGTAGGTCAGCTTAAACTTGGTGCCTCGGCGACGCGGGGCCTCTGCCTGCGTCGCAAGAACCGTATCCATGGTCGATCCGCCGTCTGTCCGTCGCAACATCGATTTGATCCTCTTTGAGTGATCACCGCAACTGCGGCGCAACGAAGAACCCCGTTACTTGCCGTCAGCTGCCGGGATCGACCGCTACAAACCGTAGGAAGTTCTCTTGCAAACCACTGATTCAAAAGCGAAACCGTCTACATCGAAGGCCAGTGCAGAGCACACGCCCCTCATGAAGCAGTTCTTCGCGGCCAAGTCCGATTACCCGGACCTGCTGCTGTTCTTCCGCATGGGTGACTTCTACGAACTGTTCTATGACGACGCCCGCAAGGCGGCGCGCCTGCTCGACATCACCCTGACCCAGCGCGGCAGCTCCGGCGGCGCACCGATCCCGATGGCCGGCGTGCCGGTACATGCCTATGAAGGCTACCTGGCACGGCTGGTGGCGCTGGGCGAGTCGGTGGCGATCTGCGAGCAGATCGGCGACCCGGCGCTGGCCAAGGGCCTGGTCGAGCGCAAGGTGGTGCGCATCGTCACCCCCGGCACGGTCACCGACGAGGCGCTGCTGGATGAACGCCGCGACACCCTGCTGATGGCCCTGTCGCGCAGCAAGCAGGGCTACGGCCTGGCCTGGGCCGACCTGGCCGGCGGCCGCTTCCTGGTCAACGAGGTGGAAACCGACGACGCGCTGGAAGCCGAACTGGCACGGCTGGAACCGGCCGAGCTGCTGGTGCCCGATGAAGAGAACTGGCCGGAGTTCCTGCGCCAGCGCACCGGCGTACGTCGCCGCGCGCCGTGGCTGTTCGATGCCGACAGCGGCCGCCGCCAGCTGCTGAATTTCTTCAAGCTGCATGACCTGAGCGGCTTCGGCATCGACGACAAGCCGCGCGCCACCGCTGCGGCCGGTGCCCTGCTTGGCTATGTCGAGGAAACCCAGAAGCAGCGCCTGCCGCACCTGACCTCGATCGCGATGGAAACCGCCGGCGAGGCGATCGCGATGAACGCCGCTACCCGCCGCCATCTGGAACTGGATACGCGTGTTGATGGCGACACCCGCAATACGCTGCTGGGTGTGCTCGACAGCACGGTGACGCCGATGGGCGGGCGCCTGCTGCGGCGCTGGCTGCACCGCCCGCTGCGCCTGCGCGAGGTGCTCGTACAGCGCCACCATGCGGTGGAAACCCTGATCGATCGCGGCAGCGATGCGGACATCCGCGAGCAGTTCCGCCGCCTCGGTGACCTGGAACGCATCCTCACCCGTGTCGCGCTGCGTTCGGCGCGGCCGCGCGATTTCTCCACCCTGCGCGACGGCCTGGGCCTGCTGCCGGCGGTGCGCGAGGTGCTGGCACCACTGGATTCGCCGCGCCTGCAGACGCTGCATGCGGCGCTGGGCGAACACGACGAGTGCGCGCAGCTGCTGGCCAGCGCCATCGCCGAAATGCCGCCGCTGAAACTGAGCGACGGCGGCGTGCTCGCCGATGGCTTCGATGAAGAGCTGGACGAGCTGCGCCGCCTGTCCACCCATGCCGACCAGTTCCTGGTCGACCTGGAACTGCGCGAGCGCGAGAGCAGCGGCATTCCCACCCTGAAGGTGGGCTACAACCGCGTGCACGGCTACTACATCGAAATCAGCAAGGGCCAGTCCGACCGTGCGCCGGTGCACTACACCCGCCGCCAGACGCTGACCAATGCCGAGCGCTACATCACCGAAGAACTGAAGGCGTTCGAGGACAAGGTGCTGTCCGCGCGTGACCGCTCGCTGTCGCGCGAGAAATACCTGTACGAGCAGCTGCTGGATACCCTTGGCACGCAGCTGGAACCGCTGAAGCAGTGCGCCGCTGCGCTGAGCGAACTGGATGTGCTGGCCGCCTTCGCCGAACGCGCGCAGGCGCTGGACTGGGCGCGCCCGGAGCTGCAGGCAGAGCCGTGCCTGAAGATCGAGCGCGGCCGCCACCCGGTGGTCGAGGCGGTACGCGAGCAGCCGTTCGAACCCAATGATCTGGACCTGCATCCGGACCGCCGCATGCTGGTCATCACCGGCCCGAACATGGGCGGCAAATCGACCTATATGCGGCAGAACGCGCTGATCGTGCTGCTGGCCCACATTGGCAGCTTCGTGCCGGCCAGCCGTGCGCTGATCGGCCCGATCGACCGCATCCTCACCCGCATCGGCGCCGGCGATGACCTCGCGCGCGGGCAGTCGACCTTCATGGTCGAAATGGCCGAGACCAGCTACATCCTGCACCACGCCACCGCGCATTCGCTGGTGCTGATGGATGAGATCGGCCGTGGCACCTCCACCTACGACGGCCTGGCACTGGCCGATGCAGTGGCCCGCCACCTGGCCTACCAGAACCGCTGCTACACGCTGTTTGCCACCCACTACTTCGAGCTGACCGCGCTGGCCGACGAGCAGCACGAGGGCGGCCGCAGCGGCATCGCCAACGTGCATCTGGATGCCGTCGAGCACGGCGAAGCGCTGGTGTTCATGCACGCAGTGAAGGACGGCCCCGCCAACCGCAGCTTCGGCCTGCAGGTGGCCGCACTGGCCGGCCTGCCGCGCGCCACCGTGGCGCAGGCGCGTCGTCGCCTGGCCGAGCTGGAGCAACGTGGCGGTGAAAGCCATGCCGCCGAACTGGCGCCGCAGGCGCTGGATGCGCCACAGCAGTTCGGGCTGTTCGCAGCACCGTCGAACAAGGCCCAGGAAGCGCTGGCCGCCATCGACCCGGACGAGCTGACCCCGAAGCAGGCGCTGGAAGCCCTGTACCGGTTGAAAGCGCTGCTGTAACCGCAGCGCACGCCCAAGGCCTCCCCGCCTACCATGCGGGAGGCCCATCGAAAGGTTCTGCAAATCCGATTCTGAGTTTCAATTGACAGAATCTATCGACCTGAATGGATCATTCGATTATTCATTTCATCTGGCCCTAGCTAAAGTCGAGTGAAGATGTTCCATCCCGTCTTCACCCGCAGGAGCCAGCCATGAGCCAGTCCGATAACAACAGCCCCAAGTGCCCGTATCACACCGCGCCGTCGCCTGCGGAAGGCGCCCAGCAGCAGCGTGAACTGAGCACCACGCCCAAGCAGAAGCATGGCGATGATCCGGTCACGCCGATGACCACGGCCTTCGGCGCGCCGGTGGTGGACAACCAGAACAGCAAGACCGCCGGCCCGCGTGGCCCGCTGCTGATGGAAGACGTCTGGCTGCTGGAAAAGCTGGCCAACCTCAACCGCGAGATCATTCCCGAGCGCCGCATGCACGCGAAGGGCTCGGGCGCGTTCGGCACCTTCACCGTCACCCACGACATCAGCAAGTACACCCGCGCCAAGCTATTCGAGAAGGTCGGCAAGCAGACCGAGATGTTCGCCCGCTTCACCACGGTGGCCGGCGAGCGTGGCGCCGCCGACGCCGAGCGTGACATCCGCGGCTTCGCGCTGAAGTTCTACACCGAAGAAGGCAACTGGGACCTGGTCGGCAACAACACCCCGGTGTTCTTCCTGCGCGACCCGCGCAAGTTCGCCGACCTCAACAAGGCGGTCAAGCGCGACCCGCACACCAACCTGCGCAGCGCGCGCAACAACTGGGACTTCTGGACGCTGCTGCCCGAAGCCCTGCTGCAGGTGACCGTGGTGATGAGCGACCGCGGCATTCCGCGCAGCTTCCGCCACATGCACGGTTTCGGCTCGCACACCTACAGCTTCACCAACGCCGACAGCGAACGCTTCTGGGTGAAGTTCCACTTCGTCAGCCAGCAGGGCATCGAATCGCTGACCGACGCACAGGCGCAGATCCTGGTCGGCCATGACCGCGAAAGCCACGGCCGCGACCTGTTCGCCGCGATCGAGAAGGGCGACTTCCCGAAGTGGAAGCTGTTCATCCAGGTCATGCCGGAGCTGGACGCGGAAACCTACCGCGTGCATCCGTTCGACCTGACCAAGGTGTGGCCGAAGAGCGACTACCCGCTGATCGAAGTGGGCCAGTTCGAACTGAACCGCAACCCGGTCAACTGGTACCAGGACGTGGAGCAGTCGGCGTTCGCACCGAGCAACCTGGTGCCGGGCATCGGCCCGTCGCCAGACAAGATGCTGCAGGCACGCCTGTTCGCCTATTCCGATGCGCAGCGCTACCGCCTGGGCGTGAACCACCACCAGATTCCGGTGAACGCAGCGCGCTGCCCGGTGCACAGCAACCACCGCGATGGTGCGATGCGCGTGGACGGCAACTACGGCGGCCTGCCGCACTACGAGCCGAACAGCTACGGCCAGTGGCAGGAGCAGCCGCAGTACCGCGAGCCGCCGATGAAGATCCGGGGCGACGCCGACTTCTGGAATTTCCGCGAGGACGACGCCGACTATTTCAGCCAGCCCGGTGCGCTGTTCCGCAGCTATAACCAGGCACAGAAGGACCGCCTGTTCGCCAACACCGCCCGTGCCCTGGGCGATGCGCCGGACTTCATCAAGCAGCGCCACATCGACAACTGCAGCAAGGCCGACCCGGCCTACGGTGCCGGTGTTGCCGCGGCGCTGAAGGCGCTGGCCAGCCAGCCGTCGGATCCGTTCAAGCCGGCGCAGCCGGAAGCGGACTTCCCCACCGCCACCCCGGGCGCCGAAGACATCGAGCTCTGATCGCCCTGCCCCGTGTACGGCACGCCGCCTCCCAGTGAGGCGGCGTCGCCGTTTTAACGGTCCGCGTCGTACCTTCTGCACGCCCAACCCCAATCAAGGATTCCGCAGATGAGCCTGACCGATGAACTTCTCGCCAAATTGCAGGGCGCCCCGCTGCAGCAGGTGTCGCAGCAGCTCGGCATCAGTGATACCCAGGCTTCCGGCGCGATCAGTGCCGCCCTGCCGGTACTGATGGGCGCGCTGGGCAACAACGCCTCGCAGCCACAGGGCGCGCAGGCACTGCTCGGCGCCTTGCAGAACAACCACAGCGGCCTGGACCTGGGCGGCGTGCTCGGCTCGGTACTGGGTGGTGGTGGCGGTGGTGCCGCCAGCGACGGTGCCGGCATCCTCGGCCACATCTTCGGCGGCAGCCAGCAGAAGGTGGAGACCGGCCTGGCCCAGGCCACCCAGCTCGACAGCGGCCGCACCAGCCAGCTGCTGCAGATTCTTGCCCCGATCGTGATGGCCTTCCTCGCCCAGCGCCTCGGCGGCGGTCAGGCCGATGCCGGCTCGCTCAGCCAGGCCCTGGGCCAGGAGAAGCAGCAGGTGCAGCAACAGGGTGGCCCGGCCGGCGGCCTGCTCGGCAGCCTGCTGGACCAGGATGGTGATGGTCAGCTGGGCGTGGGCGATCTGCTCAAGCTGGGCGGCAATCTGCTCGGCGGCAAGCGCTGAGGGAAAGCCTGGCCGGACATGGGCCGGCGCTACCGGCATCTCCATGGGTAGCGCCGGGCCAGGCCCGGCGGCTTACCGGTTGCCCGCCTTCAAACGCTGCAGGATCGGTGCGAACAAGGGCGCCTGCATCGAGCGCGGCGGCTCGACATGGCCGCCCTTTTCCTGCGCCTGCCAGTACGACCACGGCAGCGGCTTGTCGCCCAGTTCGTAGTCCATGCCGTCCCAGCCATCCTCGCGGAAGGCGTAGAAGGCCCAGTGCACCTTGTCCTGCTCCAGCACCTGCAGCACATCCTGCAGGTAGCGGCTGCAGTCCGGCCACCGCCGCATGCAGCCGAATTCGGCCACCACCATGCGGTTGGCACCGACGCCATGCGAGGCGGCCCACGTCATCGGCTGCTGCAGGTAACGGCGTACACGCGCCGCATCCCAATGCTCGCTGCCTGCACCGAACGGCACCTGCGCCGGATAGCGCCAGGGTTTGGCACGCGTCTGGTTCGGTGCACTGGTTGCTGCATACGGCTCGTACATGTGCACGCTGTACAGCAGCTTCGAATCCGCCAGCGGTGCCGGCCAGTAGTTGAAACCGTCGGCGGCGGCATACCAGCCCGCATCCAGCATCAGCGGCATCGCGGTGTCGACCTCGCGGATGCTGGCGATCAGTTCCGAGTAGAAGCGGCGCAGATCGCGTGGGCCGTCCTGCACACCGGCATACCACCGCTGCATCGCCTCGGTGGACGCATGCTCGGCCAGGCCTGCACCGTACTCGGGCACCGGCTCATTGATGAGGTTGTAGGCGGCCAAGGCAGGATGACCCTTCAGCGCCGTGGCCAGGTCATGCCAGAAGCGACGGGCCGGCACATGGTTGTCGAAGGACTGCCACAGGCGCTGGTCGACCACATCGCCGTTGTGCTGCTTCCAGCGCAGCAACGGCAGCGACAGCGGCGTCAGCACCACTTTCAGCCCGGCCGCATCGGCGTCATCCAGCACCCGCCGCAGCGTGGCCAGGTCGGCCGGAACCAGTCCGCGATAGTCATCGGCGTTGCCGATCAGGAAGTCACGACCGCCCTGCCCCTTCCACTTGTCCGGCACCAGCCGCACCCAGGTCGCACCGGTCGCACGCAGCGCCTCGAAGTATTTCCGGTCCGGAGGCGACATGTTCATGCTGTTGCCACCGCGTTGCGGAACGTCCCAGAAGGTGATGTCGGCAGCGTGCAGTGGCGCCGCAGCAAGCAGGGACAGGCATAACAGCAGACGACGCATGGGCAGGCCTTCGATAGGTGAAAAAACAGCCTGCCCAGCGCAATCCGAACGCACCGTGACCGGCGCTTTGTTTCGCACCGCGATAGGAACAATCCGTTGGAATCAGGATTTCGCTAGAGCGCGTCGATGTCACCCAAGGCCCGGATCAAACGCCGCGCGCGCTTGTCCGGCTTGTGTTCCGGCGGCTGGAAACCATCGCGTGCGGCAATGCGCAGTGCACGCTGTTCGGCACGGCGCGCCTTCGAAGCCTCGCTCTCGGCGTACAGCTGCTGTGCCGTTTGCGCCGGCCCGCGCTGGTCGCTCAGGCCCAGCACCTGGATCTCGAAATGCTCCTCGCCGCGGTCGACCTGCAGCTGCTCACCCACGCGCACCGCGCGCGAGGACTTCGGGCGCTGCCCGGCCACGCTGACCTTGCCGGTCTCGATGGCCTGCTTGGCCAGGCTGCGGGTCTTGAAGAAACGGGCCGCCCACAACCAGATGTCCAGGCGGACACTGGGCGACAACGGGGAAAGCTCAGGCATCGGTGCGGACTACTCCGGTGGCTTGTTCAGAGGACGCGGATGGTCGGGGTCGGTGCGGCAGCCGCTGCCCCCAATCAACGTGGGTACACCAGCGGACAGGTCCTGGCGCTGGCTGCCGACCAGGCACTCGGGTCGGTCGGTCGGCCGCACCTGGGTATCGCCCAGCCGGTCACCTGTCGAACATGCGGCCAGTGCGGTGCCGATCAAGGCCATCGCCAGGCTCCATTTCACCTGCAGTCGTTGATGCATTGCCACATCCTGCAAACCGGCTTGGTGCTAGTGTGCGCCTCCCGGGAATCGATCACCACTCCATGGCCAAAGCGCCGCTTGACCTGACCTCCGGCCCGATCGGCCGCAACCTTCTGCTGTTCTCCCTGCCGATCCTGGCGGGCAACATCGCGCAGTCGCTGAACGGTTCGGTGAATGCGGTCTGGGTGGGGCGCTTCCTCGGCGAGGCGGCATTGACCGCCACCGCGAACGCCAACAACATCATGTTCTTCCTGATCGGCTCGGTGTTCGGCTTCGGCATGGCCTCGACCATCCTGATCGGCCAGGCGATCGGTGCGCGCGACATCGCGCAGGCACGGCGCGTGGTCGGTACCAGCGCCACCTTCTTCATCGGCCTGTCGGTGATCATCGCCATCGCCGGCTGGTTCATGGCCCATCCGCTGCTGGCGGCGATGGGCACGCCGGCCGCCTCGCTGCCGCTGGCCGAGGCCTACCTGCAGATCATCTTCCTGGCGATGCCGACGCTGTACGCGTTCGCCTTCCTCACCGCCGCGCTGCGCGGTGCCGGTGATTCACGCACGCCGTTCCGTTTCCTGATGGTGTCGGTGGCACTGGACATCGTGCTGAACCCGGTACTGATCTTCGGCATGGGGCCGTTCCCGGCGCTGGGCATTGCCGGTTCGGCCTGGGCCACGCTGGTCGCGCAGACGCTGTCGCTGGCCGGCCTGCTGCTGTACATGCGGCACAAGCGCCACACCCTGTGGCTGGGCCGCGCCGACATGCGCCTGTTCAAGCTCGACCTGACCATCCTCAAGGCGCTGGTCATCAAGGGCGTGCCGATGGGCCTGCAGATGGTGCTGATCTCGCTGTCGGTGATCCTGCTGATGACCATGGTCAACCAGTACGGCACCGACACCGGCGCCGGTTACGGCGCTGCCCTGCAGCTGTGGAACTACCTGCAGATGCCGGCGATGGCGATCGGTGCGGCGTGCTCGTCGATGGCCGCGCAGAACGTCGGTGCGCAGCGCTGGGATCGCGTGCGCGGCACTGCGCGCCAGGGCGTGCTGTTCAACTTCCTGCTGACCGGCGCGCTGATCCTGCCGCTGGTGGTGTTCGATCGCCAGCTGCTGGCACTGTTCCTGCCACCGGCCAGCCAGGCGCTGGACATCGCCCGCCACCTCAACCACGTGGTGATCGGCTCGTTCCTGTTCTTCGGCGTCAGCTTCGTGATCTCCGGCGTGGTTCGCTCCACCGGCGCAGTGATTCCGCCGCTGCTGATCCTGGCCGGTTCGCTGTGGGGCGTGCGCGTGCCATTCGCCGAACTGCTGCAGCCGTATTGGGGCGCCGATGCGATCTGGTGGAGCTTCCCGGTCAGCTCGCTGGTCTCGATGCTGCTGTCACTGGCCTATTACCGCTGGGGTGGCTGGCGCAAGGCGAAGATGATGGGCAAGCCCTCGCACGCCGAAGAACTGGCCACGCCGTCGGAGATTCCGGCCTGCCCGCCGTCTCCGGTGGCCGACCCGGATGCCGCGCCACTGCGGTAGTGCCGGCCGCTGGCCGGCAACCTCAAGCCCCTCCGGAAGCATCGCGCAACAGCCGGCCAGCGGCCGGCTCTACCGCTTCTTCTTCGCCGCCGGTGATTACCACGGTAGTGCCGGCCGCTGGCCGGCAACCTCAACCCCCTCCGGGGGCATCGCGCAACAGCCGGCGAGCGGCCGGCTCTACCGCTTCTTCTTCGCCGCCGGTGATTACCACGGTAGTGCCGGCCGCTGGCCGGCAACCTCAAGCCCCTCCGGAAGCATCGCGCAACAGCCGGCCAGCGGCCGGCTCTACCGCTTCTTCTT